>NZ_PTSR01000001.1:0-436310 GCF_002965345.1 Escherichia sp. MOD1-EC5950
AAAACAGCCATGTGTAACGCTCTGACCGTTACAAAAAGAGAAAGCGCCCCGTTGCCGGAGCGCCTTTGTGAACGAATTACCTGTAGCACCGCGATGTTTGCTATATGGGTGAATTTTAGCGACAAGTTCGTTCAATGTGAAGGCGCTGATCACCGTTACTACAGCACGCCAGAAATGCAGAATATTTTGCTGCAAAATGCCGTTGGCCACGCCGTCCGGAAAGCAAAAAATTTTGCTGGTGGCGCGACCGATACGATTTTTTCTGGTAGCCCGGTGCTGATCAACTTAGCTTGGATTTATGTGCAACATTGCAACTATTCCGACTTTAAGCTGAATGTGACTTTACCTATATCTTTAGAGGTGTGGTCGCGCTTGACCTCTATTTCACCATTTTGTAGCCCTGCTACAAAAAAATATAAAAGTGTCAATGCTGCTGCAATCAGTAACCATTTTCTAGGAATATACATTCTTGATTTTACCCTTAATCATCAACCTTTTGGCTCGATGCCCCGCTGTTGTAATTCTTTGCGGAGTACTCGTTTAATCCAAGTAGCTAATGAGGTGTCGCCGTCTGCTTTGGCTGCCTCCTCAAGTTGCGCTCTAAATTCTTCTGGTAGTCGCATTTGGTATGGTGGCGATCGTTTCTCTAATGGTGTTGACATGGTAATTACCCTTAATTACTATAGTTACATGGTAATTACCATTGTACTTACCATTACGCAAAAAACAACGCCCCGCAGTGCTGGAACACATGCAGGGCGTCTAACCAAACCGTTAAACGAGGTAACGATTATGGCTGGAACACAGCATACCCAAACTCACCCTAAATTTATATACACCTTCCTGGCGGTGCACCGTGATTGCATCGCTGACGGTAAAAATACTGTTCATGTAGCCGCCGATACGCTGGTTGATGCCTGCGAGATGCTCAATGACATGGGCTATATCTCGGCAACATGGAAAGGGCGTGAAGAAAACACGTTGTTTATTCAGAAATGCGAAAACAATTTTATCTGGCGTTTTATCGCCCTGAGTACGGCACAACCGCGCGTGATTCACATCGAGGCCACCAGCGAACAGGAAGCACGCCAGCAATCTCCTGATGGCTGCGTGATGGTATTCGCTGCCCGTATTCGCCAGGAGGTGCATCATGTGCAATAAAAACACGCCGGACGCAGCCGCCGAAGCCATCAAAACGCTAATGCACGCGCTGATTGATATTAATTACACGGCAGGGCTGGCAAAGAATAAAAAAGATGCGGTATTCACATCGAGCGTACTGGAATCTATTCAGATTATTGCTGAGCATGCACTGAATAAATCTCAAAATATTCTGATTGCTGATGTGCAGGAGGTGCACCATGCATAACCTGTCAATTTCTGACCTTAACAGCATTCAGTTTGACGAGAAATTTACCGGGCAGTTGCTGGTCAATGTGGAGAACGGGCGCATAGTGCGTAATTACCACCTGCCGGATGGTGCAATTGCCGGAAGCGTTGAAGCATTGCTGGAACTGGCGGAACGTGCGCGACTGATTAAGCCGTCAACGTGCCATCACGATGATGATCTGCATTTTACCGGGTGTATGGTGAGTCACTACGAAAACGGCGTTGAAGTATCCTGCGAACGTCTGCGTGATGATTGCTGTTTCGGCACACTGCCGGAATTTATCGAATTGCTGACCAGTTGCGGTTATCAGGTCATTCAGGGGGGGGTGAATCATGGGTAATAAGCCAGCAACAATGACAATTACCCTGAATGTGCCAGAGGATTTCACCGGACGCATACTGGTTTACCTGGATAAAGGGAAAGTGAAATCACAATGCCGGCTGCGAAATAATGAAATTGTAAGTACGGCAGAAGGCTTTTCTGAACTCTGTATTAGTGCAGGAATAAAACCGGAACTGCTGACAGGAAAATAAAACCATGAAAAAGAAAAATTCTGGCTTTACTGCCAGCGGTCTCTCTCGGCCTGAAATCAGACACGGAGATATTTACCGCGACACCAGACGTGGGGGACGAGTGGTTATTCGTCACGTTACGCCAGGCAATATCACCTACCGCCGTGAGGCTTACGAATATGACTGCGTAATGCCGCGCCGTCAGTTTGAGCGTGATTTTATTCTGGTTGAAAACAAACAACAGGCAGTGGCAAGACGTGCAGCCACGAATATTAAAAAAATCCGGGCAATGTTGGTTGCGGGAGGTAAGAAGTGAAAAACGCACCGAATTTAAAATATCAGCCGAAGGATAAATTCACCGAGGTAATCATTTTTGCCGGGACGGACGCTTACTCCCATGCTCAACACTGGATTGAAAGCGAAGGACGAAAACACGGCGATAACGTACCACCTGTTTACCTGGGGCCGAAGCAACTGGCAGACCTGGCGAATATCCGCATTATTGACGAGAAACGCCGCTTTGCGCGTGTCTATCTCGCGGGGGAGATCGAACCAATCCAGATCAATGCTATCGCTGAAAAACTGGCGCTGGCTGGCGTACAGGAGGCGAAATTATACAAAGGCATCACCGACCGGGAGCCGGAGAACTGGCGCGATTACCTGCAACGAATCCGCGAACAGCCAGAGCACGAAGAAATGCTTACTGACGAGCAATACAGCCAGCGAAAAACCACACTACCAATGAGCATTGGATCGGAAGGATATGATTCACAGCTTAGCTATGTAGTTAAGGGCGTGATTCCGGCTAATTCGCTATGTAGCACATACGGTGCGAGCGGTTCTTATAAGTCGTTCCTTGCGTGTTCGTGGGCATGTCATGTTGCTACCGGTATCCCGTGGGGAGGTCGCAGGGTTGTACATGGTGCGGTTATGTATGTCGTTGGTGAGGGCGGGATCGGTGTTCCTCGTCGTATCAAGGCATGGGAACTGGTGAACAGTGAGCAGGTGAAAAATCTGTACCTGGTAAATCGTCCAATTTTTCCGGCCGCACCGAGTGATGTTGATGAAATGGTTATTGCTGCCCGACAGGTTGAGCTGGAAACGGGTAAACCTGTACGCATGATTATTCTGGATACTCTGGCGCGTTGCTTTGGTGGCAGCGATGAAAATGATGCGCGGGATATGGGGGCATTTGTCCATGGATGTGACGAACTGAAACGGCGTACAGGCGCTACAGTGCTGGTAATTCACCATTCCGGCAAGGATGAAACAAAGGGTGCGCGCGGTTCCAGTGCGTTTCGTGCAGCACTGGATGCAGAGTACCGGATACGCCGTGAAGGTGCAGGCAGTGAAGCCCTGGTTATCGCATGTACCAAGATGAAGGATGCGGAGGAACTGAAAGAAATGGCTTGCGATTTGCGCGAGGTTGAGCTTTTCAAGGATGAAGGCGGGGAGTTAATCACGTCGTTGGTGCTGGAGGATAAACCCCGTCCGCCAGTTGAACTGGAGCGCATCGAGTACGTTGCTAACAAGACAGAGAATCACGCCGCGCTATGGGGCTGTATCCGTTCACGCACGCAACGCGGAGATAAATGCACTATCCCGTTGTTGCGCGATGACATGAAAAAGCTGGGGTATGAGATGAAAAACTTCCGACGCTGGCTGTACAAGCTGGAAGGTGACGGCGTAATCGCTATTGACGATGATGACGTGCGCCCACTGTAAAAAGTGAGGCGTAAAAGTGAGGGGGACAGGGAATATTTAAAAATCACCCCTGTTTCCCTCACTTCTCAACCTGTATATATACCAAAAAGTGAGGAGTTAATTTTGTACTAAAAAAACAAAGAGTTAAGTGTATTCGCATTTTCTATTTTTGAATATAGGGCAAATAATAAATGTGAGTAGTAAATGTGAGGAATAGTGAGTAAATAGAATAAATTCTCTGGAAATTACAAACAGGTAAAAAATAAAACAAATAAAGATTTTAACTAAAACTTAACTATTTGCCTCATATTTGCGTATATATAGGGGTTTTAAAGTGAATACTTAAAAATACATTTAAAATCATATTGTTATTAACTTCATAAATTCTCACTGTGTAGCAGGTGAGGAATTAAAAAATCAGGAATGTTAAAAATGAAAACAGAACGTTACATACCTCAGGGTATGACTTACATAGAGCGTGAAGAACTGAAAAGTTTTGCGACATCATGTGGACTACGCGGCGATATTCAGAGCCTTACCAGAACTCTGATAATGATTGCGCACTGGATGAGGCAGGGTAAGCCAGTGAGCTTCACAGAATACGCCAGCCAGTGGACAGAGGCACAGCGCGAACGGGACGACGGTAATCACTCAACGCCTGAAATGGCGAAGCAATGGCCTTTCAGTGGCAAACGATGCATTTATCCCAGGTGCTCCGATTACTACCCATACGGAACGGAAAGAGAACATCAGGATGACGAAACGGAAATTAAACACGCAGTAACGGTAATTCTTGCCAAATACCCGTTTTTTAACCGCAATGGTCTTGTTCGGTATAGCCGTGACAAGCCATGGGAGCACCCGCTTGATTATGTCTGTTTTATGGAGGAGGCAAAAAGCTGTTTGCGCTGGATAAGGGAGAACAATCTTACCGACTGCAAAATTGCATCATTCCCCGGTAAAAATCCGACATCCTACGGCCTGAAACATTGTGTTGAACGGGCGAATCAAATAAGAGCAAAGGCAAACGGAAAACCCACGGAGCCGACGTATATCACAAACGGTGCTCTAATTGCCGCAATGGTCGCGGCTGGTTATCAGATAAAGCCTGAAGGAAGGATGAATTGCCGATTCAATATTTCGCGTAAGCAGCTTAAGAGTGTATTGAGCGGGGAATCTTACAAATCAGGAGAGTGGACGATATAACAGAAACATCTATGGGGCAAAGCATGACTAAGCTGACCATTAACAGAAAACCAAAAGGCATTTACGGCACGCCGCAGAAAACGACGCAGGCGGCGCAAGAGCAGGATAAAACCACGTCGGCGCATAAAGTGATGCCCGGTAACCAGAAAGCGCAGCAGAAGCCCACAGGGGCGACACCGTGGCGGCATATGACCAAACGCCAGCGCAAAAACCGCAGGCGCGTTAACCGCCTTATCGAACTGTGGCCAGAATTATTCAGCCGGGAAGCACCGAAGCCGCTTAAGGTGGGGATATTCGACGACCTGATGCAGGATCTCGCCGTCAGGGGGCTGGCATTCGGGCCAGGGGCATTGCGTGCGACGCTGGCATCTTATGCGCAGTGTCCGCGCTATTACCGCGCCTTAATGGCTGGTGGGGTACGCTACGACCTGAAAGGCCAGCCGTGCGGCGAGGTGACACCACAGGAACAACAGGACGCAGAAACGCGGCTGGTGGCGCTGAATGAGAAGCGCAAACGTCAGCGCCGGGCAGCAAAGGAGAAAACAGGCGCATGATTCACGACAGCAAAGCGGAAGCACTGGAAGCGCGTGGTCTGTACCGGAGAGCGGCGGCGCGGTGGGCTGAGGTCATCATGCTGGCGAATGATGACAAGGCACGGGAACAGGCGGCAAAACGTCGCGCGGAATGTATCCGCAAGGCAGCACGCCCACCAGCAAGGCAGGATAATTTCGGAGAGATGCGCGAAACCATCAGCCGGGCACATGCCGGGATGGGATTACATCAGCCCAATGGTAAGGCATTCAGGAAATACCCTGGATCGAAAAATTGCAGTCAGTGACGGAGGCCGGGATTTTTCCCGGCTTTTT
Organism: Escherichia sp. MOD1-EC5950; assembly: GCF_002965345.1. Lineage (NCBI taxonomy): Bacteria > Pseudomonadati > Pseudomonadota > Gammaproteobacteria > Enterobacterales > Enterobacteriaceae > Escherichia > Escherichia sp. MOD1-EC5950. Next base: position 5,679 of record NZ_PTSR01000001.1, read on the forward strand.
TGTGCCAGTAAAAAACCCGCAGCCAGAAGTGTTGCGGGCTTTGTTTTTCAGGTGATTGAAGTCAATGGGAAGAACGCGATCATCATGCGTTATTGTTTCATAAATTGCAACGATGTAGATCGTTATTTTAGTTTGTGCAATCATAACCATTGTTTTGTTCAGGAGATATGACTATGAGAAAAGCCAGCGTGAAACCCGTTTTACTCGCTCGTGATCAGATTGAAGCATTACAGCGCATCCAGGACGAGGAACGCCGCAATTCTCCGCTGGGGATTGCTCCGAGCATTCATGAGGTCGCCCGGCGTTTAATGCAGCGGGCGCTTTATCCCGTAGAACGTCCGGCCTGATGGTCGTGATTTTTTGGTGAAAAAAGAGAGGTGGTAAAAATGCCAGCAAGCAAAGAAGATTTGCGATTAAAACTGATGGAGGTGGTTAACGCTCTGTCAGAGTCGCAGGGCAGCACTCCGCAGGAGATTATCGAAATTCTGAATGCGATCCCCGCACAGGATTTCACAAAAGCGGACGAGGATGACGCGAATAAAAACATCGTCGCGTCAGTCGAAGATGAATCCTCACTGGCAGAAGCCCAGGCTAAAGCGGATTCCGCATACAGCAATATGGGCCGTCGCGCTCCAGCCCCGTTTGCTGGTGAAAAGTCGATGGATTACCGCAAGCGTGCATTAATTGGTGCACAGAAGCTGGCTAAAAAATTCAGTGATGTGGATATTCGTTCCGTTTCAGATTCTGCAACGCTGGCGGTGCTGGAAGATCAGATTTACCAGGCTGCAAAAGACAGTGTTCAGTGGGCTGTGGAAAATACGCCGGGCTATTTGCGTAAAACCGTAAGAATGGATGAAGCCGGACGGCGGATTACTGAATATCAGGGGGATCCGAATAACTGGCTTAGTGCTTTCAAAATCCCTCCCCGTCGCCTGGTTAAAATTAACGTTGCAAGCCTCGCGGGGGCATGAAAAACGTGCTGATTTCAGCCCTGCCGGATTTGGTGGGGCTTATTGCTTATAACCGGGGGACATTATGCTTTTAACAGAAATTGAGGCGGCAAAGCAGATTCGGGACGGTCAGCTACCGTCGCCTTATCAGTTTTCCAACATGTGGCTGATTAACCTGCGTATCACAGGAACCGGAATGGCCTATCGCGCCGAAGAAAAAGAATTTGTCTGGCGTTCACCGCAAACTTATCTCAATCCGCAGTTCCTGGAACGTTGCGCCGGAGTACCCGTCATCATCGACCATCCCGAAAGCAAAACCCTTGAAGACGTGGGCGAACGGTCGCGCATTATTGGCACCGTCATGTTGCCGTATATTCGCGGTGACGAGGTGTGGGGCGTATGCCGGATTTACGGGCAGGAAATCATCGATTACATCCAGAAAGCCCGGGGGGAGATATCCACCAGCCCGTCGGTTGTGTTTTGTGGTGCGTCCGGTGGGGCAGAAGTTCCTGATGTAATGGGCGAGGACAATTTTTTTATTGAGGGTACGCCATTTCTTATCGATCACGTTGCACTCGTACCGTTGGGCGTATGGGATAAGGGCGGGAAACCATCAGGTGTGGAAGTAACAACGCCGACAGAAGAAGAACAGCTCGCCGGAATGGTTCGTGAAGTTATTGATGCGGCCTGCAAGCCAGCCCTGGAAAAACTGGAAGAAATATCCGGGCGGCTGGCTCAACTGGAAAAAGAAGGGTGAGTCATAATGCTAATGAGCAAGGCAGAATATGCCAAACACAAAGGCGTAAGCCGCCAGACAGTTTACGACTGGATCGAGAAAGGCGAAGTGATCATGTCTGGCAAAAAAATTGATGTGGAGGCGACAGAGCAGCGGAACAGCCCACCGGAACAAGGGAAAGACACCGTTTCTGAAATGTGGCCAGAAAGAACGCTGGAAATGACGTGGGGCGAGTTCTGGAAAGCAGTTAAGGCCAGAGACGGTAAAGACCCAGCGCCAGTAACTGACGATGATATAGAGCAGCGCGTGCGGAATGCAGCCGAAGAATTAGGCTGGGAAGTGCAATTTCTTGATGGTGGTGCTATCTGCCTTGAGGATTGCGACGGACAGCATTACTTTGAGCAATACGATTTGCTGGGTAATGCTCGTCTGGCAATTCGTATGCTGCGTTGCGAACTCTGCTATGTTGCAGGTGATTATCCCGATGAACTGGAATCATGGAGTGAAGCCGGGCTAAACGCCCTGGCTGAATGGGAAAAATCAGACCATCAATGACATCAAAAAGTGTCAAGTTGAGCAGCTTGCCAGGTTGACACTTTGCACTCTGAACGCGAAAAAGTGTCAACCTCGCTGTAAACCCCGCCGTTACTGGCTTTGCGCCAGATTTACCACGTCAAAAAGCCGAAAAAAATCGCGAAAAGTGTCAAGTTGCCATGCTTAGAAATGCTAAGGTTTGATAAGGTTTGATAAGGTTTTTCGCGAAAAAGTGTCAAGTGTGTCAACCTGCGATGTTAAGATTTGTTAAGGTCTCAAGCCGGAAAGTGTCAACCAGCCCCTAAGATTTCCTAAGGTGTAAATCATGACCATCACCGAAGCCGATTTGCTGGAGATGATCCGCAGCATTGCCGGAATCAAACAACCTGCAAGCAAAATTAACAGGTGTTCAGCGCCTGTTTCCGTTGTGCTGCAACAGGAACGCCACCAGCATGATGATGTGAGGCCGTATCAGTGGCGGAAACCGGATAGGCCACGACGGTGAGTGGCGCGTTACGGTAAGACTACAGCCAAGCCAAACATTAAGCCTACGGGTAAGGCTTTTTGTTTGGTGTCACGATTAATCACGCCATGTCACGGCGAGTCACGATCGTTTCCTTCCTGGCATCCCTGCGACTCAACTACGGTAGCCACTACGATTAACTACGCGATGCCGATATGGGGATTGCCATAACGGGTTATCCGTGATCATCCACCAGCTTCATGGCGGATAGTTAAAATTTCATGACGGATATGATGTCGCGTAACTCATTGTTTTTATACCTGCTTATACTCCGCGACGGTATCCTATAGGTATCCTGGAAAAAACGAAGGGGTCACGCTGTTAACGTAACCCCTTGATAGATATGGTGGCCCCTGTTGGGTTTGAACCAACGACCAAGCGATTATGAGTCGCCTGCTCTAACCACTGAGCTAAGGGGCCATGGTAGCGGATTATAAAGTAACTCCGTGTCGCAATCCAGCCATTACCGCGCGGCTGCTGTTTTTATAAACAATGTGTTTTCAATTCGTTATACTTCCTGCGGGTTGTGTTGTTCAGGAGTTAATATGGTTGACGATATTCTTGCGCCAGGATTGCGTGTGGTGTTTTGTGGCATCAATCCGGGTCTTTCTTCCGCGGAGTCTGGTTTTCCGTTTGCCCATCCGGCGAATCGCTTCTGGAAGGTGATTTATCAGGCCGGGTTTACCGACCGTCAGTTGAAGCCGCAGGAAGCGCAGCATCTGCTGGATTATCGTTGTGGCGTCACCAAACTGGTTGACAGGCCAACGGTGCAGGCTAATGAAGTGTCAAAGCAGGAATTGCACGCAGGTGGGCGCAAGCTAATTGAAAAAATTGAGAATTATCAGCCGCAGGCGTTGGCGATTCTGGGTAAGCAGGCGTATGAACAGGGATTCAGTCAGCGAGGCGTGCAGTGGGGGAAACAAACGCTGACCATTGGTTCGACGCAGATTTGGGTATTGCCGAATCCCAGCGGTTTAAGTCGAGTTTCTCTGGAGAAACTGGTTGAGGCATATCGGGAGTTGGATCAGGCACTGGTAGTGCGTGGGCGATAAAAAACGCCACCAGAAAGGTGGCGTTAGAGTAGCAAGACGAGTGCCGGATATGACGTGAACGTGTTATCCGGCCTACAGATTAATCGTCCAGGAAGCTACGCAGCACTTCAGAACGGCTCGGGTGACGCAGTTTGCGCAGCGCCTTCGCTTCGATCTGACGGATACGTTCACGGGTAACGTCGAACTGTTTACCCACTTCTTCCAGCGTGTGGTCGGTGTTCATGTCGATACCGAAACGCATACGCAGAACTTTCGCTTCACGCGCGGTCAGGCCAGCCAGCACGTCGTGCGTTGCCGCACGCAGGCTTTCGGTGGTCGCAGAATCCAGCGGTAGTTCGAGAGTGGTATCCTCGATGAAATCCCCCAGATGCGAATCTTCATCATCACCGATCGGCGTTTCCATGGAGATTGGCTCTTTGGCGATCTTCAGCACTTTACGGATCTTATCTTCCGGCATCAACATACGTTCAGCCAGTTCTTCCGGCGTCGGCTCGCGGCCCATCTCTTGCAGCATCTGGCGAGAAATACGGTTGAGCTTGTTGATAGTCTCAATCATATGCACCGGAATACGAATGGTGCGCGCCTGATCCGCGATAGAGCGGGTGATCGCCTGACGGATCCACCAGGTTGCGTAGGTGGAGAACTTATAACCACGACGGTATTCGAACTTATCAACCGCTTTCATCAGACCGATGTTGCCTTCCTGAATCAGATCGAGGAACTGCAAGCCACGGTTGGTATATTTCTTGGCGATAGAAATAACCAGACGTAAGTTCGCTTCAACCATCTCTTTCTTCGCACGGCGGGCTTTCGCTTCACCGATGGACATACGGCGGTTGATGTCTTTAACCTGCTCAATGGTCAGGCCGGTTTCTTCTTCAATTTGCTGCAGTTTCTGCAGGGCGCGATGCACTTCTTCAGAGACATCGTGCAGTTTTTCCGACCACGGTTTGTTCATCGCAATCGCTGCATTGAACCAGGTATCGCTGGTTTCGTTGCCGGTAAACAGGGTGATGAAGTTTTTCTTCGGCATTTTGCACTGCTCAACGCAGAGCTTCATGATCAGACGTTCTTGTGTACGAACGCGATCCATCATGACGCGCATGCTGTTGACCAGGTAGTCAAACTGCTTCGGCACCAGGCGGAACTGTTTGAACACTTCAGACAGTTTCAGGATCTCTTCCTGAGCGGCTGCGTGACTGCGGCCTTTCGCTTTGATGGTGTCGCGCGTTACAACATACTGGGCACGCAGTTCAGCAAATTTTTCGCGAGCCAGTTCCGGGTCGATGCTGTTGTCATCGTCGGCGCTGTCGTCGTCGGCATCTTCTTCGTCTTCATCTTCGTCATCGTCCAGATCTTCCTGAGAAAGCTCTGAACCGACGTGAGTGGCGGTTGGTGCCAGTTCTTCTTCTGCGTTCGGATCGACAAAGCCGGTGATCAGATCGGACAGACGTGCTTCTTCCGCTTCAACGCGATCGTACTGTTCCAGCAGATAGGTAATCGCTTCTGGATATTCAGCAACGGAGCATTGAACCTGGTTGATCCCGTCTTCGATGCGTTTAGCGATGTCAATTTCGCCTTCGCGGGTCAACAGTTCAACGGTGCCCATTTCACGCATGTACATGCGTACCGGGTCAGTCGTGCGCCCGATTTCAGATTCCACGCTGGAAAGCACCTGTGCGGCGGCTTCGGCAGCATCTTCGTCTGCTGTGTTTTCAGCCAGCATCAGATCATCGGCATCCGGCGCTTCTTCCATCACCTGAATGCCCATGTCATTGATCATTTGGATGATGTCTTCGATCTGATCGGAATCGACGATATCTTCCGGCAGATGGTCATTGACCTCGGCATAGGTCAGATAGCCTTGCTCCTTACCACGGGTGACAAGAAGTTTTAGCTGTGACTGCGGGTTTTGCTCCATAAGACGGTATCCACACTTATTTCATGAGGTTGGTGTTGGGCGATTGACCGGATATCATTCAGATATTAATGCTGAAATCCAACGGTTGTTTACCGCCAACGATAATTACGAGGGCGTACTTATATCATTGCCGCTGCCTCTCAGTGCGGCTGTCGGGGGCTTCCCGATCGCTATTCGGCACTTAAGCCGTTAAATCACTTTTTCGCCAGCTCCTGGTTTAATGTCCAGAGTTCCAGGCGTTCTTCATTACTTAGACCATGCGTGCGCTCACGAGCGATTAACTCTTCCTGGCGCAGTTCAAGCAACGAATCAAACATATGGTTGAGTGAGTCGGTGAAGGTTTGCTCAGCAATATTCTTATCTGCTATATCGTCCCACATCGACAGTTTTTCAAGGGTGGCAGCATTATTTGTGCCACGATAGTGCTCTAAAAGTTGCCCGGTGGTCAGACCTGGCTGAGAGAGACAAGTGTTGACCAGTTCTCTGAATAAGCCAAGTCCGGGGAGCTTATTTTGATCCAGATTTTCCAGCGGCGGGACTAACGTCGCTAATTCTGGATTTTGCACCAGCAACCCTATAAGTATACGCATGGTCGTGCGTTTTAGCTGCGGAACAGGACGAGAAACACCGTTCTCCGCTGCTTTCGGCATTAATCGTTCAAGCTGGCTGTCATCAAGTATGCCTAACTTGTTGCCTAATTCCTGACGAAGATAGATGCGCAATGTTTCTCCGGGCACCTGAGAAATCAGCGGCAGCGCCAACGTACTTAAACGCGCACGCCCGTCAGGTGTGCTCAGATCAACTTGCGGCATCAGGCTGTTAAACAGAAACGCAGAGAGCGGCATGGCCTGCTCCATACGCGCTTCAAACGCCTCTTTACCTTCTTTGCGTACCAGCGTGTCAGGGTCTTCGCCATCCGGTAAAAACATAAAGCGTAGCTGACGACCATCTGTCATATAGGGCAGCGCAGTTTCTAACGCTCGCCACGCGGCATCACGACCTGCGCGGTCGCCGTCATAACAGCAAATGACATTGTTGGTCGCGCGGAACAACAACTGAATGTGATCGGCAGTGGTCGATGTACCCAACGATGCAACGGCGTAATTAATACCGTATTGCGCCAGAGCAACCACGTCCATATAGCCTTCGACCACCAACAGACGCTGGGGTTCAGCGTTATCCTGCTGCGCTTCATAAAGACCGTAAAGCTGGCGGCCTTTATGGAAAATATCAGTTTCCGGCGAGTTCAGGTATTTTGGGGTATCGTTGCCCAGCACGCGCCCACCAAAACCAATCACCCGACCGCGTTTATCGCGAATGGGGAACATCACCCGCTCGCGGAAACGATCGTAACTGCGGCCCTGATCGTTGGTTACCAACATGCCTGCATCAATCAATGACTGGCGATTTTCTGGATTGTCGCCAAACCGTTTCAGGACGTTGTCCCAGCCGGGGGGCGCAAAACCAATCGCAAAACGGGCGATTACCTCATGGCTTAATCCGCGTTTTTCCAGATACTGGCGCGCAGATGTAGCAACAGGTTGCTGTAAAGATTGTTGGTAAAACGTATTCAGACCGTCCATCAACTGATAAAGAGTTTGCCGTTGATGGCGCTCTATCTGGCTGGGGCCGCTGCCTGCTTCAAATGGCACTTCAAGATTGTGCATTGCCGCCAACTCTTCGACCGTTTCGACGAACTCGAGTTTGTCGTAGTTCATCAGAAAGTCGATCGCGTTGCCGTGCGCGCCACATCCAAAGCAGTGGTAAAACTGTTTCTCACCGTTGACGGTGAAGGACGGGGTTTTTTCGTTGTGGAATGGACAACACGCGTGAAAATTCTTGCCCTGCTTTTTTAGCTTCACACGAGCATCGATCAGATCGACGATGTCAGTGCGCGCCAGCAGATCATTAATGAATACGCGTGGGATTCGTCCAGCCATAGGCCCCGATTTTTAGCAATTCATAAACGAAAATAAGCCGCGCATTCCTTTCGGAAGCACGGCCTTACAACTACAACTCGGTCTGATCGGAGAGCAACGCTCTCGGGGAATTAGTACAGACGAGTACGGCGTGCGTTTTCGCGAGCCAGTTTCTTCGCGTGACGTTTCACTGCAGAAGCTTTAGCGCGCTTACGTTCGGTAGTCGGTTTTTCATAGAATTCACGACGACGAACTTCCGCCAGAACACCTGCTTTTTCGCAGGAACGCTTGAAGCGACGCAGAGCTACGTCGAACGGCTCGTTTTCACGTACTTTAATTACCGGCATGTGCCTCTCACCTTTGATTAATTCGGTTTGCCGCTGGCATCAACGCCAGCTTATTTCAAAATGGTGCGGAATTTTACTGCAATTGCTGCTGCTTTGTAAAGCACCGCGGCCTTTTTTGAAAGGGACTTTTATAAGGGTGAGGAGTATACACGAGGCTTTCTCCAGGGGCGAACAAAGTTTTACATCAACCCGCATTGGTCCTACACTGCGCGGTAATAAAGCGAGGTAAAACAAGTCATGCGTGTACTGGGTATTGAAACTTCTTGCGATGAAACCGGCATCGCCATTTACGACGATGAAAAAGGTTTGTTAGCCAACCAATTGTATAGTCAGGTGAAATTACACGCTGACTACGGCGGCGTAGTGCCTGAACTGGCCTCCCGCGATCACGTGCGTAAAACCGTACCGTTGATCCAGGCGGCGCTGAAAGAGTCCGGGCTGACAGCAAAAGATATTGATGCAGTGGCCTATACCGCAGGCCCTGGATTAGTCGGCGCGCTGTTGGTTGGCGCAACGGTTGGGCGTTCGCTGGCGTTTGCCTGGGGCGTTCCGGCGATCCCGGTACACCATATGGAAGGGCATCTGTTAGCGCCGATGCTGGAAGATAACCCACCGGAATTTCCGTTTGTCGCGCTGCTGGTTTCCGGCGGTCATACGCAGTTAATCAGCGTCACTGGTATTGGTCAGTACGAGTTGCTCGGTGAGTCCATTGATGACGCTGCCGGGGAAGCGTTTGATAAGACCGCGAAGCTGCTGGGGCTGGATTATCCAGGCGGGCCGTTACTGTCGAAAATGGCCGCCCAGGGTACTGCCGGGCGCTTTGTCTTCCCGCGTCCGATGACCGACCGTCCGGGGCTGGATTTCAGCTTCTCTGGCCTGAAAACCTTCGCGGCAAATACCATTCGTGACAACGGCACCGACGACCAGACGCGTGCTGATATCGCTCGCGCCTTTGAAGATGCGGTGGTCGATACGTTGATGATTAAGTGTAAGCGAGCGCTGGATCAGACGGGCTTTAAGCGACTGGTCATGGCAGGCGGCGTGAGTGCTAACCGCACGCTGCGGGCGAAACTGGCGGAAATGATGAAAAAGCGTCGTGGCGAGGTATTCTACGCGCGTCCGGAGTTTTGTACCGATAACGGCGCGATGATCGCCTATGCTGGAATGGTGCGGTTTAAAGCAGGCGCGACGGCGGATCTCGGCGTGAGTGTGCGTCCGCGCTGGCCACTGGCAGAGTTACCGGCTGCGTAAGGCTATGATTCAGCCTGTGAAAAGGATAAGCACGGGCTGAAAAATCACTCAGGATCTTTTTCGCGCTTTCTTTTGAATTTCGTCCAGATTTTTGTCTCCTGGTGACGCCACAGACGCTGGATGTTGTCATGATGACGCAGCAGGATCAGGCAAGAGAGCATCGAAACCGGGAAGGTGAATTGTGGCTTAAACCACCAGACATAAAACGGAGCAATCAGCGCGCTGACAATCGCCCCCAGCGACGAATATCCACTCAATAGCACGGTAAGCAGCCAGGTTCCCGCCATCACGCCCGTTAAATCCCAGCCAATCGGGGCTATTGCACCAAAAGCGGTGGCAACGCCTTTCCCCCCTTTAAAACCGAAGAAAACCGGCCAGATATGTCCAAGACAGGCAGCTATGGCAATTAAGCCTAACCAGAAGGGGCTGACACCTAATACATACGCGCCCCAAACGGGCAACATTCCTTTCAGAACGTCGAAAATCAGTACTGCTATGGCTGCTCCCTTGCCACCGATACGTAATACATTGGTTGCGCCAGGATTACCTGAGCCGCTGGTTCGCGGATCGGGCAGACCACACAAGCGGCAAACCAGAATGGCACTGGAAATGGAGCCGCAGAGGTACGCGATGAGGATCATTCCAGGCGCGATTGCACTCATAAGCTGTTCCGTTTTGAAAATTCGTGTTTAACGATGAATCCGTGGATAATACGCACATTTCGCCGGAAGTGGTATCCGGGTTAGCCAAAAAGCGAGCAGGTCGTGATGGATATTGTATTTATAGAGCAACTTTCGGTAATCACCACTATTGGTGTTTACGACTGGGAACAGACCATCGAGCAGAAGCTGGTGTTCGATATCGAAATGGCGTGGGATAACCGTAAAGCGGCGAAAAGCGATGATGTGGCGGACTGCCTCAGCTACGCTGACATCGCAGAAACGGTGGTTAGCCACGTCGAGGGGGCGCGTTTTGCGTTAGTGGAACGCGTGGCGGAAGAGGTGGCGGAATTGCTACTGACTCGCTTTAACTCTCCGTGGGTGCGCATCAAACTCAGCAAGCCAGGTGCAGTGGCGCGCGCTGCTAATGTTGGCGTAATCATTGAGCGTGGCAATAATCTGAAAGAGAATAATTAATTTTATAGCTGTTAAACCAAATGGTTATAAGCGGGTCATACTGCAGTAGTTTGGACAAGCGGTATATTTTTATAATTTAGGGGTTTATTGATGAGCGATATGCACTCGCTGCTGATAGCGGCAATATTGGGTGTGGTCGAAGGATTGACAGAATTTCTGCCGGTATCCAGCACGGGCCACATGATTATTGTCGGTCATTTGTTGGGATTTGAGGGCGATACGGCGAAAACCTTTGAAGTCGTTATCCAGTTAGGATCGATTCTGGCTGTGGTTGTCATGTTCTGGCGGCGTTTGTTTGGCCTGATTGGCATTCATTTTGGCCGTCCATTGCAGCGCGAAGGAGAAAGCAAAGGCCGGTTAACGCTGATCCACATTTTACTGGGGATGATCCCGGCAGTTGTCCTGGGGCTGTTATTCCACGATACGATTAAGTCATTGTTTAACCCGATAAATGTCATGTACGCGCTGGTCGTTGGCGGTCTATTGTTGATTGCCGCGGAATGCCTGAAGCCGAAAGAGCCGCGCGCGCCGGGTCTGGATGATATGACATATCGTCAGGCGTTTATGATTGGCTGTTTCCAGTGTCTGGCGCTGTGGCCGGGTTTCTCCCGCTCCGGAGCGACTATTTCTGGTGGGATGCTGATGGGCGTGAGTCGTTACGCCGCTTCTGAGTTCTCGTTCCTGCTGGCGGTGCCGATGATGATGGGCGCAACGGCGCTCGATCTCTACAAAAGTTGGGGGTTCCTGACAACCGGTGATATCCCGATGTTTGCCGTTGGGTTTTTCACCGCCTTTGTGGTGGCGCTGATTGCGATTAAAACCTTCCTGCAATTAATTAAGCGGATTTCGTTTATCCCGTTCGCCATTTATCGCTTTATTGTGGCGGCTGCGGTGTACGTTGTGTTCTTTTGATGTGAAGAACAGTGTCGGATGCCTGGAATTGTCCACGATTGCGTAGGCCGGATAAGTCGTTCACGCCGCATCCGGCAATCAACGCCTGATGCGACGCTTGCGCGTCTTATCAGGCCTACAACCGTCGTTGACATGTAGCCGGATAAGGCGTTTATGCCGCATCCGGCAAAATGCCCAAAACTTATTCAGGCTTTGGGCAACGTTGTTCCTTCCAGGTAGCCACCGCCGCAATTCGGCGTCGTGTCAGCTCCTCGCGGATCTCCACGCCTTTAAATCCCGCGTCAACAACCGCCTTTGTTGGTACTGACTGCGCTACTTCCCACGCTTCACGTAACCAGCGTCCTTGTGGGTAATCTGCCGCTTCAAAACCGGATCGACCGCGCACGTCTGCCTCGCTGGTCAGCGCCAGTTGCTCGACACGCTGCGGTTTACGCCAGGCATCGATGGAATCAAACAATTTGACGATGGTTTTCGGATTCAGCATTGGGAAGGTGTGGATGAGATCGTGAAACTCCGCGACCAGTTTGGCTAAATCGCGGATTTCATTAGGGACGCGCAGGCGCTGGCACAATTGTTCTACTAATTTCACGCCTGCCGGACCATGACCATGATGACGTGGCCACAGCTCCGGCGGCGTTAGCCCTTTACCGAGATCGTGGCATAACGTTGCGAAACGGACATCGACCTGCGGACTTAGCATCGCCGCCATTGAGAGTGTCATTAAGGTGTGAATACCAGTATCGATTTCCGGGTGCCATTTCGCCGGAGCGGGGACACCAAACAACGCGTCGATCTCCGGGAATAAAACGCGTAATGCGCCGCAATCGCGTAGTACCTGAAAGAACACCTGTGGATTGCGGGTTGTGAGGGCGCTTTCAGTTTCTTTCCACACGCGTTCGGGCGTCAGGTGTTCCAGTTCACCCGCGTGGGTCATCTCGCGCATCAACGTCATTGTTTCATCGGCAATACGAAAACCGAGATGAGCATAACGTGCGGCAAAACGCGCTACGCGTAGCACGCGTAGCGGATCCTCGCCAAAAGCGGGGGAAACATGGCGCAGAAGACGGCTTTGCAGATCGCCCAGACCGTTGTACGGATCGATAATATCGCCGTCATCATCCTGGGCCAGCGCATTGATAGTCAGATCGCGACGCTGAAGATCATCTTCCAGCGTGACATCAGGCGCGGCATAACAGGTAAAACCTGTGTATCCCGAACCGGATTTCCGCTCGGTACGCGCCAGCGCATACTCTTCATGCGTTTGCGGATGCAGAAAAACAGGAAAATCGCGGCCTACCTGCTGGTAGCCCGCGTCAAGCATCTGTTGTGGCGTGCTGCCGACAACCACCCAATCTCTGTCTTTGACCGGTAGCCCTAATAACGCATCCCGAACCGCACCACCGACCAGATAAATCTTCACGCCATTTTCCCTTCGTCAAATACACAATTCCTAATAATAAGATAGTGTGACGAAGAAGGCGATTTAGTTCATCCAGCGATCTTTACGTTTGCGCGTTGGGATCAGGTGCGGCAATACCAGACCGAGCAGCAAGCCAAGCCCCAGCACGCCGCCACCATACATAAACCACTGCATGATGATGGTGCGCTGTTTGTCATCCAGTTGTACGCTGGCGGCATCAACTTTTTTCTGGGCGACAATCAGTTCGTTTTTCAGCTTCTGATTTTCTTCTTTTAACCCGTTGATCACGCTGTCGCTCTGCGCCACTTTCTGCTGCATTTCTGCCGTGCGCTGATTCCAGGTGTTATCGATATTGGTGAGCTTATTAGTCAGGGTTTTGACCTGATTTTCCAGATCTGGCACACGGGAGCGTAGACTTGGCTCTGTGCTAAGTTGTTTCAACGGGATCCAGGCGGTACGACCAGAGCTGTCTTTCACCTGGGCGTAACTGGTGTTGGCGTCAGTTTGTAATAATGTCACTTCCTCACCGGCGTTAACCGTGCCCACGAGGCGATAATTATCTCCCGGGCCACTGCGGACCCAGGTATTCAGTTCGTCAGAAACATAGCGCTTTTCTTCCGCGTGAGAGACGGCAGTGGCGCTAAGCGCGAGTAAAGTTAGTGCGATCAGGCGTAATTTTGGCATCAGGCTGTCGTTATTGTCATGGAAAGTGGAACGATAGTAGTGGCATCAGTGTCGCTACGCAAAGCATTCGGCATCAATCGGAATCCTCTGTGTCAGCTCTTGCCACTGTTTCAAACTTTTACGCCCGTCAAAATGCTCGTTGCATGGCAATTTGGCGCAAAATACTATCTACTGACAAAAAAGATCGCATTTAGTTCGCCGTTCATCGTCACTTATGTGACATAACCGATAAGTAAAGGCCATGGCTCAGGAAATCGAATTAAAGTTTATTGTTAATCACAGTGCCGTTGAGGCGTTGCGTGACCATCTCAATACGCTGGGCGGTGAGCATCATGACCCCGTGCAGTTGCTCAACGTCTACTACGAAACGCCGGATAACTGGCTGCGTGGGCACGATATGGGCCTGCGTATTCGTGGCGAAAATGGTCGCTATGAGATGACCATGAAAGTTGCCGGGCGGGTAACGGGCGGGTTACACCAGCGACCGGAATATAACGTTGCGTTGAGTGAGGCGAACCTCGATCTGGCACAGTTTCCAGTAGAAGTCTGGCCAAACAATGAATTACCTGCCGATCTTGCTTCCCGCGTACAGCCGCTGTTCAGCACTGATTTTTATCGCGAAAAATGGTTGGTAGATGTTGATGGCAGCCAGATTGAGATTGCCCTCGATTTGGGGGAAGTGAAAGCCGGTGAATTTGCTGAACCCATCTGCGAACTGGAGCTGGAATTACTTAGCGGTGAAACGCGCGCGGTGCTGAAACTGGCGAGCCAACTGGTATCGCAAACCGGATTGCGTCAGGGCAGCCTGAGCAAAGCCGCACGTGGTTATCACCTGGCACAGGGCAATCCTGCGCGTGAAATTAAACCCACCTCTATTCTGCATGTTGCGGCAAAAGCGGATGTCGAGCAGGGGCTGGAAGCGGCGCTGGAGCTGGCATTAGCGCAATGGCAGTATCATGAGGAGCTGTGGGTACGCGGCAACGATGCGGCGAAAGAGCAAGTGTTGGCAGCCATCGGCCTGGTTCGTCATACGCTGATGCTGTTCGGTGGCATTGTCCCACGTAAAGCGAGCACTCACTTACGTGATCTGCTGACCCAATGTGAAGCGACAATTGTTTCTGCGGTTTCTGCCGTAACGGCTGTCTACTCTACCGAAACGGCAATGGCGAAACTGGCGTTGACCGAATGGCTGGTAAGCAAAGCCTGGCAGCCGTTTTTAGATAGCAAAGCGCAGAGCAAAATGAGTGATTCCTTTAAACGCTTTGCTGATATCCATCTCTCCCGCCACGCCGCTGAGCTGAAAAGTGTTTTTTGCCAGCCGTTGGGCGATCGCTATCGTGATCAGTTGCCACGTCTTACGCGTGATATTGACTCCGTATTGCTGCTGGCAGGTTATTACGATCCTCTCGTCGCGCAAGCCTGGCTGGAGAACTGGCAGGGGCTGCGTCACGCTATTGCGACCGGGCAACGCATTGAAATTGAACATTTCCGTAATGAGGCAAACAATCAGGAACCGTTCTGGTTGCACAGCGGAAAACGTTAATCAGGCAAGGATAAAATCGCGTATGAAGCCGCTCTCTTCACCGTTACAGCAGTACTGGCAGACCGTTGTTGAGCGGCTGCCAGCGCCTTTAGCCGAGGAATCACTTAGCTCACAGGCGAAGTCAGTACTTACCTTCAGTGATTTTGTGCAGGACAGTGTGATTGCGCATCCAGAGTGGTTGGTGGAACTGGAAAGCGAACCACCGCAGGCCGACGAATGGCAGCATTACGCTGCATGGTTACAGAAGGCGCTCAGTGATGTAAACGATGAAGCCAGCTTAATGCGCGAACTGCGGCTGTTCCGTCGGCGCATTATGGTGCGTATTGCCTGGGCGCAAACACTGGCGCTGGTTGCGGAAGAGAACATTTTGCAGCAACTCAGCCATTTGGCGGAGACGCTGATTGTCGCGGCGCGTGACTGGCTGTATGACGCCTGCTGCCGCGAATGGGGAACGCCGTGTAATGCGCAGGGCGAAGCGCAACCGCTGCTGATTTTAGGCATGGGTAAGCTGGGTGGTGGAGAACTGAATTTCTCCTCGGATATCGATCTGATTTTTGCCTGGCCGGAACATGGTTGCACGCAGGGAGGACGCCGCGAACTGGATAATGCTCAGTTCTTTACCCGCATGGGCCAGCGGCTGATTAAAGTGCTGGATCAACCGACGCAAGATGGCTTTGTCTATCGCGTGGATATGCGGCTGCGCCCGTTTGGTGAAAGTGGCCCGCTGGTGCTGAGTTTCGCGGCGCTGGAAGATTATTACCAGGAACAGGGGCGTGACTGGGAGCGTTACGCGATGGTCAAGGCGCGGATTATGGGCGATAGCGATGGCGTTTATGCTAACGAATTGCGTTCGATGCTGCGTCCGTTTGTTTTCCGCCGTTACATCGATTTCAGCGTGATCCAGTCGCTACGCAACATGAAAGGGATGATTGCCCGTGAAGTCCGCCGTCGTGGCCTTACTGACAACATCAAACTTGGTGCCGGTGGCATTCGTGAAATTGAATTTATCGTCCAGGTGTTTCAGCTCATTCGCGGTGGGCGCGAACCGTCGCTGCAATCACGCTCTTTACTGCCAACACTCAGCGCCATTGCCGCGCTGCATCTGCTTTCTGAAAACGATGCCGAACAATTGCGAGTGGCATATCTGTTTCTGCGTCGTCTGGAAAACTTGCTGCAAAGCATTAATGATGAACAAACCCAGACGCTTCCAGCCGATGAGCTTAACCGTGCGCGGCTGGCGTGGGCGATGGATTTCGCTGACTGGTTGCAACTGACCGGAGCGCTGATCGGACATATGACCAATGTGCGCCGGGTATTTAACGAACTGATTGGCGATGACGAAAGCGAAACTCAGGAAGAGTCGCTATCGGAGCAGTGGCGTGAGTTGTGGCAGGATGCGTTGCAGGAAGATGACACCACGCCGGTGCTGGCGCATCTTAGCGAGGATGATCGCAAACAAGTGCTGGCGCTGATTGCCGATTTCCGTAAAGAGTTAGACAAACGTACCATCGGGCCTCGCGGACGTCAGGTACTCGACCATCTGATGCCGCATCTGCTGAGTGACGTTTGTGGGCGTGAAGATGCCGCCGTCACGCTGTCGCGTATTACCGCCTTGTTGGTGGGGATTGTCACTCGTACCACTTATCTTGAGTTGCTCAGTGAATTTCCGGCGGCGCTTAAACATTTGATTTCGCTGTGCGCTGCATCTCCGATGATTGCCAGCCAACTGGCGCGTTATCCATTATTGCTGGATGAACTGCTCGATCCGAACACGCTCTACCAGCCGACGGCGACTGATGCATATCGTGATGAACTGCGCCAGTATTTGCTGCGCGTGCCAGAAGATGATGAAGAACAGCAGCTTGAGGCGTTGCGTCAATTTAAACAGGCACAGTTGTTACGTATTGCTGCCGCGGATATTGCCGGAACACTGCCAGTGATGAAAGTGAGCGATCACTTAACCTGGCTGGCGGAGGCGATGATCGATGCTGTGGTACAGCAAGCATGGGGACAAATGGTTGCCCGCTATGGTAAACCGAATCACCTGAGTGAACGCGAAGGCCGCGGTTTTGCGGTGGTCGGCTACGGTAAGCTGGGGGGCTGGGAGTTAGGCTACAGTTCTGATCTTGATCTGATCTTCCTGCACGATTGCCCGATGGATGTAATGACCGACGGCGATCGGGAAATCGACGGACGGCAGTTTTATCTGCGTCTGGCGCAACGCATTATGCACCTGTTCAGCACACGTACTTCTTCCGGCATTTTGTATGAAGTGGATGCGCGGCTGCGCCCGTCCGGAGCGGCGGGAATGCTGGTTACCTCCACAGAAGCGTTTGCCGATTATCAGAAAAATGAGGCCTGGACGTGGGAGCATCAGGCGTTGGTGCGTGCGCGTGTGGTGTATGGCGATCCACAACTGACAGCGCAATTCGACGCGGTGCGTCGGGAAATTATGACACTGCCGCGTGAAGGTAAAAACCTACAAACGGAAGTGCGGGAAATGCGCGAGAAAATGCGCGCTCATCTCGGCAATAAACATCGCGATCGCTTTGATATCAAAGCCGATGAGGGCGGAATTACCGATATCGAATTTATTACCCAATATCTGGTGTTGCGCTACGCGCATGAAAAACCAAAGTTAACGCGCTGGTCAGACAACGTGCGCATTCTGGAACTGCTGGCGCAAAACGACATTATGGAAGAGCGGGAAGCGATGGCGCTAACCCGTGCTTACACTACGCTTCGCGATGAACTTCACCACCTGGCGTTACAGGAGTTGCCGGGCCATGTGCCGGATGAGTGCTTCACCGCAGAGCGTGAACTGGTGCGGGCAAGCTGGCAGAAGTGGCTGGTGGAGGAATGAAGTGTGATATTATCGCGCGCAAATTTTGAATCTCTCAGGAGACAGGAATGAAAGTAACGCTGCCAGAGTTTGAACGTGCTGGAGTGATGGTGGTTGGTGATGTGATGCTGGATCGTTACTGGTACGGCCCCACCAGTCGTATTTCGCCGGAAGCGCCGGTGCCTGTGGTTAAGGTCAATACCATTGAAGAACGTCCGGGCGGCGCAGCCAACGTGGCGATGAACATCGCTTCTCTCGGTGCTAACGCGCGTCTGGTTGGGCTGACAGGTATTGATGATGCGGCGCGCGCGCTCAGTAAATCACTGGCGGACGTGAACGTAAAATGCGACTTCGTTTCTGTGCCGACGCATCCAACCATTACCAAACTGCGGGTGCTTTCCCGTAACCAACAGCTTATCCGCCTGGACTTTGAAGAAGGTTTCGAAGGCGTCGATCCGCAGCCACTGCATGAGCGGATTAATCAGGCGCTGGGTTCGATTGGCGCGCTGGTGCTTTCTGACTACGCCAAAGGCGCGCTGGCAAGCGTACAGCATATGATCCAATTAGCGCGTAAAGCGGGCGTTCCGGTGCTGATTGATCCAAAAGGTACTGATTTTGAACGTTACCGTGGCGCTACGCTGCTGACGCCGAATCTCTCTGAGTTTGAAGCTGTTGTTGGTAAATGTAAGACCGAAGAAGAGATTGTTGAACGCGGCATGAAACTGATTGCCGATTATGAACTCTCTGCGCTACTGGTAACCCGTTCCGAACAAGGGATGACACTGCTGCAACCGGGGAAAGCGCCGCTGCATATGCCTACTCAGGCGCAGGAAGTTTATGACGTAACTGGCGCAGGCGATACGGTGATTGGCGTGCTGGCGGCAACGCTGGCTGCGGGTAATTCACTGGAAGAAGCTTGCTTCTTTGCGAATGCGGCAGCAGGCGTTGTTGTCGGTAAATTGGGGACGTCCACGGTTTCACCGATCGAGCTGGAAAACGCAGTACGTGGACGTGCGGACACTGGCTTTGGCGTGATGACTGAAGAAGAACTGAAGCTGGCTGTAGCCGCGGCGCGTAAACGCGGTGAAAAAGTGGTGATGACCAACGGCGTCTTCGATATTTTGCATGCCGGGCACGTCTCCTATCTGGCAAATGCCCGTAAACTGGGCGATCGCTTGATTGTCGCCGTGAACAGCGATGCCTCCACTAAACGGCTGAAAGGGGATTCTCGTCCGGTTAATCCGCTCGAACAGCGCATGATTGTACTGGGCGCACTGGAAGCGGTCGACTGGGTGGTATCATTTGAAGAAGATACGCCGCAGCGCCTGATCGCCGGGATCCTGCCGGATCTGCTGGTGAAAGGCGGCGACTATAAACCGGAAGAGATCGCCGGGAGTAAAGAAGTCTGGGCCAACGGCGGTGAAGTGCTGGTGCTCAACTTCGAAGATGGTTGCTCGACAACCAACATCATCAAGAAGATCCAACAGGATAAAAAAGGCTAACTGGAAAGCGGTTCGCAGATCTCGCTTCGTGCCAGGTAGAGCTATTGGCGCTGTTGTTTTTTCAACCTAAGGTAAAGGAACAAGGGTAAGGGAGGATTTCTCTCCCTCTGATGAGTTGTTAGTAAGTCGGGAAACTTAACAGTAACAACACAACCAGTATGATGACGAACTTCATCATAACCCTTTCCTTCTATAAGGCCCCTTCCTTGGGAGGGGCTTTTCCGTTTCAACCCCTTACTGACTCTCCGAGTGTTGATGAGTGACAGACCCCGCACAATGCTTTCTCTGATGCAGTTTGGTCTTCCCCGAGCGGTCACGCAAAACGCTGCAACAGCCTGATCATTTGCACTTTTTGCTGGAACGTAGATATAAAAAATCCCCGGCTTTTTGAGCCAGGGATGTGAATATAAGAAGATTTATTCTACTTTATCTGCGACGGGAATCGATGAAGCCAATGGTGAAGTCAGTGCCGCCAGCGAACCGCCTGAAACACCGATTTCATTAAGTAGAGAGTCAATAAGCGGTGCCTGTGTACGGTAAGAAAGAGCGGCTGATAATGCCTGCTCCGCCAGGTTTCCTCCGCCAACGCTGCCTGATGTCGCATCACCCGCAGCGCCGCCACGATTCAAGCCATCGACCTGAATAATCTTGATACCGTCAATAGACTTCATCGGCTCAACGGATTTCTCGATTACAGCAGGCAGAGACTGCAATAGTGCCAGCTTGAATTTAAGGCTGGTTTGTTCGTCAGAAAGTACGTTGATGGCGTCGTTCAACGCTCGTTGCGCTTCTGCTTCTGCCAGGCCTTTTTTACGCGTAGCTTCGGCTAACTCAACAATGGCTGCCG
This sequence comes from Escherichia sp. MOD1-EC5950, assembly GCF_002965345.1. Taxonomy (NCBI): domain Bacteria; kingdom Pseudomonadati; phylum Pseudomonadota; class Gammaproteobacteria; order Enterobacterales; family Enterobacteriaceae; genus Escherichia; species Escherichia sp. MOD1-EC5950. Next base: position 25,798 of record NZ_PTSR01000001.1, read on the forward strand.
CCTGCATTTCTGCAGCTTCTTTCTCTGCTTTCGCCCGCACGGTCAGTTCAACTGCTTTGGTTTCCGCATCCTGTGCTGCTGCAATCAGCGCTACCTGCTTGGCACGGTCAGCTTCGGCGGTCTGACGTGTCGTTTCTACGTTTTGCTGGGCGCTTACTGCTTCTGCTAAAGCCAGGTTGGCACGGGCTTCTGCCTGCGATTGTTGTTCCGATTTGGCCGCAATGGCGATCGATTTCGTTTGGTTGGCGATTTCGGTGACTTGTTGCTGTTCGATTTCTTTAATGCGAACTTCACGTTCAGCCTCAACTTTTCTGGAGCGGACGGCCTGCTCGCGGTCGATTTCGGTTTCCTGAATCTGACGTTCAGCAAGAATACGCGTTTGCTCTGCTTCACGCCGACGTTCAGCTTCAAAAGCAGCAATTTTTGCGTTCTGCTCGGCAGTGCGGGTTTTCACCTGCTGCTCCTGCTCAAGGGTCATAAACGCTTCTTGCTGTTCAATTTCCAGCTTCCGCGACAGCGCATCACGGTTTTTTTCACGAACCGCAACTTCTACATCTTGTTCAACCTCGTTACGTTCGCGGCGGCGACGTTCTGTTTCCTGGGTCAGCTTGGTCAAACCCTCAGCGTCAAAGGCATTATTCGGGTTGAAATGTTCTTTGGAGGTCTGGTTAAAGTTGGTGAGTGACACGCTTTCCAGTTCCAGGCCGTTTTTCGATAAGTCTTCTGCAACGGTATTTTGCACTCCCTGAACGAAGTTTTCGCGCGTATCTTGCAACTCATGCATCGTCATTTGTGCCGCTGTCGCACGTAGGGCATCGACGAATTTATCTTCGACCAGCATACGTAAATCTTCAGGCGACAGAGTGCGTTGCCCCAGCGTCTGAGCTGCGGTGGCAATTCCTTCAACTGAAGGTTTTACGCGCACAAAGAAAGCGACAACCACATCGACGCGCATACGGTCTTTCGTGATCAGACTATCAATTGTCGAGCGACTGACTTCCAGTTTCAATGTATTCATATTGATGGGGATTATTTCATGGAAGATAGGCATAACAATTGCGCCGCCGCTCATGACTACTTTTTGCCCGCCTAATCCGGTACGGACAAATGCCTGCTCGGCGGATGCCCGACGATAAAGCCGCGCGAAAATAATACCGATAATAAATAGAATGCATACGGCAACAATCGCGGTAAACATCCATGACGGAACTAAGTTGACAATATCATCCATTATTAAATTTCCTTTTAATTAAATAATTACAATATGTTTGGCCAGGGATTTTTTTCAGCCAAATACCGCGTTGTAGAAAGTCGACAAATAATTAATACTTTATCGCCTTTATTGAAGAATATCCCTTTTTCGGGTTCCAGTAATAAATAGTGTATTTGACCAAATTGATCAGTGAGTTTTCCTTCACAGGGTTTTCCGGAAGAGGCCTGATGACCAGTAATTAATGCCATGCAGCCAATATATTCTTCTTCTGTAATGGCAGTACTATGGTCGCGAGGGATCCAGGGCGCAATCACCTTGCCGGTATAATGCACCATGATAATTGTGAGCAGTAAACTAACTGGAACTACGAACAGGTTTGGGAGTGGTGTTTGCCAGAGCATGACACAGACATGCTGAAGAAGAATGCCAATGAGGCCAAAAAAGCCTGCCAACAGACAGAGGACGACGAGGGCTGGCAGTTTTCCAATATTGAGATAATGAAGTGCCTGGCTAATATTACCTGTGGTTATGGAATCGTAATGATCAAGATGTGCATCAAGAGCGCCGGAGAGCATATGGCCACAGATAATGGCAATAATTTCCAACAAACCGATCAATAGTACAAAGGAAATAGCAAAAAGATAAGGTGCGTTATAGTCGGTAAATAAAATCATCTGTCACTCCATCGTCCATTCAGTGACGCATTGTTTACAATGGTATTGTTTCCTTTCTTACATTTGCCTTTGCTAATAATAACATGTGTTAGTGATGTTTTAAAAGGGGAAGTCCATTAATGTTATTTTTTATTTTTCGATAAAAAGTGTGATCCGAAACAATATATTTACGCACGTTATGTTTAAAGGCACTACACTGATTAAGGAATACTGAAATCAGAAAAAGCATATAGCCTTAAAAGGTATGCGATAACCGGAGGATGTGCTTATGGATCATAGTCTTAATTCTTTAAATAATTTCGATTTCCTGGCGCGTAGTTTTGCCAGAATGCATACTGAAGGCCGCCCGGTCGATATTCTGGCCGTCACCGGTAATATGGATGAAGAACATCGAACCTGGTTTTGCGCCCGCTATGCATGGTATTGCCAGCAGATGACACAGCCAAGAGAACTGGAATTAGAACATTGATATTACGGGCCATTTGGCCCGTTTTTGTTTATTTTATTCAGGCTTATCAACTGGTGGGATAGCTGGTGGAGATTGAGTTTCTGCTGTCGGGGTGCAGCGTGTTTCCAGTTCACTGATGCGCTGTTCCAGCAATGCCAGTTTCTCACGAGTCCGTAACAAGACCTGCGTCTGAACGTCGAATTCTTCACGGCTTACCAGATCGAGACGCGTCAACTGCGCTTGTAGGGTTTGGCGGATTTTCTTCTCCACATCTTCCCCGAACTCCCTGATTCCTTTAGGCATCGATTCGTGAACCTGGCGAGCGATTTGCTCAATTTTTTTCGGGTCAATCATTGTAGTTTCCCTGAACTGATAGGTATTGAGTAACATTGTAGTGCGATAAGAGACAGGCATAAACCAGAATTATGTGAACCTGCAGCGTTGCTGCCGCTAGCCATTAGCGTTATAGTGATCTCGCTTATTCTCAGGGCGGGGCGAAATTCCCCACCGGCGGTAAATCAACATAGTTGAAAGCCCGCGAGCGCTTTGGGTGCAAACTCAAAGGACAGCAGATCCGGTGTAATTCCGGGGCCGACGGTTAAAGTCCGGATGGGAGAGAGTAACGATTCTGTCGGGCATGGACCCGCTCACGTTATTTTGGCTGTATGCCGCCACTCCTAAGACTGCCCTGATTCTGGTAACCATAATTTTAGTGAGGTTTTTTTACCATGAATCAGACGCTACTTTCCTCTTTTGGTACGCCTTTCGAACGTGTTGAAAATGCACTGGCTGCGCTGCGTGAAGGACGCGGTGTAATGGTGCTTGATGACGAAGACCGTGAAAACGAAGGCGATATGATCTTCCCGGCAGAAACCATGACCGTTGAGCAGATGGCGCTGACCATCCGCCACGGTAGCGGTATTGTGTGCCTGTGCATTACCGAGGATCGCCGTAAACAACTTGATCTGCCAATGATGGTAGAAAATAACACCAGTGCCTATGGCACCGGTTTTACCGTAACCATTGAAGCTGCTGAAGGTGTGACTACCGGTGTTTCTGCTGCTGATCGTATTACGACCGTTCGTGCCGCCATTGCCGATGATGCGAAACCCTCTGACCTCAATCGTCCGGGTCACGTATTTCCATTGCGTGCACAGGCGGGGGGGGTACTGACTCGCGGTGGTCATACTGAAGCGACCATCGATCTGGTGACGCTGGCAGGCTTTAAACCAGCAGGTGTGCTGTGTGAATTGACTAATGATGATGGCACTATGGCGCGTGCGCCAGAATGCATTGAATTTGCCAATAAACACAATATGGCGCTGGTCACCATTGAAGATTTGGTGGCGTATCGGCAGGCGCATGAGCGTAAAGCTAGCTGAAAACGGCTGCTTAAACTGGCGCGATAATCAAAGAAACCGAAGCGGTAGCAGGCTTCGGTTTTATTTTGTCTTCACCTGACGGAATGTAAATATCCCCTCTTTTTCTATGAAAAAATTTCACTGATATCAGCCAACCTTTTTCATTATGATCAAAATCATATATTTGTTCCGTTATTATGCGACCATATGAATATATCCGAAAAGGGTATGTGAAATTTATGCGCCAAATGTTTAGTATTGTTAAATATTAAGGGTAAAAAGGATGTTTATCGCCTGGTACTGGATTGTATTGATTGCGCTGGTTGTAGTGGGTTATTTCCTGCATTTGAAACGTTATTGTCGGGCTTTTCGCCAGGATAGAGACGCACTGCTGGAAGCGCGAAACAAATACTTAAACAGTACGAGAGAAGAGACGGCCGAAAAGCTAGAATAGGGCTTTATGGGAGCCAGCAGATGTTGTCCATGTACAGGACAACATCTGAAATTGTTTTTAGCCAATTCCTGCCGTTTGTAGCAGCACTAAACTGAATCCCATCACTGACATTCCGCATAGCACGCCATAGCTCGGGTTATTATTGGGGTCTATCTCTTTCGCTAACGGCATTAATTCGTCAACAGAGAGCGCCACCATAATCCCAGCCACCGCCGCCATAATTGCCGCCATAACGACGGGTGAAATCATGCTGCCGAGGATCAACCACGCCAGAATGCCGCCGAGTATTTCCGCCAGCCCAGAAATTCCCGCCCACAGAATCGCTGTTCGTTTTGACCCCGTAGCTGCATAAACAGGGCCCGCCACTGCCAGACCTTCAGGAATATTGTGTAATGCAACGGCCAGCGCGATGCCAAAGCCCAGTTCCAGATTGCTGCTTGCCGTTACAAAGGTAGCGATACCTTCCGGGAAGTTATGCAGACTGATGCCAAGAGTGAGCAGAATGGCAGTACGCTTGATCGATTTTGGTAACGGTTGCACCGATTTTTGCATTAAATCCTGCGGATGCGCATGCGGTAACATACGGTCCAGACCAAAATAGCCCAGCAGACCAAAGATAAACATCCCATAGCCCAGAACAGGGGACATCCCTTCAGCGGCTAATGCGGCAGGTAGCATCTCCATCAATGAGATAAGCAACATGATCCCCGCTGCAAATCCTAGCGAAAACGCCAGTAGCCGGTTCGAGGGTTTTTGCCCGAGAACGCCGAGAAACGCGCCAATAAACGTGGCTGCCCCCGCCAGTATGGTCAGAATGAGAGGTACTGACATCGACTACTCCTTATAAATCTTCACCTTCAGGCGGATCTTCAAAATAACTGATGATGATCATCATTGTTATCCGGGTTCTTACTCCGCCGAACAAGCGTATTGTGAGGATATCAAAATGACACCTTTAGTTAAGGATATCATCATGTCTTCAACACGTATGCCAGCATTGTTTTTAGGTCACGGTAGCCCGATGAACGTGCTGGAAGATAATCTATATACCCGTAGCTGGCACAAGTTGGGGATGACGTTACCGCGCCCGAAAGCGATTGTTGTGGTTTCGGCTCACTGGTTTACCCGGGGAACAGGAGTTACTGCGATGGAAGCGCCGCCCACTATTCATGACTTTGGTGGCTTTCCGCAGGCGCTTTACGACACTCATTACCCGGCTCCAGGATCGCCAGCATTGGCGCAACGTCTGGTTGAATTGTTAGCGCCAGCCCCTGTCACGTTGGATCAAGAAGCCTGGGGTTTTGACCACGGTTCATGGGGCGTGCTGATTAAGATGTATCCGCAAGCTGATATTCCGATGGTGCAGTTGAGTATCGATAGTACTAAACCCGTCGCCTGGCATTTCGAAATGGGGCGTAAACTGGCGGCGCTGCGCGATGAAGGAATAATGTTAGTCGCCAGCGGCAACGTGGTGCATAACCTTCGCACAGTAAAATGGCATGGCGACAGCTCACCGTATCCGTGGGCGATGTCGTTCAATGAGTATGTGAAAGCGAATTTAACGTGGCAAGGGCCGGTGGAACAGCATCCTCTGGTGAACTACCTGGACCATGAGGGCGGGGCGTTATCGAATCCAACACCGGAACACTATCTACCGCTTTTGTATATTTTAGGCGCATGGGATGGGCAAGAGGCAATTACCATTCCAGTCGATGGCATAGAAATGGGAAGTTTAAGTATGCTATCGGTGCAGGTAGGTTAATAGATGAAGAAAACCGAAGCCAAATTGTTGGCTTCGGTTTGCATTACCTTACTTTCTCAGCAGTTTAAGTCCCCACGCACCGCTCATCACCAGTAGCAGCAACAAACAGAGACCAAAAGCCAACATACAGGCCTGTGCCATGTTCATAAAGTGCCACGGAGGTAGCAGATACCAACCTTCAGATTGCTGATACATCTCCACAAACCACTGCTGCATACTGCTCAGTGTGACGCCATCAGGAACGATTGGCGCATCATAGCCGCAATCCCCGGTAGGCTTGAACCAGTTTGGAGCCCATTGTGCCAGCGGCAGATTAAAGGGAAAAGTGGGATCGGTCGAGCAACCCTGTACGCCAAACAGTGAATCGGGATCCGGGTTATGCACTGCATGATGGATATCGTTCAGTTTGAGCGAAAACTTCAGTCCCATAATGCTGCCGTAAAAGGCCATCACACAGCCAATCAACTTAAGGACGATATTCTTCGGATTAATCGCCGCAACTAATCCACCAATAACCATCACAAACATGGCGTAGCGAATGTAAACACACTGCTCACAGGGTGCCATGTAGAGATAGATCTGGAAGAAAGAGTGCGCCAGGATAATCAGCGCGCCCATCGCAACAGCCATTAACAACCATAAAAAGCGTTGTTCCTGCCATCTTACCAGCGTGTTCACCGGTGAAGTGCTAAGGTCTTTCCACATTCCCTTAATACCCATAGCCTGTTTCCCTGTTATTTGCTTGCTAACTCACGGATAAGGTCTGCCATAGCGTCGATAGATTTAATGCTCTTGGTATAGATCAAGTATTTACCATTGACGACATAGGCCGGAACGCCCTGAATTTTGGCTACGTCATAGGCCGCTTTCCATTTTTCCAGTGTTTCCTGTACCGCAGGCTCTTTCAGTGCGGCGTCAAAATCCGCCTGGCTCATACCTGCGGCATCCAGACCGGTTTTGATAAAAGCAGCCGGATCTTTACCGTCAGACCAGCGTTCTTTTTTGTCGTGATAAGCCGCGTAGTAAGCAAACTTGGCTTTCTTAAACTGCGAGTTAGCATCAAATAAAGAAATGCCGGCCGCTTTATCTTTATTAATCAATACTGCAAAGACTTCGCTTGCCTGCTTACCGTATTCACCTTTGGTTTCCAGATGGAATGGGGTAAAAGCGACGACATCCTTCACTTTCTCCGATACCGGGCCGGTAACTGCTTTGTCATATTTGTAGCAGAACGGGCAGGCATAGCTGAAAACCTTGATCAGCGTTTTGTCGGCGTTCGGAATGGGTTTTTCCAGAACCATATAATCCGTGCCTTCGGTGAAGGCGGAAGCAGTAAATGAAACCGCCAGAGTAGCGGTAAGTAGCACGCTTTTAAGCAGTGATGAGATCCCTAATTTCGACATTTTTATTCCCTTCTTAATTATTTAAACATCTGTTTTGGATGGACTAACAGCGCGCGATAGTGAGTCTGGTTGGGTTTATCAGACAGCACGTCGATTTCCACTTTCACTTCTTTGGTTTTGTAGTCGATTTCGTTCAACTTACCGACGGTAGGCTGACCGACGTCGAACAGATGAATGGAACCGCCGAAGCCGAACATGGTGTTACGGTCGGCCTGATATTCGATGATGGAGGTGATTGGGCTATAGAAATCGTAACCGCGTTCTTTACCGTATTCCCAAACTTGCTGAACAGTACCTTTCTTCTCATCAATCTTATATTCCACGAAGCGTGAATATTTCATGGTCGGTAAGGCGGGCTGTTCCAGATGGCGACCGTCGCCATTATCAAAGATAGTGAGCGTACCTTTGCTGGAGATCCATGCGGTATGTTGGGTGTAGGTGAAGTCGAAATCCGAGTTTTCACATAAGCCATTTTCGTTACAGGCGATAGGTTTACCATTGGCATCCACAGGTTTCAGCAGTTTGCTGGCCAGCGGTTTTTCCCAGCCTTTGGATGGTGCAAGGATCCATTTCACTTGCTTATCACGACCAATCTTCGCTACGCCCTGATGACGTGAGGAGAGAATAATTGAGTCATCTTTGGCGTCATATGCGATGGAGTTAACGTGCGCCCAGTTACGGCCTGGTCCTACACCCAGAGCGTCACCGAACGGTGTATCCGGTTCCAGTTTTGCCTGCTGACCCGCGTGGGCCAGATCAACGTTAACGCAAACTGCGCCGGCATCCAGTGCGCCAAGCAGAGCATCACGTTTCGGATCGAGGATCTTTGTCAGATCCCATACATCGACAACGCGACCCGATTTATCGACTTCAAGAATGTGATCACGAATGGTCGTGACGTGTATGCCATCATCGCGACGGTAGTTGCTCTTGCCTACGCGCAGCAGTACCGTGCCGTTAGGCGTCTCAATGGATTCATGGGTAGCGTCAGCGAATCCACGCGGCAGTTTGTGATCTTCCAGCACCTGGCCCATCATGTCGAACTCATACCAGTGCTGGCCTTGTACTGCGGTAAAGGTGCCACGCGGTGTTTCGCGGATACCCATCAGATAACCACGTTTGTTGATGTTGCGGTCACGGCCATCATAGAAGGTGTCTTGATCCAGCCACCAGCGATATTCACCTTCGGTATCGACAATGAAGGTAAAGGGGGCGATATCAAAAGGCAGTGCACCGGTTGCCGGGCCTGCATCGAGGATACCGGCATTTTTATCTTTTTCGCCGTGCCAGTGGAGATCGGAACCTTGTGCGGTAAAGGTATGGGTATTAACCAGATAGAGGCGGTCTTCAAAACCGGGGGCGACTTTAACAACTTTGGTCTGCTGTAGATCGGAGATGGAGCGGTTATCCATGTAATTGTTGACGATGGCTGAAGTCTGCACCACGTAGTCATCTTTCATGGCTTTGCCGTTTTCTTTCCATTCAACGGTCACTTTGTTTGCAAATTTCTGATAAAGACCAAAAATCGGTACGCCATCATAAGTTTTTAGTGACTCCTGACCCACGGGATAGCTGATTTCAACGCCTTTTTCGCCCTTACCGTGGACGGTAACTTTGACGTCTGAAATGACGTGACTGTCTAAATTAACCACAGCGGTCAGAGGTGCATTACCGTAGGGATCAACGATGACAGCACCGAGTTGCCCGGCTGGTGGCGCTGGTTTAAAACCTGCAGCCATCACGCCAGTTGCAGATAAACCCAGAGCTAATGCCACAGTTCCGGCTACCAGTGTTTTTCTGTATTTATCAAACATGGATATATCTCCTTATATAACGCAAATATATAATAATGATGAATATCGACTGTTGAGATAGGACTAATAAATTCATTTTATGAATGAAGATGCAGGTTAAATAAATAGTGAGAATGTTTTTGTTGTTTTTTAATATATTGTCATTCTCTGAAATGAATATTTATCTTTAATGGATAGTAGGGTGGCGATATATCAATAACAATATTCAATATTGTGTAGTGTGATCTCTGCGGCATTGTTTTTTTATTATTAAATCAAATTTTAATGTGATAAAAACAAAATATTTAAGAAATATCAGTGACTTGTATTATGATTTCTTTACTTGTTTTAATTACAAAACCGTCTGTATATGACGATTTTACATTAGATTGATTATTAATGTTAAATAAAATGTAGAGATGTATGTGGTTATATATTGATTGGAGTTATGAATTGCGGATTAATAATGAATTGCCCCGGTTATCGGGGCAATTTTAAGCAGTATTATTCAACAAAAATATGGGGGTAGAAGCGAGACATATCCTGGGTGATCAATGCACGGTCTTCACGAATGCCAATTCCGGCAGGTTGATCGTTCACCAGCCAGCTTCCAATCAGCATATAGCTGTCGCCAAATTTCGGCAGCGGATGGAATTGCTGAACAATCATTCCTTCTTCGCCATACGGGCCTTCCGCCGCTTCAATGGTTTTACCGTTCTCAATGATCGACACGTTTGCACCTTCACGTGAGAAGATCGGCTTAACCACATATTTTTCCATTTGCGGATGATCATCTTCCGCAAAATAAGCGGGCAACAGGTTCGGGTGATTCGGGAACATCTCCCACAGCAGTGGCAGAAGCGCCTTGTTGGAGATAATGCTCTTCCACGCCGGTTCCAGCCAGCGTACGCCAGCATCTTCCAGCTTGGTAGAGAACATTTCGCGCAGCATAAATTCCCACGGATATAGTTTGAACAGGTTAGCGATGACCTGATCCTGTAAATCCGTGAACTGACCTTTTTCACCTAAACCGATATCGTCGATATACAGAAACTCGGTAGCGATTTCAGCTTCGGTCGCGCAGTCCTGCAAATACTGAATAGTGCCGCGATCTTCCACCGTGTCGCGACAGCAGGTGAGATGCAGCAACTGAAAGCCATACTGTTCACGTAGCTCGGCAAAGCGATCAATCAGCTTTTCTTGCAGGCTATTAAACTGATCGCTGCCTTCCGGCAGGTTGCCAGCGTTAAGCTGATCTTCCAGCCAGAGCCACTGAAAGAACGCTGCTTCATACAGTGATGTTGGCGTATCAGCGTTATTTTCCAGTAACTTAGGTTCGCCTGTACCGTCCCACGCCAGATCAAGACGTGAATAAAGCGACGGCTGGTGGGTCAGCCATGACTGACGTACAAAGCTCCAGGTATGCTTTGGAATGCGGAATTTGGTCATCAGCTCATCGCTGGCGATCACTTTTTCCACCACTTTCAGGCACATCTGGTGCAGTTCGGCGGTAACTTCTTCCAGTTTTTCAACCTGGGCGAGGGTCAACTTGTAGTAGGCATCTTCACACCAGTACGGCTCGCCGTACATGGTGTGAAAATTGAAACCGTATTCGTGGGCTTTTTCGCGCCAGTCCGGGCGCTCGGTAATACTGACTCTTTCCATCGGTATTAACCACCCATTGAACGAGAAGAGGTGCCGGTTGCGCTACGCTGCATGGTGCTTTGTTTGGCAACAGACTCGCCAAAGCCGCCGCGGGTAACGGTGGTGGTGGTCGCTGGTTTTGGTGCCATTGCTGTTTTCGGTACGGTCATGGTGCGGCCTGGCTGGGCTGCGCCATAGTTTTTACCGGTTGCGTCGGTATATTTACCGTAAGCCGGGCTGGCAGGGTTCTTTGAGGAGAACAGCGGTTGCTGTGCAAAACCCGCTCCGCCGCCCATCAGACGACCCATCATGTAACCTGCCATTAGCGGCATCCAGAAGCTTCCGCTGGATTGCTGGGCCTGCGCCTGGTTTTCTGGTGCCATGCCTGCCTGGGCAGGTGCCTGCTGGCATTGACCTTCGCCAAATTCGGCAACACAGTCTTCACGGGTGGCGTATTTCGGCGCGGTACGTTCGGCTTCTTTCAGCGCATTGTTGTACGCGGTGGTGCATTCTGCGCTTTTGCCTGGGTTTGCGGCTGAACAATCATCAGCGTTTTGATACAGAGACACGGTCTCATCACTCTTTTCACAGCCTGCCAGCATAAAAACAGTGGCAACAGCAAGAGCGACAGGTGTCAGATGGCGTGCGCTCCAGTTTTTGCGGAACGATGCGTGGCGTATGGATTTTGTCCGTTTCATTTTTGTCTTCCGGGACCAGTGGTAAATACCCATCAGAATAGAGGATGGCTGGTCGAAATTGAAGCGAGAAGGGGGAAGAATGCGGCAGATAACCCGTATCTTTACGTTGCCTTACGTTCAGACGGGGCCGAAGCCCCGTCGTTGTCATCAGTTACGGAAAGGGTTATGACCGTTACTGGTGGAAGTGCGTGCGGATACCTGCTGAACGGCTGGTGCCGGGCTATCAGGTGCATAACCATCAGCGATAGCATTTTGTTCCGGCGTTTGCGGCGCGACGTTTTCCGGGTTAGTGGAAACCGGTTTGCTCAGCGCATTGTTCAATGCCAGCAGATCCTGCTCGTTCAACGTACCCAGAGCTGATTTAATATTCAACTGGTTAATCAGGTAGTTATAACGTGCATTCGCCAGTTCTTGCTTGGCGTTGTACAGCGTCGTGGTGGCGTCCAATACATCAACAATGGTACGCGTACCGACCGAGTAACCAGCTTCCATCGCGTCTAATGAGCTTTGGGCGGAAATAACGGCTTGTTTGTAAGCGTTAATGCTACTGATAGATGCATTAATGTTGTTGAAGGAGGAACGCACGGTTTGCACGACGCTACGGTGTGCGCTTTCCAGTTGCTCGCTGGCACCCACGAAGTTGTACTGCGCCTGTTTCACCTGCGAGTTAACCATTCCGCCCTGATAAATCGGCAGCGAGAAGCTCAGGCCCACTTTGTTCTGGCCCATATTGCTGTCGTCATACTGGCCTGCGGTCGCACCACGGGTTTTCGAACCACTGTAGGAGGTGTCAGAAATTCCGGTAGAGGCCGTTAAATCCAGAGTCGGTAAGTGACCATCCTGCGCCTGGCGAATTTGCTCGCGTGCCAGGTCCTGGCTCAAACGTGCCTGTAACAGCGACAGGTTACGCTTTTCAGCTTCTTTCAGCAGAGTGTTCACCGGCTGTGGTTTGTCGGTTTTAAAGTTTTCAACATTCAGCGCCGCCAGTTCCGGGTAGTAATTACCAGTGATCTGACGCAGTTGCTCAACGGCATTGTCGAGATTGTTACGTGCGGTCACTTCGTTTGCCAGCACGGTATCGTACTGTGCGCGGGCGTTCTGCACGTCGGTGATCGCCACCAGACCCACGTTAAAACGTTGGGTGGTTTGATCTAACTGACGGTAGATCGCTTCTTTTTGCGCCTGGGTATAGGAAAGAACGTCAATCGCATTCAACACGTTGAAATAAGCGGTCGCGGTGTTGAGGATCAGAGTTTGTTGATCGGTCTGGTAAGTGACGTCCTGAATTCCGGCCGCTTTTTCCTGCAAGGTCAGCGCACGCCATTTCGACATATCGAAAATGGACTGGGTCAACTGCAGGGACGCACTGGTCGCGTTAGAGTTGATGCCGTTCGCGTCGCGATAGCCGTTGCTGTAGGTGTAATCTGCACCTAAACCCAACTGTGGCAGTAATGGACTGCGCGCTTCATTAATTTTTTCAAAGGCAGCATCACGATCGGCGGCAGACTTACGCAATTCCGGGTTACTAAGGCGTGCTTGCTGATAAACTTGCATCAGGTTCTCGGCCTGGCTCAACGTACTGAACCCAGAAAGGCTCAGGCCGATAAGAATGGGGAGCAATTTCTTCATTTGCATTCCTTGTGGTGAAGCAGTATTTAGCGCGATCAAACTGTAAAATTATTGCGGATTCTAGCAGAAGCCGCCACCGCAAAAGGTTGGCGTTACGTGCCATAGGGCATTAATGTGCCTCAATTTAACACATGACCGCTCAAACGGCAGTCAAACGTCGCTGAAATTCACATTTAATTCACTATTAGTGTCAGGACATTAACAATGCTTAAGCCAGACAACCTGCCCGTTACATTTGGCAAAAACGATGTAGAAATTATTGCACGAGAAACACTTTATCGCGGCTTTTTTTCATTAGATCTTTATAGATTTCGTCATCGTCTATTCAACGGACAAATGAGTCATGAGGTCCGGCGGGAAATTTTTGAGCGCGGGCACGCCGCAGTCTTGCTACCCTTTGACCCAGTACGCGATGAAGTTGTGCTGATTGAGCAGATTCGGATTGCCGCCTATGACACCAGCGAAACGCCCTGGTTATTGGAAATGGTTGCCGGGATGATCGAAGAAGGTGAAAGCGTAGAAGATGTCGCCCGTCGCGAAGCGATTGAAGAGGCGGGACTGATAGTCAAACGGATCAAACCGGTGTTAAGTTTCCTGGCAAGCCCGGGCGGTACCAGTGAGCGTTCGTCAATTATGGTGGGCGAAGTGGACGCCACGACCGCAAGCGGTATTCACGGTCTGGCTGATGAAAACGAAGATATTCGCGTTCATGTGGTAAGCCGGGAACAGGCATACCGGTGGGTAGAAGAGGGGAAAATCGACAACGCAGCGTCGGTCATCGCTTTGCAATGGCTGCAACTGCATCATCAAGCGTTAAAAAATGAGTGGGCATAAATGAAGCGTTACACACCTGACTTTCCTGAAATGATGCGCCTGTGCGAGATGAACTTTTCACAATTGCGCCGTTTGTTGCCGCGCAATGACGCACCCGGCGAAACTGTAAGCTATCAGGTGGCAAACGCACAATATCGGTTAACGATTGTGGAATCGACCCGATACACTACCCTGGTGACAATTGAACAGATTGCACCTGCAATCAGTTACTGGAGCCTTCCGTCAATGACGGTGCGTCTGTATCATGACGCGATGGTGGCTGAAGTGTGTTCAAGTCAGCAGATTTTTCGCTTTAAAGCGCGGTATGATTATCCTAATAAAAAGTTGCATCAACGCGACGAAAAGCATCAAATTAATCAGTTTTTAGCGGACTGGTTGCGATACTGTTTAGCACATGGAGCGATGGCGATTCCGGTTTATTAGCGTCGTGAAACCTAAGGACACCATTTGGAAAGCCTGTTAACCCTTCCTCTGGCTGGTGAGGCCAGAGTCAGGATTTTACAAATTACCGACACTCACCTGTTTGCACAAAAGCACGAAGCCCTGCTGGGGGTAAACACCTGGGAGAGCTATCAGGCGGTGCTGGAGGCGATTCGCCCACACCAGCACGAATTCGACCTGATTGTCGCGACAGGTGATTTGGCACAGGATCAATCCTCTGCGGCCTATCAGCACTTTGCAGAAGGCATCGCAAGCTTTCGTGCGCCCTGCGTCTGGCTGCCGGGTAACCATGATTTCCAGCCTGCGATGTACAGCGCATTACAGGATGCGGGTATCTCCCCGGCGAAGCGTGTGTTTATTGGTGAGCAATGGCAAATCCTGATGCTGGATAGCCAGGTGTTTGGCGTACCGCACGGCGAGTTGAGCGAGTTTCAGCTTGATTGGCTGGAACGTAAACTGGCCGATGCGCCAGAACGTCATACTTTGCTGCTGCTGCACCATCATCCGTTGCCTGCGGGTTGTAGCTGGCTTGACCAGCACAGTCTGCGTAACGCGGGTGAACTGGATAACGTGCTGGTGAAGTTTCCGCACGTCAAATATCTGTTGTGCGGACATATCCATCAGGAACTCGATCTCGACTGGAATGGTCGCCGCCTGCTGGCAACGCCGTCAACCTGTGTGCAGTTTAAACCACACTGTTCCAACTTTACGCTGGACACTATTGCCCCAGGCTGGCGTACGCTGGAACTCCATGCCGATGGCACCCTGACTACCGAAGTGCACCGCCTGGCGGACACTCGTTTCCAACCAGATACCGCTTCAGAAGGCTACTGATGTCAACGCTTCTTTATTTGCATGGATTCAACAGTTCGCCGCGTTCAGCGAAAGCGAGCTTGTTGAAAAACTGGCTGGCGGAGCATCACCCTGACGTTGAGATGATTATTCCGCAGTTGCCGCCGTATCCTTCCGATGCGGCAGAACTGCTGGAATCCATTGTGCTGGAACATGGTGGTGATTCGCTGGGTATCGTTGGTTCGTCACTTGGGGGTTATTACGCTACCTGGTTGTCGCAATGTTTTATGCTGCCAGCGGTAGTGGTAAACCCGGCTGTGCGCCCGTTTGAACTGCTGACGGACTATCTCGGTCAGAACGAGAACCCCTACACCGGGCAGCAATATGTGCTAGAGTCACGCCATATTTACGATCTCAAAGTCATGCAGATTGACCCACTGGAAGCACCGGATCTTATCTGGCTGCTGCAACAGACGGGAGATGAAGTGCTGGATTACCGCCAGGCGGTGGCGTACTACGCCTCCTGCCGCCAGACTGTAATAGAAGGCGGCAACCACGCATTCACGGGCTTCGAAGATTATTTCAACCCGATCGTCGATTTTCTTGGTCTGCACCATCTCTGACGATCAACTCGAATTGCTAACTTAAACCATGACGCAAACTTATAACGCTGATGCCATTGAGGTACTCACCGGGCTTGAGCCGGTTCGCCGCCGCCCGGGGATGTATACCGATACCACTCGCCCAAACCATTTGGGGCAAGAAGTTATTGATAACAGTGTCGATGAAGCACTGGCCGGTCACGCAAAACGCGTGGACGTTATTTTACATGCTGACCAGTCGCTGGAGGTCATTGACGATGGCCGTGGAATGCCGGTGGATATTCACCCGGAAGAAGGTGTTCCGGCGGTCGAATTGATCCTCTGCCGTCTGCACGCGGGTGGTAAGTTCTCCAATAAAAACTATCAGTTCTCCGGCGGCCTGCACGGCGTGGGGATTTCGGTGGTTAACGCCCTGTCAAAGCGCGTAGAAGTCAACGTGCGCCGCGATGGCCAGATTTATAACATCGCGTTTGAAAATGGCGAAAAAGTACAGGATTTGCAGGTTGTCGGCACTTGCGGTAAACGCAATACCGGCACCAGCGTACATTTCTGGCCGGATGAAACCTTCTTTGACAGCCCGCGTTTTTCTGTTTCGCGCCTTACGCATGTGCTGAAAGCCAAAGCGGTACTGTGCCCCGGCGTTGAGATCACTTTTAAAGATGAGATCAACAATACCGAACAACGCTGGTGCTATCAGGACGGTCTGAATGATTACCTCGCGGAAGCGGTAAATGGCTTGCCGACGCTGCCGGAAAAACCGTTTATCGGTAATTTTTCTGGCGATACCGAAGCGGTGGACTGGGCGCTCTTGTGGCTGCCGGAAGGTGGCGAACTGCTGACCGAAAGCTACGTCAACCTGATCCCAACGATGCAGGGCGGGACGCACGTTAACGGTCTGCGTCAGGGCCTGCTGGACGCGATGCGCGAGTTCTGTGAATACCGCAACATTCTGCCGCGCGGCGTGAAACTGTCAGCGGAAGATATCTGGGATCGCTGCGCATATGTGCTGTCAGTAAAAATGCAGGATCCGCAGTTTGCCGGGCAGACCAAAGAACGTCTCTCTTCGCGTCAATGTGCGGCATTCGTTTCTGGCGTGGTGAAAGATGCGTTCACCCTGTGGTTGAACCAGAACGTCCAGGCTGCTGAATTGCTGGCGGAGATGGCGATTTCCAGCGCCCAGCGTCGTATGCGTGCGGCGAAGAAAGTGGTACGTAAAAAGCTGACCAGTGGCCCGGCGTTGCCTGGCAAACTGGCTGACTGTACCGCGCAGGATCTCAATCGTACCGAACTGTTCCTCGTGGAAGGTGACTCCGCAGGTGGATCAGCCAAGCAGGCGCGCGATCGTGAATATCAGGCGATCATGCCGTTGAAAGGTAAGATCCTTAACACCTGGGAGGTCTCTTCTGATGAAGTGTTGGCCTCGCAGGAAGTGCATGATATTTCAGTGGCGATCGGTATTGATCCTGACAGCGCCGACCTTAGCCAGTTGCGTTATGGCAAGATCTGTATCCTGGCGGATGCGGACTCCGATGGCCTGCACATTGCTACGTTGCTTTGCGCACTGTTTGTAAAGCACTTCCGCACGCTGGTGAAACACGGCCACGTTTACGTTGCTCTGCCACCGCTCTACCGCATTGACCTCGGGAAAGAGGTTTATTACGCGCTGACGGAAGAAGAAAAAGAGGGCGTGCTTGAGCAGTTAAAACGCAAAAAAGGCAAGCCTAACGTCCAGCGTTTTAAAGGTCTGGGCGAAATGAATCCGATGCAATTGCGCGAAACCACGCTTGATCCGAATACTCGCCGTCTGGTGCAGTTAACCATTGATGATGAAGACGATCAGCGTACTGACGCGATGATGGACATGCTGCTGGCGAAGAAACGCTCGGAAGACCGCCGTAACTGGTTGCAAGAGAAAGGTGATATGGCGGAGATTGAGGTCTGATAATTCCCGCCAGGAGAATAAAATATAGCCCGGTAAACATACCGGGCTTTTTTTATCAAAATTCCATTTTCACCGTGAATTGCACTTCACGCGGATCGCCAATCTGATTACCCAGATTATTTGTGGCTATGGAAGAGGTGTAATACGTTTTATCAAACAGGTTTTTGACGTTTAATTGCAGAGTGACCGGATACTGCAATTTCATTTTATATGCGGCGAAGGCATCGGCAACGAAATAGCCCGGCAGATAGTAGTCAGCCCCATTGGTTGCTGAACGACGGCTTACGCCATGTCCGCCACCGCCAAACGTCAGCGTGTTATTGCCAGGCATATTATGAATGTCATAGGTCAGGAATAGCGAACCGGTATGACGAGGAACATTCGGCAATGGTTTTCCTGCATAATCAGGATCTTCCAGAACCTTAGCATCGGTATAGCCGTAGCTGGCAATAATATTAATATTTTCAGTTAATGCTCCCGCAAGGTCGACTTCTACCCCTCTTGAACGAACGCGGCCTGCCGTTTTGGCGATGGTTTCGTCACCAATACTTTCGGTATACAACACGTTGCGTTTATGGATATCAAACAGCGCAATATCTGCGGTTATACCATCGAACAGCTCGAATTTTGCCCCGACTTCGTAAGCATTAGATGATTCCGGGGGAAGATCGCCAATGTAGCTGGCAATTGACGATTGCGGCATAAATGTTTGCGAATAATTGGCAAATAAGGATACCGATGGCGTCAGTTTGTAGACCAACCCCAGTTTGGGAGTCCATTGCTCATCGCGGCTGTCAGTATTGACATTAAAAGGACGGCCTTTACCCGCATACTGCGTGTAATACTGATAGCGGATCCCGGCGACGGCAATCCAGTTATCGGTCAGATAGAGCGCGTCCTGAGCATAAGCTGAGTAGCTCTCCTGTTTGATCGTCTGATCACTGTCCGATGCCGAGACCGTTGTACATTTGCTGGTATTGCCATAAACAGGGTTGTAGATATTGAAATCTTTAGCGTTTTTACAGCGAATCATATCTGTGCGCAGAAGATCATAATATTCATATGACACCCCGCCCAGAATCTCATTATAGAATCCAGCGATATCGACATTCCCTTGCAGATCCGCACGAGTAGAATGCATACGCTGGGTAGAGCCCTGAGTTGCATCAACACGCCGTGTCAGCGTTCCTGTTGTTGCATCATACGCGGTAACGCGAGCTTGATTATCGCTGTATTTATCCTGGCTGTAGCTGTAATCAAAGCGCGCAGTCCACTGGCTATTGAGATGATATTCTGCGTTGAGTTGCGCCAGATCGGACTGACCATCTGTAATATTAAACGGTTCGTCGAAACGTATTTTTCGATCAACGTTTACGGGCTGTTTCGTCGTAAGATCGAAAATTGTTCCGCGATCGAATGGCGTTTTATAGTCCCGATGTGAATAGAGCATGGTTACTGTTGCATTATCACCAAACCAGGTGAGTGATGGGGCAATAAATGTACTGCGCTCTTTACCGAAGTTCCGCCAGTAGTCTTCATCCTGCACTTCCCCCGTCAGGCGGTAGGCCAGTTGAGTGCCTTCAATGGGACCTGTGATATCAAGTTGCCCTGTACCACCACCAAAACTGGAGGACGTGGCTGAGACAGAACCATGGAACGTTTTTTCCGGGCGCTTTGTCACGACGTTAATCAGCCCACCAGGATCGAGAATGCCATACAGCGTGGAGGCCGGGCCTTTTAGCACTTCCACACGTTCTGTTGCGGCGTTGAAACTGCGAGGAAGTACGGTTCGCAGGCCGTTGGTCATGATGGAGCCATCCCGGTTTGCACCAAACCCACGACGTACAAAAGCGTCCTGAGTCCCGCCTAATGTATTGGTTTGCACCACGTTACTGACGTTATAAAGCGCCTCATCCAGCGTCGTCGCATGCTGATTTTCCAGAACTTGATCGCTAACCGTATTGACCACCTGCGGAATATCCAGCATCGGCATATCGGTTAATGTCGCCGTGGAGGTGCTCAGAGGCTGATAACCGTCGGTCGCCTCAGTTGCGGTATTCGCATCCGCGGTAACCGTGATGGTTTCGCCATCTTTGGTCGTTACAGTGTCTGTTGCATGAATCATCGGTGCCGCAAAGAGCAGTGAAAAGAGCGCCCGACCTTTGACTCCTGAGAATGAAGGTGTGAACTTAGCCATTTAGTCTTTTATCCCAAAAACTCGCGGATTGTCGCGAGTGAAAATTGTTTCTTGTTGCTCACTAAGCACTATCCGTTTGTTATTTCGCCATCGGATATGTAATTGAGAATCATTCAATCATGCAATAATGTAGTAGTAAATGAGAAATAACGAAAAAATGCTACAGGTGTTTTCACGATGATTTAATGCAGGTTGATTGTTTTTAACTCATTAATATTTAGTGTTTTAATTTTTATTTTCAAAAAGATTTTACCTGTTATTTACCTTGTTTTTGTGTGGCTTTTAACTTCTTGACTACTACATTTTGTGGCGTCAAACTCTCAAAGGAGAATGAGTTTTATTTTTGTTTGTCTTTGATTAAGTTGGCGTACACGTGGCACATAACGCAAAAGGGCAGGGGCTGATCCTCGACAATGTTTCTGCCGGGTATCACAAGAACATCATTGTTGATGGTGTTTCTTTCTCCGTTCCCACAGAGAAAATGACCGTTCTGGTTGGGGCAAACGGCTGTGGAAAGTCGACGTTGCTCAGTACCATTGCGCGTATATTGCAACCCATGGGCGGCTCGATATTGCTTGATGGCAAAGCGATTCACGAGCAACCAACGAAAGCGTTATCCCGCAGACTTGGGATCTTACCGCAGTCGCCATTATTGCCGGAGGGCTTAACCGTTTATGAACTGGTGTCGCGCGGGCGCTTTCCCTGGCAGAATTTTATACGTCAATGGAGCGACGCTGACGAGCAGGCGGTAGAAGAGGCCCTGAAATTAACCGGTACGCAGGAGTTTGCGCATTTACCTGTTGAAAAACTCTCTGGTGGGCAGCGCCAGCGGTGCTGGATTGCGATGGTGTTGGCGCAAAAGACGCCTTATATCCTGCTGGATGAACCAACAACCTGGCTTGATTTACGTTATCAGGTTGAAATTCTTGAGTTATTACATGACTTAACGCGCCATCACGGGCGTACAGTCGTTGTGGTGTTGCATGATCTGAATTTTGCCGTCAATTATGGCGATACGCTGATATTTTTACGCCAGGGGAAAGTGGTGCGTGTGTTGAATGAGGGGGAGCATTGCACGCCTGAGCTGGTGAAAGCTGTCTTTGACGTTGATGTTCACGCATCAATAAATCCTCTGACGGGAAAACCGTTTTTCATGCCGTTTCGTGGTGTAGAAAAAGTATGATGCGCACGGGGCTGGTTACTGTTTTTTTCCTCACCTTACTGCTGGTGGGATGCGTTGTATATCCTGGGATTGGTGCCCGATTTATTGCACCACAAACGGTGTTGCAGGCATTTTTCCATTTTGAACCGCAAAACTTCGATCACAACGTGATTATAAGACTCCGTTTGCCGCGTTTGGCGGCAGCATTGCTTACTGGTGCTTCTCTTGGTGTTGCTGGTGCTTTGTTGCAGGCTGTCATTCGTAACCCATTGGGGGAGCCACATATTTTAGGCTTAAATGCCGGAGCCGCCCTGGCTGTCGTTGCTGCCAGTGCACTAGGACTGGCATTTCCTGTTGGGCGTCCATTGCTGGCATCAGCGGGAGGCGCGGTACTGTTCCTGCTGATATTGCTGCTCTCTTCCGCAGGACGTTCAGGGTTAACGCCAATGAAAGTTACCTTATGCGGCGTGGCGCTATCGGCGTTCGTTTCCTCAATAACGGCTGCAATCCTGATTCTTGACGAACAAACGTTGTTGGCGATGCGGACATGGTTAGCGGGTGATTTAGCGGGGTTGGATTGGGCGACGCTTGGTACGTCCGCCTGGTTTTCTCTGGGGGGATTTGTATTAGCTCTTTATCTTGCGCCCTCTCTTAACATGTTGGCACTGGGCGATCGCATGGCGCAGGGCCTGGGCGTCTCGGTACTACGCACGCGAACATTCACTCTGATTGCGATCGCGTTGCTCTGTGGCGCAGCCGTATCGATTGCTGGCCCGATTGGTTTTGTCGGCTTGCTCGTACCGCAGATTGTCCGGCGTCTGGTATCAACGGATCTGCGCGTTCTGCTACCTCTTTCAGCTTGTGTCGGTGCCTTACTGCTATTACTGGCAGATATTATTGCCAGGACGCTTTTCACGCCCCATGAGCTGGCGACAGGTGTCATGACGGCATTAGTTGGTGCACCTGTTTTTGTCATTATGGCGACGAGGATGTTCAAATGAGCCGGATAATGAACGTTGGGTTACGCCCGCTACGTGTTGGTGAGTTTTCGACACTGGTACGCCCTAAAAATCTGGTGTTGCTTGGTGGACTGTCTCTGTTTGCTGTTGGAATACTGATATTCGGTCTGATGCATGGTTCTTTTTCTGTCCCGGCATCGGAAGTCGGACGAGCGTTGTTCTCTCCAGAAAATGTGAACACAGACACACGTTATATTGTGCAGGATATTCGCTTGCCGAGAGTCATCATGGCGTTGCTATGCGGAGCCATGTTAGGTATGGCGGGAGCCGCAATGCAGTCTATTGCTCGTAACAGCCTTGCTGATCCCGGTCTTATCGGGGTCAAGGAAGGATGTAGCGTGGCAGTGCTGTGGCTGATTTTCCAGTTTCCAATGCTGGGGATGTTCTGGCGTCCAGTGGCTGGCCTCGCTGGCGGCTTATTCGTTGCGTTAGTGGTGATTTTCTGTGCACGCGATATTTCCCGCCCGCGATTTGTTTTGATCGGCATTGGCGTTTCCTGGTTTTTCGCCGCGGGGATCGGTGTATTTATGACCACAGCAGATGTTCGTGACGTACAAACTGCATTGATGTGGTTATCGGGAAGCCTACATGCAGCCAACTGGATGTTAGTCGGTATTTCAGCCTGTTGGATGTTGCCAGCCGCTCTTTTATTGCTGTTCACAGCCCGGACGGCGGATATTGCTCTGCTTGGTCATCAGGTTGCAACCGGATTAGGCGTGAATAGTTCTCGTCTGGCGTTGTTGCGTGTAGCCGCGCCAATAATCCTGACAGCCGTCTGCGTTTCTTGTGTTGGCAACATCGGCTTTGTCGGGCTGATAGCACCTCATATATCACGTTTTATTCTGCGTGGTGGACAGACGACATTACTGCTGGGGAGCGCCGTATCGGGGGCGTTGTTAGTCATTCTGGCGGATAGCATTGGTCGTTTGGCTTTTTTGCCTTTGCAACTCCCTGCAGGAATCGTTATCTCACTGATTGGTGGACCATTCTTTCTGCTACTTCTCTGGCAACGCAGGAACAGTTTTTAACGGGAGTTATATGCGTTTATTTTTTTCTCTGCTGATACTGTTGTCATTTTTTGCTCGTGCAACAGAGCCTGTTCAGGTGTTTACCGATGATTTAGGGCGCAAAGTCACAGTGCCTGCACATCCAAAGAGAATCGTTTCTTTACACGATCTTGATATCACCATTCCTCTGATTGAACTCGGTGTACCTCCTGTCGCCAGCCACGGGCGTACACGGCCTGACGGTAGCCATTTCATTCGATCAGGTGCGTTACTGACAGGTGTTGATTTCGATAATTCATCGATCGCCTTCATTGGAACAGCCGATATTGATATTGAAGCGATTGTGGCGGCAAAGCCGGACCTGATCATCACAGAACCGACCCGTAATACGCCCATTGAACAACTGGAGAAAATTGCGCCCACGGTGAGCATTGATCATCTCAAAGGGGGCGCGCCAGAAATCTACCGCAAGTTGGCCGAACTTACAGGAACACAGGCGCGGCTGGCGATACTTGAACGCCGCTATCAGGCGCAAATCAATGCGCTGAAGGCGACGCTGGACAGTCAAAAAATAACGGTATCGGTGATTCAGGCAAATCAGGGAAAAATTAATGTGATGCATAGCTATCATTCGCTGGGGCGGGTATTACGCGATGCTGGTTTTCGCTTTCCACCGCTAATTGAGAGCATTCCTGAAGGTGGGCGAATGGATGTGAGCGCGGAGCGTTTGCCTGAACTGGATGCCGATTTTGTTTTTGCAACCTGGCGCGGTGATTCTGGTGGTAAACCTCAGGACGAGCTGGCAGCAATGGAAAAAGTCATGCCGGGATGGTGTCAGTTTCTGACAGCCTGTCGTTCCGGACGTTATGTGTTGATTTCGCGTGAAGAGGCGATTTCTAACTCCTTTGCATCTCTGGGATTGATGGCTGCGCAGATACAATCACAAATTGCGGGGCGACCTTTACCGGAGGCCAAATGATCCAGAAAGACAAAACGCGGGTTGATATTTTTGGGGAGCGTTTTCGTACTCGTGCGAGTCAGTTAACGCCAGGGTTAAGAACCGTCGCCAGCTACATTAATGAGCACCGTGAAGTGGTCCTCGAGCAAACGGCGATGGAAATTGCGGCCACGTTAAACACTTCCGATGCCACAGTAATTCGGGCTATACAGGCTCTGGGGTTTGCCGGGCTGCGCGATCTGAAACGTACTCTGGAACAGTGGCTTGGCCCAGCCCTTAGCTCCAGCGAAAAGATGTCTACGACGGTGAGTAACTTGACGAGCGATGTTAACACCGCAATCGACTTTGTTCTTGAAGGGCATCTGTATACCTGCAATGTCCTGTCAGAGCCTGAAAACCGCCACTCGCTTGCGCAAGCGGTAGCCTTGTTGGTGCAGGCGCGGCAAGTTGCTATTTTTGGCATTGGCGCTTCGGGTATTCTGGCGGATTATACCGCGCGGCTATTCAACCGCATTGGCTTGCCCGCCACGGCGCTAAACCGTACGGGTATTGGCCTTGCCGAGCAATTGATCGCGCTTCAGCGTGGCGATGTGCTGATCATGATGGCGCAAAAATCTGCACACCGGGAAGGGCTGACAACGCTGCGTGAAGCGAAACGGCTGGGGATCCCGGTTATTTTGCTGACAAACGCTCTGGATTCGCGTTTTAGTAAAGACGCCAGTATCGTCATCCACGTTCCGCGCGGGGATGAAAAGGGGAAAACGCCGCTACATGGTACGGTATTGTTGTGCCTGGAAATGATTGTCTGGTCGGTGGCCTCAGCGGTGCCGCAGCGTGCGGTTAAAACCATTAAGCGAATTAACGATTTCCATCGGGGTTTGAAAACGGGAAGAAAGAATGGCTAATCAGGCCTGAGACCGGTAACAACACCGGCCTCTTTTCAGGAACATCAAAGTCCCGGCTGCAGGATACGAATATTCATCTCCAGCACATCGCCTTTTACGGCTTCGCTATATGCTTTCATGTGCGGGGTTTGCAGATGCGCTTCAAGGTGCGCGATGCTTTCCCACTGCTCAATCATCACAATAGAGTCCGGCGCCATAGACTGGAAACTCACGCCAGCAGCGCAATCCACCATTGGCGCGTAGCCGTGGCAACCTTCTTCCTTCAGAACTGTTGGAACGATTTTAGCAAACTGATCCAATACCGCCTGACGGTGATGTTGGCCAGGGCGAGTACGGATTTCTGCGATTACTGTAATCATGGTTAACTCCTTCTAAAGCCAGAGCTCTAGTTAACCAAAAATTTCCACAAGATGCTTGCGATATTCTTCAGTATAGCGGGGAACATCAGGCATTTTTATCACGTCATTAGCGATAAATGTCGGCAGCGGTTCCATGCCGAGGAATTGGTTTGCTTTATGGAACGGTAGATACACACCGTCAACGCCAACGCCGTGGAAGAACTGATCTTTTTCGGTGAAGGCTTCCATTGGGGCGTTCCAGGTCAGCGAGAGCATATATTTTTTACCCTGTACCAGACCGCCAGAACCGTATTTTTTCGACGGATCTTTGCGGGTACGACCATCGCTGGCATACAGCGTGCCGTGACCTTCGGTGAACACATCATCAATGTATTTTTTCACCGTCCACGGCGCGCCCATCCACCAGCCAGGCATCTGCCAGATCACCACATCAGCCCAGAGAAAGTTTTGTACTTCGGCTTTGACATCGTAGTCGCTCTCAGCGCGAACGATGCGGACATCATGCCCGAGGTCGCGCAGCGTGCCATCCGCGACTTCGGTCAGGGTGTCGTTCAGTTGACCATTAGAGTGGGCGAATTTTTTCGCACCGTTGATAATCAGAATATTGCTCATTTTTTATCCTCAAGGAGAGACGTTTACCGACAATAGTACGTCACAGAGCGGTGCGGTGAAATTAGCAAAATGTGCAAAGTCTTTTGCGAATTTTGCAAAAGTCTCACCACTACCAGCTCACTTTCGCCTCAAATCCACCTTGTTTCGCATTCCCAAACACAACATTCATGCCATGCAATTTTGCGATCCGCTGGACAATCGACAACCCCAGTCCGCTACCGGTTGCGGTTTGTCCAGGTGGGCGGTAGAAACGTTCGCCAATTCGCGCCAGCGCCTCTGGCGTCACGCCGGGGCCGTTGTCTCTTACGGTGAAATTATCTGCATTCAGAGTGACATCTACTACGCTGCCCTGTGGACTGTAGCGTACTGCGTTATCCAGCAGATTTCGTACCAGTAGACTTAGCAATAGCGGTTGTCCGGTGCGTTTGATTCCGTGGGCATTGAGCGTCAGCCGTACGTCAATTTTTGCCTGCTGCGCCGTGTGGTAGATATCCATCACCGCCGATTGCAGGAGATCTTCAAGTGGGATCTCCGCGACGTCCTGAAGGTTATCCAGCGAGTCGAGCCGCGATAGTGTGAGCAGTTGATCAACCAGACGGGTGGCGCGATCGATCCCCGAATGTAATTGCGTCAGTGCTTTTTTCCGTGCCTGCGGATCATCGTCAGAGAGTTGCGCAACTTCGGTTTGAACTTTCAGCGCCGTTAATGGGCTACGCAGTTCGTGAGCGGCGTCAGAGGTAAAGCGCCGTTCACGCACCATCATCGCATGTGTACGGTCGAACAGTTGATTCAGCGACTCGACTAGCGGACGCACTTCGCTGGGTACGCCCGCGGCGTTGAGTGGTTTTTCCGAGTCGGGATCGCGCATACGTAGCGCCAGCGCTAGTTTGTTCAGTGGCGAGAGCTCACGACCCAGTAACACCATCATGAAGATTAACATGATGGGTAGCGCAACAAGCCAGGGGATGAGCTGGCCGGTGACGATTGCCAGCGCCATGTCTTCACGGTATTCCCATTCCTGGCCGACAACGATGCGATATTTACCATCAGGTGATGTCATCCAGATAAAGCGCCATTGATCTTTATCACCCACCAGTTGCCCGTCAGCAAAACCTTCACGCTGATAGCTATAGGGAATATCTTCTCCATTATCGCCATCGTTAAGAACCATTCTGCCGTCGCGGGTAAAAATGGCAAATGTCAGGGCATCGTCATCCACATGGCCGTGTTTGAATTTATCCGGCGTTCTTGCCATACGATCTGCCGCATTAATTTCGTTAAGATCGAGCGTACTTAATCGTTTGGCAAACAGCATTAACTGGGTATCGAACAACTCATCGACATTATCAATCGTTTGTTTCCAGGCTACAAAGCTGGAGACAACCCAGGTCAGCGAGGCCAGAATCAAAAAGATCAGCGTCAGCCTGACTCGCAGACTAAGGCGTTGGGTAAATTTCATTTCTCACCTAATGTGTAGCCAATACCGTGAACGGTGCGAATAAAGTCACTGCCGAGTTTGCGTCGCAGATGATGCACATGTACTTCGACGGCATTGCTGGTGACCTCTTCGTCCCAGGTATACAGTTTTTCTTCAATCAGTTTGCGTGGTAGAACACGACCAGCGTTACGCATCAGTAATTCCAGCAGGGCAAATTCTTTTGGCTTGAGTGTTAAGGATTCACCTGCCAGGGTGGCGATCCGTTTGCCCGGGTCGAGCATGACGTTGCCGTGATGTAGCTCGTTGCTGGCCTGGCCGTTGCTTCGCCGCATCAGCGCTTCCAGCCTGGCGGCGACTTCTATCAATGCAAAAGGTTTACACAGATAATCGTCGGCCCCCAGACGCAAACCTTCCACGCGTTCGGCCAGTGCGTCGCGCGCGGTCAGGATCAGTACCGGCTCACGCTGACCTTTATCCCGCCACTCGCGCAAAATATCGCGGCCATCCATTCCCGGTAAGGTGAGATCAAGGATCACCGCGTCATAAGGTGCGCTATAAAGCGCCTCTTTTCCCTGACGACCTTCCGTAAACCAGTCAACACTAAAGCCCATCTTACTAAGACCTGTTTTGATGCCGTCACCAATCAGCATGTCATCTTCTATCAGTAAAATTCGCATCTTTTCATCCCTGCGATAGCTGTATTCGTTGTCAGTAAACCGTGTTGTAACGCGCTCTGTACAGTACTAAATTTTCTTTTTTTTCCTTAAGAAGTTGTTAAGGACTATCTTGTTTAATGCCTGGAAACAGACATCAAAGGGAGTAACAAACATGAAAAAATTCGCAGCAGTAATTGCAGTAATGGCCTTGTGTAGCGCACCGGTTATGGCAGCAGAGCAGGGGGGCTTTTCTGGCCCATCGGCAACACAAAGTCAAACCGGAGGATTCCAGGGGCCGAACGGCAGCGTAACTAACGTAGAAAACGCGAAATCTTTGCGTGACGACACCTGGGTAACTCTGCGTGGCAATATCGTTGAGCGCATCTCTGACGATCTGTATGTGTTCAAAGATGCCAGCGGCACCATCAATGTCGATATCGACCACAAACGCTGGAACGGCGTGACAGTTACGCCGAAAGATACGGTTGAGATTCAGGGGGAAGTGGATAAAGACTGGAACTCTGTTGAGATTGACGTGAAACAGATCAGTAAAGTCAATCCGTAATTGTTACTGCTCCCGGGACGCGTTCCCGGGAATAATTTCGCAGGGAGCAACATGAAAAACCGTGCACTGGACGTAAATATTATCGATTTCCCATCAACCCGCGTGGCGATGTTGCCGCATCGCTGTAGCCCTGAGTTGCTCAACTACAGCGTGGCGAAATTTATCATGTGGCGCAAAGACACGGGGTTATCTCCCGTTAACCAAAGCCAGACTTTTGGCGTCGCCTGGGACGATCCTGCCACCACTGCGCCAGACGCGTTTCGCTTTGATATTTGCGGCAGCGTTAACGAGCCTGTTCCGGAGAATCGTTATGGTGTGAGTAATGGCGAACTCACCGCAGGGCGTTATGCGGTTGCCCGTCATTCTGGCGACCTGGATAACATATCTCACACTATCCGGGCCATCATTCGCCGTTGGCTTCCTGATAGCGGCGAGAAAATGCGTAACGCACCGATATTGTTTCACTACACCAACCTGGCCGAAGGGATGTCAGAGAAGCGGCTGGAAACGGATATTTATGTGCCGTTAATGTGAAGGGGGATCTTTTCCGGAGTGTGAGCCAAATCACTCGCGATAAGTTTGAGCTAACAATGCCACTGGCGTATTGTTGTCAGGCTTATAATTTCTCCGGTAAGGAATACCATGTATACGCGAAATTTATTATGGCTGGTCAGCCTGGTAAGTGCGGCTCCTCTCTATGCTGCTGACGTTCCCGCCAACACACCGCTCGCCCCGCAACAGCTCTTTCGTTACAACAATCATAGCGACCCCGGCACGCTTGACCCGCAAAAGGTTGAGGAGAATACCGCCGCGCAGATTGTGCTGGATCTGTTTGAAGGTCTGGTATGGATGGACGGCGAAGGTAAAGTGCAACCTGCCCAGGCTGAATCCTGGGAAGTGTCAGATGGCGGCAAACGCTATATTTTCCATTTACGCAACGGCTTACAGTGGTCTGATGGTCAGCCTCTGACAGCGCAGGATTTTGTCCTCGGCTGGCAGCGCGCGGTTGATCCCAAAACGG
The DNA here is from genome assembly GCF_002965345.1 of Escherichia sp. MOD1-EC5950. NCBI lineage: Bacteria > Pseudomonadati > Pseudomonadota > Gammaproteobacteria > Enterobacterales > Enterobacteriaceae > Escherichia > Escherichia sp. MOD1-EC5950. Next base: position 55,387 of record NZ_PTSR01000001.1, read on the forward strand.
CAAGCCCTTTTGCTGGCTATCTGGCGCAGGCGCATATTAAAAATGCAGCGGCTATCGCGGCGGGAAAATCGGATGTCTCATCGTTAGGCGTGAAAGCGACGGATGACCGCACTTTTGAAGTCACGCTTGAGCAGCCCGTACCGTGGTTTACGACAATGCTAGCCTGGCCGACGCTGTTTCCGGTTCCGCATCATATGATTGCGAAGTATGGCGATAGCTGGAGTAAGCCAGAGCATATGGTTTACAACGGTGCTTTTGTGCTTGATAAATGGGTGGTTAACGAAAAGATTACCGCACGCAAAAATCCAAAGTACCGCGATGCACAACATACGGTATTGCAGCAGGTTGAGTATCTGGCACTGGATAATTCAGTCACCGGCTATAACCGCTATCGTGCGGGTGAAGTCGATCTCACCTGGGTTCCGGCACAACAAATTCCTGCTATTGAAAAATCACTGCCTGGTGAGTTGCAAATTATCCCGCGTCTGAACAGTGAATATTACAATTTCAATATCCAGAAACCACCGTTTGACGATGTTCGTGTCCGGCGGGCGCTATATCTGACGGTCGACAGGCCGTTAATTGCGCAAAAGATACTCGGGTTGCGAACGCCTGCAACCACGTTGACGCCGCCAGAGGTAGAAGGCTTTAACGCGACGACGTTTGATGAACTGCAAAAGCCGATGAGTGAGCGCGTGGCGACGGCAAAAGCCTTGCTCAAACAAGCGGGGTACGATGCTTCTCATCCGCTACGCTTTGAACTGTTCTACAACAAGTATGATTTGCATGAAAAAACGGCAATTGCGTTGTCTTCCGAATGGAAAAAATGGCTTGGTGCACAGGTGACGCTGCGCACGATGGAGTGGAAAACCTATCTTGATACCCGGCGAGCCGGTGATTTCATGCTATCGCGGCAGTCGTGGGATGCGACGTACAATGATGCTTCCACTTTCCTGAACACGCTCAAAAGCGATAGTGAAGAGAATGTCGGTCACTGGAAAAATGCGCAGTATGACGCGTTGCTAAATCAGGCGGCGCAGACCACTGACGCGACAAAGCGTAATGCGTTGTATCAGCAGGCAGAGATGATCATTAATCAGCAGGCACCGCTCATTCCCATCTACTATCAGCCGCTGATCAAATTGCTTAAACCTTACGTTGGCGGTTTCCCGCTGCATAATCCCCAGGATTATGTCTACAGCAAAGAGTTGTATATCAAGGCACATTGATGCCTTTATCGCCGTCGGAGCACGTCCGGCGGCGCTATTCACGCTGATCTCCTGTGACTCGACGCGACAGATAATGTAGTATCTCCGGCAATATTGCCCCTTTGAAGGCTGGCGAATAAGTTGAGGAATCAGAATTAATGAGCGATATGGCAGAGCGCCTTGCGCTACATGAATTTACGGAAAACGCCTACTTAAACTACTCCATGTACGTCATCATGGATCGTGCGTTGCCGTTTATTGGTGATGGTCTGAAACCCGTTCAGCGCCGCATTGTGTATGCGATGTCTGAGCTGGGTCTGAATGCTACCGCCAAATTTAAAAAGTCGGCCCGTACCGTCGGTGACGTACTGGGTAAGTACCATCCGCACGGCGACAGCGCCTGCTATGAAGCGATGGTTCTGATGGCGCAGCCGTTTTCTTACCGTTATCCGCTGGTTGATGGTCAGGGGAACTGGGGCGCGCCGGACGATCCGAAATCGTTCGCGGCAATGCGTTACACCGAATCCCGTCTGTCGAAATATTCCGAGCTGTTATTGAGCGAGCTGGGGCAAGGGACGGCGGATTGGGTGCCAAATTTCGACGGCACCTTGCAGGAGCCGAAAATGCTGCCTGCCCGCCTGCCGAATATTTTGCTTAACGGCACCACCGGTATTGCTGTCGGGATGGCAACGGACATTCCGCCACATAACCTGCGCGAAGTCGCACAGGCAGCAATCGCCTTAATCGACCAGCCGAAAACCACGCTCGATCAGTTACTGGATATTGTGCAGGGGCCGGATTACCCGACCGAAGCGGAAATCATCACCTCCCGGGCGGAGATCCGCAAAATCTACGAAAATGGTCGTGGTTCTGTGCGTATGCGCGCAGTGTGGAAGAAAGAAGATGGCGCGGTGGTCATCAGTGCCTTACCGCATCAGGTTTCTGGTGCGCGCGTACTGGAGCAAATTGCTGCGCAAATGCGTAACAAAAAGCTGCCAATGGTTGACGATCTACGCGATGAATCCGACCACGAGAACCCGACCCGTCTGGTGATTGTGCCGCGCTCTAATCGCGTGGATATGGATCAGGTGATGAATCACCTCTTCGCCACCACCGATCTGGAAAAGAGCTATCGCATTAACCTTAATATGATTGGTCTGGATGGGCGTCCGGCGGTGAAAAACCTGCTGGAAATCCTCTCCGAATGGCTGGTATTCCGTCGCGATACCGTGCGCCGCCGTTTGAACTATCGTCTGGAGAAAGTCCTCAAGCGCCTGCATATCCTGGAAGGTTTGCTGGTGGCGTTTCTCAATATCGACGAAGTGATTGAGATCATTCGTAATGAAGATGAACCGAAACCGGCGCTGATGTCGCGTTTTGGCCTCACGGAAACCCAGGCGGAAGCGATCCTCGAATTGAAACTGCGTCATCTCGCCAAACTGGAAGAGATGAAGATTCGCGGTGAGCAGAACGAGCTGGAAAAAGAGCGTGACCAGTTGCAGAGCATTCTGGCTTCCGAGCGCAAGATGAATAATCTGCTGAAGAAAGAGTTGCAGGCCGATGCGCAAGCATATGGTGACGATCGCCGTTCACCGTTGCAGGAACGCGAAGAAGCGAAAGCAATGAGTGAGCACGACATGCTGCCGTCTGAACCCGTTACCATCGTGCTGTCGCAGATGGGCTGGGTGCGTAGCGCTAAAGGCCACGACATTGACGCCCCAGGTTTGAACTACAAAGCGGGTGACAGCTTTAAAGCTGCGGTGAAAGGCAAGAGCAACCAGCCAGTGGTGTTTGTTGATTCTACCGGACGCAGCTATGCCATCGACCCAATTACGCTGCCGTCGGCGCGTGGTCAGGGCGAACCGCTTACTGGCAAACTGACGTTGCCGCCAGGTGCTACCGTTGACCATATGCTGATGGAAAGCGACGATCAGAAACTGTTGATGGCTTCCGATGCGGGTTACGGTTTTGTCTGCACCTTTAACGATCTGGTGGCGCGTAATCGTGCGGGTAAAGCATTGATCACCTTACCGGAAAATGCGCATGTCATGCCGCCGGTAGTCATTGAAGATGCTTCTGATATGTTGCTGGCAATCACTCAGGCAGGCCGCATGTTGATGTTCCCGGTAAGCGAGCTTCCGCAACTGTCGAAGGGTAAAGGCAACAAGATCATCAACATTCCGTCGGCAGAAGCCGCGCGGGGCGAGGATGGTTTGGCACACCTGTATGTACTGCCGCCGCAAAGTACCCTGACCATTCATGTCGGGAAACGCAAAATCAAACTGCGCCCGGAAGAATTGCTGAAAGTTACCGGTGAGCGTGGCCGTCGCGGCACCTTGATGCGTGGTTTGCAGCGTATCGACCGTGTCGAGATTGATTCGCCTCTCCGCGCCAGCAGCAGCGATAGCGAAGAGTAATATGCCGGAGGGGGCTTTCTCCCGTTTGCAAGGACTGCCGGATGGAACGTTAAGTCGTCATCCGGCAGCGTAATCAGCCCCAGGAAACGATAAAAATTCCCTTGAAACCGTTGTTTATTCATGCGTTGCGATTAACAATACGCTTTTCCAGAGAGCGGCTTTTAACAATGCCCTAACCTGATTTCAGGTGACGTACAATGCCAGTCTCTCAGATCTTCAGAGGGTGTTATGCTATATATCTTTCGTCTTATTATTACCGTGATTTACAGCTTGTTAGTCTGTGTTTTCGGCTCCATTTACTGTCTGTTCAGCCCGAGAAATCCGAAGCATGTGGCCACCTTTGGGCATATGTTTGGTCGTCTTGCACCGCTGTTCGGCCTTAAAGTTGAGTGTCGCAAACCCGCTGATGCTGAAAGTTATGGTAATGCTATCTATATCGCTAACCACCAGAACAACTATGACATGGTGACGGCATCGAATATCGTGCAGCCACCGACAGTCACTGTGGGTAAAAAGAGTTTGCTGTGGATCCCCTTTTTTGGTCAGTTGTACTGGTTAACTGGCAACTTATTGATCGACAGAAACAATCGTACTAAAGCGCACGGCACTATCGCGGAAGTGGTGAATCACTTCAAAAAACGCCGTATTTCCATCTGGATGTTCCCGGAAGGAACGCGCAGCCGTGGTCGTGGCCTGCTGCCGTTTAAAACAGGGGCATTTCATGCGGCGATTGCGGCAGGCGTCCCCATTATTCCCGTGTGTGTTTCCACAACTTCGAATAAGATTAATCTTAACCGACTGAATAATGGTTTAGTGATCGTAGAAATGCTGCCGCCAATTGACGTCAGTCAATATGGTAAAGATCAGGTTCGCGAGCTGGCTGCCCATTGTCGTTCGATAATGGAACAAAAAATAGCCGAGCTCGATAAAGAAGTCGCAGAGCGCGAAGCCGCCGGAAAAGTTTAAGTCGGCAGTCTGTTTTTGCGGGAATGTTTTCCTGCACGGTATTACTTTAGCCAGTTTTACATGGAGCAAATATGTCACTCAGTCGGCGTCAGTTCATTCAGGCATCGGGGATTGCACTGTGTGCAGGAGCAGTCCCCCTGAAGGCAAGCGCAGCCGGGCAACAGCAACCGCTGCCCGTTCCGCCGCTGCTTGAATCTCGCCGTGGGCAACCGCTGTTTATGACAGTACAACGTGCGCACTGGTCATTTACGCCAGGAACGCGCGCGTCGGTTTGGGGTATCAATGGTCGCTACCTTGGGCCGACTATCCGCGTCTGGAAGGGCGATGATGTTAAGCTGATTTACAGCAACCGACTGACAGAAAATGTCTCAATGACAGTCGCCGGGCTACAGGTGCCAGGCCCGCTGATGGGGGGGCCTGCACGCATGATGTCGCCAAATGCTGACTGGGCACCTGTGCTGCCAATTCGTCAGAGCGCCGCGACCCTGTGGTATCACGCCAACACACCGAACCGCACGGCACAGCAGGTTTATAACGGCCTTGCCGGGATGTGGCTGGTGGAAGATGAAGTCAGCAAGTCGCTGCCAATCCCTAATCATTATGGAGTGGATGATTTTCCGGTCATTATCCAGGATAAACGGCTGGATAACTTTGGCACGCCGGAATACAACGAGCCGGGAAGCGGCGGTTTTGTTGGCGATACGCTACTGGTCAATGGCGTACAAAGCCCGTATGTTGAAGTTTCGCGCGGTTGGGTGCGCCTGCGTTTATTGAACGCGTCGAACTCCCGTCGTTATCAATTACAGATGAGTGACGGACGTCCGTTGCACGTGATTTCTGGCGACCAGGGGTTCCTGCCTGCACCCGTGTCGGTGAAACAGCTTTCGCTGGCACCGGGCGAGCGTCGTGAGATTCTGGTGGATATGAGCAACGGTGATGAAGTGTCGATCACCTGTGGTGAAGCGGCGAGCATTGTTGATCGTATTCGTGGCTTCTTTGAGCCATCCAGCATTCTGGTTTCCACGCTGGTGCTGACGCTGCGCCCGACCGGTCTTCTGCCGCTGGTGACAGACAGCCTGCCGATGCGTTTGTTACCGACCGAAATAATGGCCGGCTCTCCGATTCGCAGCCGTGATATTAGCCTGGGTGACGATCCTGGCATCAACGGGCAGTTGTGGGACGTCAATCGTATTGATGTCACCGCGCAGCAAGGTACGTGGGAACGCTGGACGGTGCGGGCAGATGAGCCGCAATCATTCCATATTGAAGGCGTGATGTTCCAGATCCGTAACGTGAACGGTGCGATGCCATTCCCGGAAGACAGAGGCTGGAAAGACACCGTATGGGTTGATGGGCAAGTGGAACTGCTTGTCTATTTCGGTCAGCCTTCCTGGGCGCACTTCCCGTTCTACTTTAATAGCCAGACACTGGAAATGGCGGATCGCGGTTCCATCGGGCAACTGTTGGTTAATCCGGTGCCTTAATCTCCATACTCGCCCGAGAAGGGCGAGTATGGAATACCTTTCGATTTCTCTTTCGTTCCGGCTTATAATCCCCGGCCTTTGATTATTTTTTTACCATTTCTGGAAGCAAAATGAGCTCTATCTCCCTGATCCAACCGGATCGCGACCTGTTCTCCTGGCCGCAGTACTGGGCCGCCTGTTTTGGACCGGCACCGTTTTTGCCGATGTCTCGTGAAGAGATGGATCAACTTGGCTGGGATAGCTGCGACATCATTTTGGTTACTGGCGACGCGTATGTTGATCACCCGAGCTTCGGGATGGCGATTTGCGGTCGTATGCTGGAAGCGCAAGGCTTTCGTGTCGGGATCATCGCCCAGCCGGACTGGAGCAGCAAAGATGATTTTATGCGTCTGGGCAAACCGAATCTGTTTTTCGGCGTGACCGCAGGCAACATGGACTCGATGATCAACCGTTACACTGCCGATCGTCGTTTACGCCATGACGATGCCTACACCCCGGATAATGTCGCGGGTAAGCGTCCGGATCGCGCGACACTGGTTTATACCCAGCGTTGTAAGGAAGCATGGAAAGATGTACCGGTGATCCTCGGTGGTATCGAGGCCAGCCTGCGTCGTACCGCGCATTATGATTACTGGTCTGACACCGTGCGCCGTTCGGTGCTGGTAGATTCCAAAGCCGACATGCTGATGTTCGGTAACGGTGAGCGTCCGCTGGTGGAAGTGGCGCATCGTCTGGCGATGGGCGAGCCGATTAGTGAAATCCGCGATGTACGTAATACCGCGATTATCGTGAAAGAAGCGCTACCTGGCTGGAGTGGCGTGGATTCTACTCGTCTCGACACTCCCGGGAAAATTGACCCGATTCCGCATCCGTATGGTGAAGATTTGCCGTGCGCGGATAACAAACTGGTGACACCGAAAAAACAGGAAGCGAAAGTCGTTACTGTGCAGCCGCCGCGTCCGAAACCGTGGGAAAAAACCTACGTGTTGTTGCCTTCATTCGAGAAAGTGAAGGGCGATAAAGTGCTGTACGCACATGCTTCGCGTATTCTGCACCACGAAACCAACCCAGGCTGCGCTCGTGCGCTGATGCAAAAACATGGCGACCGCTATGTGTGGATCAACCCGCCAGCCATTCCGCTTTCTACCGAAGAGATGGACAGCGTCTTTGCGTTGCCGTACAAGCGCGTGCCGCATCCGGCTTACGGTAATGCCCGTATTCCGGCTTACGAAATGATCCGTTTCTCGGTCAATATTATGCGTGGCTGCTTTGGCGGCTGTTCTTTCTGTTCTATTACCGAGCATGAAGGGCGCATTATTCAGAGCCGTTCGGAAGACTCGATCATTAATGAGATTGAAGCGATCCGCGATACCGTTCCGGGCTTTACGGGCGTGATTTCCGATCTCGGCGGGCCAACGGCCAACATGTATATGTTGCGCTGCAAATCGCCACGCGCCGAGCAGACCTGCCGCCGCTTGTCGTGTGTGTATCCGGATATTTGTCCGCATATGGACACTAACCACGAGCCGACGATCAATCTCTATCGCCGTGCCCGCGATCTGAAAGGCATTAAAAAGATCCTGATCGCCTCCGGCGTGCGCTATGACATCGCCGTAGAAGATCCGCGCTACATCAAAGAGCTGGCGACCCATCACGTCGGTGGTTATCTGAAGATTGCGCCGGAACATACCGAAGAAGGGCCACTGTCGAAGATGATGAAGCCGGGCATGGGTAGCTATGACCGCTTTAAAGAGCTGTTCGACACCTACTCGAAACAGGCAGGCAAAGAGCAGTATCTGATCCCGTATTTCATCTCCGCACACCCCGGTACGCGTGATGAAGATATGGTGAACCTGGCGCTGTGGCTGAAAAAACACCGCTTCCGTCTCGACCAGGTGCAGAACTTCTATCCGTCGCCGTTGGCTAACTCGACCACCATGTATTACACCGGCAAAAACCCGCTGGCGAAGATTGGTTATAAGAGCGAAGACGTCTTCGTACCGAAGGGCGACAAGCAGCGACGTTTGCATAAAGCGTTATTGCGTTACCACGATCCGGCAAACTGGCCGTTAATCCGCCAGGCGTTGGAAGCGATGGGTAAAAAGCATCTGATTGGCAGTCGTCGCGATTGCTTAGTGCCAGCGCCAACCATTGAAGAGATGCGCGAGGCCCGTCGCCAGAACCGCAATACCCGTCCGGCGTTGACCAAACATACGCCAATGGCGACCCAGCGCCAGACACCTGCCGGAGCAAAGAAAGCGCCGCCCGCGCAATCTCGCCCGGTGAATGCAGGGGCGAAGAAACGCCCAAAAGTGGCTGTTGGTCGTTAAGTTAATTATCCCCGGTAGCAGAATTGCTACCGGGGATATTTTTATCATTCCGCATACATACGCAAGCAGCGCAGGCAATCAAAATAGTCTTGCGCATCAAGGCGTGTATTGGCTCTGTTAGCTTCGGATTTGGCGGCGTAGATCTGCGGGCGTAATGCTTTTATATCCTGCTCAAGTCGGGCGATTTTGGCATTTAATGTTTGTACATTACCCGCCAGTTGACTGACCTTTTGTTCATTGACGCAGCCACTTAGTAAGCTGGTCGCCAGAACAACAGCTCCCACGGTGAAAATCGTTTTCATATAGTGTTCCCTTTTATTTATTATTCCTATTCAACTCACTGCTTTAATCTGGCCGCAGTCTTCGCTTCAATCTGTTTAAGCAAACTTCCGCTATCCGGACGGATGAAATCTGCAATTTCCCACAGCCCTTCGCGCCGCTGTAAAACCAAATCCTGCTCTTCGCTGTTGCCATTGGTCAGCGCAATACGAACATGGATGCGGGCGGAATCAGCGGTTTTCTCCAGTACACGGATTTCATTAATGCGAGAAAATAGCGTTTCTTCGCCAAAACAGATCGGATTATCGTAAATAAATTGCCGCTCGATTTGCATATCTTCATCGGGGTTGCTGTCAGTTTTGAAGGTAGTTTTATAGAAGGCATTAACGGCCTGACGATAAGTGTCGGAAACAACCCACGTCCAGGGCCAGCTATAATCGGCAATATGCTCAAATAGTTCACTGACAAAAGCTTCTGGCTGTTCTTTTTGCAGCGATGCCAGCGTTGCCAGGATTTTTTCATTCTCGCTATTAACTGCCTGCCAGACGCTACCATGATTGCTGGCAATATCGTCAATGACCCAGCGATCATTTTCGGCCACCATTTTCAGCGTTTGTGTGGTCTTTTCTTTATCGTCTTTGAAGGCACGAAAGCGCACAACGGCATCCGCGTGGTCGGCGTCTATTTGGGTAATCGCTACGCTTTCTAACACCAGATCGCCAAAATCCTGACAGTCACAAATCGGATCGTAATCCAGCCAGCCAATATTGCCCGGTAGAGTGAGATTATCATTCAGGGTTAGCACCTTTTGTATGCGTTCAGATGTTATTGCCTGCTCTCCTGTTGCACCGAAATAAGGCGCACTGGCATCCGATTTATAGTTTTGATAAATCAGGCGAACTGTTTGTTCAGCGGTTAGCGATGGTGATTGTGCCTGAGTCGTGAAGCTTGCAAAAACAGCCAAAAACAGAAGAAGTATTTGTCTCATCTGTTTTTTACCTCACCGTCGCGTTTATCCATATTGTAGATGCATTGTTGCTTTAAGAGCTTCCAGCTCCGCATGATGATGTCCTTAAATGTGGCATTTCTGAACGGAGGAGAGTAACAACGGGCGGGAGGCGAGGGGAATAAATGATTTCTGAAAAGTCCGGTAGCGGAACATTACCGCCACCGGGAGAATTTGTGCGTTAGCCGCCGAACTGGTCGGGATCGGGACCGAGGCGTTTACCTTGATCGAGTTTCGCGATTTCACCAAGTTCGTCTTTGTCGAGACGGAAATCCCAGACATTAAAGTTTTCGGCAATGCGTGAAGGTGTGACTGATTTTGGGATCACCACCAGGCCGTTATCCAGATGCCAGCGGATGACAATCTGTGCTGGAGTTTTGCCGTATTTATCCGCCAGATCGCGAATGATTTTCTGGTCAAAGACACCTTTTCCGCCTTGCGCTAACGGGCTCCAGGATTCGGTCTGAATTTTGTGCGTAGCGTTCCAGGCGTGAAGCTGGCGTTGCTGCATCAGCGGATGAAGTTCGATCTGATTAATCACGGGGGGCACGCCAGTTTCATCAATCAGACGTTGCAAATGGTGGATCTGGAAGTTACAGACGCCGATGCTTTTGATTAACCCCTCTTTTTGCAGCTCGATCATTCCCTTCCATGCTTCGACATAATGGTCGATAGCGGGAACGGGCCAGTGCATTAAGTAGAGATCGATATAATCAAGCTGGAGTTTTTTCAGGCTGTCCAGCAGGGCTTCACGGGGACGCTTGTGGTCGTCGTTCCACAGTTTGGTAGTGATGAACAACTCTTCTCTGGCAAGTGCGGCATTTTTCAGTGCCTTGCCGACGCCTTCTTCGTTTTTATAGGCCGCGGCGGTATCAATCGAGCGATATCCCACTTCCAGGGCTTTTTGAATCGCGGTGATTACCTCCTCATTACTTGCTTGCCAGACGCCCAGTCCCAACTGGGGCATGACATTGCCATCCTGTAGCTTAATAACGGTTGGATTAGTCATATGTTCCTCCTTATATGAACTCACCGGAGCAGGCTCCGGTGAGGTGTTGTGAACTTAAGTCTGGACGAAATACCCAAAAACGAAAGTGTGAGGAGGAAAAAGCTTAACGGGCTGCTTCGTAAATGCGACGGCTGACATCCAGCGTAATATCATGATTTTCGCCCAGTTGGGTCATGCCGTGTTCTTCCAGCTTCTTCAGTAATGCCGGGATAGAACTGCCGTCCAGACCGTAGTCGGACAGGCGCGTCGGCACGCCTAATTGCTCGAAGAAATTGCGGGTAGCGGCAATTGCGGCGTCAATACGCTCGTCATCGGAACCTTCGGTGATGTTCCAGACACGTTCAGCGTATTGCAGCAGTTTCGCGCGCTTGGTGTCGCGTTTTTCATTCCATAGCGCAGGCAGGACGATAGCCAGCGTTTGCGCGTGATCCAGGCCGTGCATAGCAGTCAGTTCGTGGCCCAGCATATGCGTTGCCCAGTCCTGCGGTACGCCCGCGCCAATCAAACCGTTCAGTGCCTGAGTCGCTGCCCACATGACGTTCGCGCGCACATCGTAGTTTTCTGGCTCTTTCAGGGCTTTCGGGCCATCTTCGAGAAGCGTCAGCAAAATACCTTCTGCGAAGCGATCCTGAATTTTGGCATCAACCGGTTTGGTAACATACTGTTCTACGGTGTGTACAAAGGCGTCCACTACGCCATTAGCCACCTGGCGCGGCGGCAGGGTGTAGGTATAAACCGGATCGAGCACGGCAAATACCGGCTGAACGTGGGCAGAATGAAACGCCTGTTTGTCACCGGTGGTTTTGCGAGAGATCACCGCACCTGCGTTGGATTCTGAACCGGTCGCTGGCAGCGTCAGCACGCAGCCCATTGGGATGGCACTTTTAATCTCTTTACCACCCGTTTGCAGGATGTGCCACGGATCGACATTCTCAGGATAATTTGCTGCTGCGGCGATAAACTTGGTGCCGTCCAGTACGGAACCGCCACCAACCGCCAGCAGGAAAGTCACTTTCTGTTCGCGAACCAGTTTCACGGCGTTCATCAGCGTTTCATAAGTCGGGTTTGGCTCGATACCGCCAAACTCCAGCACGTCCATGCCTTTCAGGGAATCCAGTACTTGATCCAGAACGCCGGTTTTTTTAACGCTACCGCCGCCGTAAGTAATCAATATGCGGGCATCGTGAGGGATTTGCTCGCGTAAACCGGCGATAGCGCCTTTACCAAACAGAATGCGGGTTGGGGTATGCAGATTAAAGTTATTCATTACTTGCTCTCTTTGCTGGGCCAATATGAGGGCAGAGATCAGTCTGCCTGATGTTTGTCATTGTGGTCGCCAGCGCCGTGGCTCTCAATGCTCATTTCTGCCAATGTCTTGCCTATTTCTCCAGAGTGCTGGAGAAATAGTACAAAATTGCGCACAATCAAATTGCCGCATTAATCCTAAGAAATTACACGATATGAAACGTGAAGAGATTTGCCGACTGCTGACGGATAAAATTAATAATCTGAAAAATAAAGAAAATAGTTTGTCAGAACTGTTGCCTGATGTGCGCTTGCTGTTTGGTGAGAATCCCGGGGCACGTACGCCGGTAATGTACGAGCCAGGCATCATAATTCTCTTTTCCGGGCATAAAATCGGTTATATCAATGAACGAGTGTTTCGTTATGATGCCAATGAATATCTGCTACTGACGGTGCCATTACCCTTTGAGTGCGAAACTTACGCTACGCCGGAGGTGCCATTAGCGGGCTTACGTCTCAATGTTGATATTTTGCAGTTACAGGAACTGTTGATGGACATTGGCGAGGATGAACATTTTCAACCGTCGATGGCAGCCAGCGGCATAAACTCCGCCACGCTGTCAGAAGAGATTTTATGTGCGGCGGAGCGGTTACTGGATGTGATGGAGCGACCGCTGGATGCGCGCATTCTCGGCAAGCAGATCATCCGCGAAATTCTTTACTACGTGCTGACCGGACCTTGCGGCGGAGCATTACTGGCGCTGGTCAGTCGCCAGACGCATTTCAGTCTGATTAGCCGCGTGCTGAAACGTATTGAGAATAAGTACACCGAAAATCTAAGCGTCGAGCAACTCGCGGCAGAAGCCAATATGAGTGTTTCTGCCTTCCATCATAATTTTAAATCTGTCACCAGCACCTCGCCTTTGCAGTATTTGAAGAACTACCGGCTGCATAAGGCGCGAATGATGATCATCCACGATGGCATGAAAGCCAGTGCGGCAGCGATGCGTGTAGGTTATGAAAGTGCATCACAGTTCAGCCGCGAATTTAAACGTTACTTCGGTGTGACGCCGGGTGAAGATGCAGCAAGAATGCGGGCGATGCAGGGGAGTTAAATGCGTTCCCGGCATTGCTGCCGGGAACAGAGGAAAATGTCAGGCGTTACCGTATTTTTTTTTAATTACCACAAACAGCGTGCCTAACAGGCCTGCGGTTAACAGGGCAATTGGCAGGATCATCAGAAACGTCATCACCTGATCTTCATGGCGTTTAACGAACGGGATCATGCTTAAGGCGTAACCAAAACTGGTCACCACGCTGACCCACAGCAGTCCACTTAGCCAGTTGAAAAACTGGAAGCGACGGTTTGGCAGACCGGAAATCCCCGCCATTGTTGGCAGCAGCGTGCGGACAAATGCGAGAAAACGCCCAGCCAGCAGAGCCAGCAAACCGTGGCGGTCAAACATACAGGTGGCGCGTTGATGATATTTAGCCGGAAGCTGCGCCAGCCAGCCTTTCACCGTTTTGGTATTACCTAACCAACGTCCCTGAATATAACTTAACCAGCAGCCCAGACTGGCTGCGGCAGTCAGAATCGCGATTGTTGGCAGAAAATCCATAACCCCCTGGGCAATCAGTGCGCCAGCCAGTATTAACAAGCTGTCGCCTGGCAAAAACGAGGCGGGCAACAGGCCGTTTTCTAAAAACAGCGTGGCAAACATGACAAAGTAAACAACGCTAACAATATGAGGGTCCGCCAGCGCGGCAAAGTCGTGTTGCCAGAGCGCAGCGATAATGTCTTGAATAACAGCCATGGACTTTCCTGTGGAACAGCGTTTAAGCCTTTATTTGCCTATTGTACTCCTGAATCGTCCGGGACGCCTTGATCCCGGACGCAACAATTTAAGACTAATCACAATTAAATGTCTGCAAAATTGTCCAAATTTGGCAATGTTACACAATTCGTGCAAAGCCCGCGTCCAGATCGGCAATCAGATCGTCGACGTTTTCCAGACCAATATGCAGGCGAATCAACGTGCCGCTGAAATCAATCTTTCCTTGTGGGCGGATGGCTGCGATATGTTCCGGCTGATTCGCAAGGATCAACGATTCATAGCCGCCCCACGAGTAGGCCATGCTAAATAAACTGAAGTTATCCAGATAGTTCGCCAGTTCTTCGTCGTTGAGTTTTTTCTTCAGCACAAAGGAAAATAGTCCGCTGCTACCTGTAAAGTCTCGTTTCCAGAACTCATGGCCTTTACTTTCCGGCAGAGCAGGGTGGTTAACCCGCTCAACCAGCGGATGCGCTGCCAGCCATTCCGCAACTTTCAGACTGCTTTCATGATGCTGGCGCAGACGCACGCCTAAAGTGCGCAAGCCACGGCTGGTCATATAGGCGGTATCGGCATCGACCATCTGCCCCATCAGATAAGAGTTCTCCCGCAGTTGCTCCCAACAACGGGCATTGCACACCGCGGTGCCGATCATCGCATCTGAGTGACCCACAAGATATTTGGTGGCGGCCTGAATGGAAATATCGATACCAAAATCGAGGGCTTTGAACAGCACTCCGGCAGCCCAGGTGTTATCAATCATAATGATGGCGTCCGGCACCACGCTGCGCACGGCGGCGACAATCGCCGGAACATCATGCACTTCCATAGTGATGGAACCTGGCGATTCCAGAAATACCACTTTGGTATTTGGCCGCAGATGTTTAACGATATTCGCGCCAATCAGCGGATCAAACCACGATGTCGTTACGCCCAATTTGCTGAGGATTTTGCTACAAAAATCCTGACTCGGTTCGTAGGCTGTGTTGGTCATCAACACATGATCGCCTTGTTCGACAAACGCGAGAATGGAATTGGCAACGGCTGCCGCCCCGCAAGGAAACAGCACGCAGCCTGCGCCACCTTCCAGTTCACACATCGCTTCTTGCAATGAGAAGTGCGTTAACGTTCCGCGGCGGCCATAGAATAATTCACCATTGGCACGATTACGCGTCGCGTGTTTTTTTGCTTCCACACTATCAAAGACCAGCGAAGAGGCGCGCTGAATCACGCTATTTACCGCGCCAAGGGTATATTTTTTGCTGCGTCCTGCATTGACCAGTTGAGTATCAAGTTGTTTGTTTGCCATGTTGGGATTCCTGTTTTTATACGTCTGGATGTCTAAACTAGCATGAATAATAGTGGGCGCATCCTGAAGAATTGGCATAAAGCAGAAAATTTTCGCAAATGGCGTGCTGGTGACTTTTTTACTGCGTAAACGCAAAGAAAAGAAAGCAAAGGTACGGCAGTATGCAAATAGTAATGAGAACGACTATCAATTCGACGTCGTTTTGATATTATTGTGCGCAGATTTTGTGACTTGCGTCCTGGAGATACACAGTGGGTAATAATTTAATGCAGACGGATCTTTCCGTCTGGGGTATGTATCAGCACGCCGATATTGTCGTTAAGTGCGTGATGATTGGGCTGATTCTGGCCTCCGTAGTCACCTGGGCAATCTTCTTCAGCAAGAGCGTTGAGTTCTTCAACCAGAAGCGTCGCCTGAAGCGTGAACAGCAACTGCTGGCTGAAGCTCGCTCCTTAAACCAGGCCAACGATATCGCCGCTGATTTTGGTAGCAAAAGCTTAAGTCTGCATTTGCTCAATGAAGCGCAGAACGAGCTGGAACTGTCAGAAGGCAGCGACGATAACGACGGTATTAAAGAGCGCACCAGTTTCCGTCTTGAACGTCGGGTCGCCGCAGTGGGGCGTCAAATGGGGCGCGGTAACGGCTACCTTGCAACCATCGGCGCGATTTCGCCGTTTGTGGGGCTGTTTGGTACAGTCTGGGGCATCATGAACAGCTTTATCGGTATTGCGCAAACGCAGACTACCAACCTGGCAGTTGTTGCACCGGGCATCGCAGAAGCGCTGCTGGCAACGGCAATCGGTCTGGTGGCAGCAATTCCGGCGGTTGTTATCTATAACGTATTCGCACGTCAGATTGGCGGCTTTAAAGCGATGCTGGGTGATGTCGCAGCGCAGGTGCTGTTGCTGCAAAGCCGTGATCTGGATCTGGAAGCCAGCGCCGCTGCGCATCCGGTTCGTGTCGCACAAAAATTACGCGCAGGATAATGTCCGATGGCAATGCATCTTAACGAAAACCTCGACGATAACGGCGAAATGCACGACATCAACGTGACGCCGTTTATCGACGTGATGTTGGTTCTGCTGATTATCTTTATGGTGGCGGCACCGTTAGCGACGGTAGATGTGAAGGTGAACTTGCCTGCTTCTACCAGCACGCCGCAGCCGCGCCCGGAAAAACCGGTTTATCTGTCGGTGAAGGCGGATAACTCGATGTTCATCGGTAACGATCCTGTCACCGATGAAACGATGGTTACGGCACTGAATGCGTTAACCGAAGGTAAGAAAGATACCACCATCTTCTTCCGCGCAGACAAAACCGTCGATTACGAGACGTTGATGAAGGTAATGGATACGCTGCATCAGGCGGGTTACCTGAAGATAGGTCTGGTTGGCGAAGAAACTGCCAAAGCGAAGTAACGCAGAATTGCCTGATGCGCTGCGCTTATCAGGCCTACAGACTCTATCGCAATATATTGAATTTGCATGAATTTGTAGGCCGGATAAGGCGTTCACGCCGCATCCGACATTCGGTGCTCAATGCCTGATGCGACGCTGGCGCGTCTTATCCGGCCTACAAAATCTATTGCAACGTTTTGAATTTTCATGAGTTTGCAGGCCTGATGAGGTGTTTTCGCCGCATCAGGCAAGAGTTAAAAGCACAATGATGCCCGGTCGCTTCTCACAACCGGGCATTTTTTCAGCCTAAATGCTCACCGCCGCACACGCCGTGCACTTCCGCAGTGACGTATCCCTTTCTCCGCGACCTGTTTCGCCAGACCACGGCTGTAGTTAAGAATCGCCGCTTTCGTTGCAGCCATAATCCAGCAAGTGTGGGCTTGGCTGATACACCTGGATTGACGAAGTGGTGATGATACCGGAGCCTTTCGGTAACAATGGAATCGCTTCCTGGTTAATAAGGTAACCAGGAAGATCCCTAAACGTCGGATTTATGCGACAAAGGATTAACGTATATGTTGATTTGCTGTTGCGTGCTGTTTACTCAATTACGATATACTGTTGCCCGTTTTAACTACACGACAGGAATGTATGGAACGTTTTCTTGAAAATGCAATGTATGCTTCTCGCTGGCTGCTTGCCCCCGTGTACTTTGGCCTTTCGCTGGCGCTGGTTGCCCTGGCGCTGAAGTTCTTTCAGGAGATTATTCACGTATTGCCGAATATCTTCTCGATAGCGGAATCTGATTTGATCCTCGTGTTACTGTCGCTGGTAGATATGACGCTGGTTGGCGGTTTGCTGGTGATGGTAATGTTTTCCGGTTATGAGAATTTTGTCTCGCAGTTAGATATCTCCGAGAACAAAGAGAAGCTGAACTGGCTGGGGAAAATGGATGCTACGTCGCTGAAAAATAAAGTGGCGGCGTCGATTGTGGCAATCTCTTCCATTCACTTACTGCGCGTCTTTATGGATGCGAAAAATGTCCCGGATAACAAACTGATGTGGTACGTCATTATCCATCTGACGTTTGTGCTCTCTGCATTTGTGATGGGCTATCTTGACCGACTCACCCGTCATAATCACTGATCTTATTCGGGCGCGGTTCTCGCGCCCGGTATTAACACGTTATTTATCGGAAGACGCCTGCCACAGATTTAGCTCGCCATCAGCGATATGTTGGTCAATCTGCGCCAGTTCTTCGGCACTAAACAGCAGATTATTTAGCGCCTGTACGTTCTCCTCCAGTTGCTCCGGACGGCTGGCACCAATCAATACCGACGTCACTCGATCATCTTTCAGCAACCAGCTTAATGCCATTTGAGCCATAGATTGACCACGCTGCTGTGCCATTTCATTTAATAAACGCAGACTGTTGAGGTTGGCGTTGGTAAGCATTTTCGGCGTCAGGCCGCGAACTTTGTGCCCTTCACGATGCATCCGAGAATCTTCAGGAATACCGTTGAGATATTTTCCGGTTAACAATCCCTGGGCGAGCGGAGTGAAGGCAATGCAGCCCACACCGTTATTTTCCAGGGTATCCAGCAGACCGCTTTTATCCACCCAGCGGTTCAGTAAATTGTACGAAGGTTGGTGAATTAGCAGCGGAATTTTCCACTCGTGTAGCAACTCGACCATTTTTTGCGTTCGCTCTGGCGAGTAAGACGATATCCCGACATACAGAGCCTTACCACTTTGCACCGCATGGGCCAGCGCCGACGCGGTTTCTTCCATCGGCGTATTTTCATCGACGCGATGAGAGTAAAAGATATCGACATACTCCAGCCCCATACGTTTCAGGCTTTGGTCGAGGCTGGCGAGCAGGTATTTACGCGACCCGCCAGAGCCATACGGGCCGGGCCACATATCGTAGCCAGCTTTGGTGGAGATGATTAACTCGTCACGATAAGCGGCAAAATCTTCCCGCAGCAGACGGCCAAAGTTCTCTTCCGCACTGCTAGGAGGCGGGCCGTAGTTGTTGGCTAAATCAAAGTGCGTAATGCCCAAATCAAAGGCTTTACGCAGGATCGCACGCTGTGACTCCAGCGCGTTGACGTGACCAAAATTGTGCCACAAACCGAGCGATAACGCGGGCAGGCGTAAACCGCTTTTTCCGCAATAGCGGTACTGCATCTGCTCGTAACGCTCGGGATTCGCTAACCAGACCATGACATCTCCTTTCCACTGTTCAATTTCGAAACGATGTTTCTAGTCTAGCGATTTGCCAGGGGAGATCCCGTAGCATCGCTCACAGTGTGACGAAAAACTGGGCAAAAACACGTGCTTATGCTTTGCTTAAAAAAACACCAGTTGAGGAGTGAAACGATGCCGCGTCTGACCGCTAAAGATTTCCCACAAGAGTTGCTGGACTACTACGACTATTACGCTCACGGGAAAATATCGAAACGTGAGTTCCTCAATATTGCGGCGAAGTATGCAGTGGGCGGGATGACGGCATTAGCATTGTTTGATTTGCTCAGGCCAAATTACGCATGGGCGACCCAGGTGGAGTTTACCGATCCGGATATTGTTGCGGAGTACATCACGTATCCTTCGCCAAATGGTCATGGTGAGGTGCGCGGCTATCTGGTGAAACCTGCGAAGATGAACAGCAAAACGCCAGCCGTAGTGGTGGTGCATGAGAATCGCGGGCTGAATCCGTATATCGAAGATGTGGCGCGGCGAGTGGCGAAGGCAGGATATATTGCCCTCGCTCCTGACGGTTTAAGTTCCGTTGGCGGCTATCCCGGGAACGATGACAAAGGCCGCGAGCTGCAACAGCAGGTCGATCCAACCAAACTGATGAATGACTTCTTTGCCGCGATTGAGTTTATGCAACGCTATCCGCAAGCCACTGGCAAGGTAGGTATAACCGGATTTTGTTATGGCGGTGGGGTATCGAACGCGGCAGCGGTGGCATATCCGGAACTGGCCTGCGCGGTGCCGTTTTATGGTCGCCAGGCTCTGGCCGCCGATGTGGCGAAAATTGAAGCGCCTTTACTGCTCCACTACGCCGAACTGGACACGCGAATTAACGAAGGCTGGCCCGCTTATGAGGCAGCGTTGAAAGCGAATAATAAGGTCTATGAGGCGTATATTTATCCGGGGGTTAATCACGGATTCCATAATGATTCCACTCCCCGTTATGACAAATCTGCCGCCGATCTTGCCTGGCAAAGAACGCTGAAATGGTTCGACAAATATCTCTCTTGATGCGTTTATCTCTTACTGGATAACGTCTTTCACATACAGGAAAAAATAGCGTGCGTAAAAGTCGTACTTTGCCTAAAATATCGCTATATAGATTCATATATAGCGATTGGAGATAAATTATGAATAACCATTTTGGTAAAGGCTTAATGGCGGGATTAAAAGCAACACATGCCGACAGTGCGGTTAATGTGACGAAATTCTGCGCCGATTATAAACGCGGTTTTGTATTAGGCTACTCGCACCGGATGTATGAAAAGACCGGCGATCGTCAGCTTAGCGCCTGGGAAGCAGGCATTCTGACGCGGCGTTATGGGCTGGATAAAGAGATGGTAATGGATTTCTTTCGTGAGAATAATTCCTGTTCTACTTTGCGCTTTTTTATGGCTGGTTATCGCCTCGAAAATTGATCAAACATACGTATTATCTTGCTTTAATTAATTACACTAATGCTCCTTCCCCTTCGTTTTAGCGCCCCGCCGCAGTATCATGACAATGATAACCATAATAAATGTGTGGTAAATGGCGCATCGATCGCATTATCGATTTTGCGGTTGAGGCAAAATATATGCCAGGTCTTCGCAACGGAATAACTATAAATGACTGGAGATAACACCCTCATCCATTCTCACGGCATTAATCGCCGTGATTTCATGAAGCTTTGTGCAGCATTAGCCGCCACCATGGGGTTGAGTAGCAAAGCCGCCGCAGAGATGGCCGAATCGGTCACTAACCCGCAGCGCCCGCCGGTTATCTGGATTGGCGCGCAGGAATGTACTGGTTGTACGGAATCTCTGCTTCGTGCAACGCATCCAACGGTAGAAAACCTCGTGCTGGAGACTATCTCTCTGGAATATCACGAAGTGCTCTCCGCCGCTTTCGGCCATCAGGTTGAAGAGAACAAACATAACGCGCTCGATAAATACAAAGGGCAGTATGTGTTGGTTGTGGATGGTTCCATCCCATTAAAAGATAACGGTATTTACTGCATGGTCGCCGGTGAGCCGATTGTGGATCACATCCGCAAAGCGGCAGAAGGTGCTGCCGCAATTATCGCTATCGGTTCCTGCTCCGCGTGGGGCGGTGTCGCCGCTGCTGGGGTTAACCCAACCGGTGCGGTCAGCCTGCAAGAAGTTCTGCCGGGCAAAACCGTTATCAACATTCCAGGCTGCCCGCCGAACCCGCACAACTTCCTTGCGACCGTTGCGCACATCATCACTTACGGTAAACCGCCGAAGCTGGATAACAAAAACCGTCCGACCTTCGCCTATGGGCGTCTGATTCACGAACATTGCGAACGTCGCCCGCACTTCGATGCTGGTCGTTTCGCCAAAGAGTTTGGTGATGATGGCCATCGCGAAGGCTGGTGCCTGTACCACCTCGGCTGTAAAGGACCGGAAACTTACGGTAACTGCTCCACACTGCAATTCTGCGACGTTGGCGGTGTATGGCCGGTGGCGATTGGTCACCCGTGCTACGGCTGTAACGAAGAAGGTATCGGCTTCCATAAAGGCATCCATCAGCTTGCCAACGTCGAAAACCAGACGCCGCGTTCACAGAAACCGGACGTTAACGCTAAAGAGGGCGGCAACGTTTCTGCGGGCGCTATCGGTTTGCTTGGCGGTGTGGTTGGGCTGGTTGCCGGTGTCAGCGTGATGGCGGTGCGTGAACTGGGTCGTCAGCAAAAGAAAGATAACGCTGACTCACGGGGAGAATAACCGTGAACAGACGTAATTTTATTAAAGCAGCCTCCTGCGGGGCATTGCTGACGGGCGCATTGCCGTCTGTCAGCCATGCGGCTGCTGAAAACCGCCCGCCAATTCCGGGATCGCTGGGAATGTTGTATGACTCGACCTTGTGCGTAGGCTGCCAGGCTTGTGTGACTAAGTGTCAGGATATCAACTTCCCGGAACGTAACCCGCAAGGGGAACAGACGTGGTCGAACAACGACAAACTGTCGCCGTATACCAATAACATCATCCAGGTGTGGACCAGCGGCACTGGCGTCAACAAAGACCAGGAAGAGAATGGCTATGCGTACATTAAGAAACAGTGTATGCACTGCGTCGATCCGAACTGTGTCTCCGTGTGCCCGGTTTCTGCGCTGAAAAAAGATCCGAAAACCGGCATTGTCCATTACGACAAAGACGTGTGCACCGGCTGCCGTTACTGCATGGTCGCCTGCCCGTACAATGTGCCGAAGTACGACTACAACAACCCGTTTGGTGCGCTGCATAAGTGTGAGCTGTGTAACCAGAAAGGTGTGGAGCGTCTCGATAAAGGCGGTCTACCTGGCTGCGTAGAAGTGTGTCCGGCGGGCGCGGTGATTTTTGGTACGCGTGAAGAGCTGATGGCTGAGGCGAAAAAACGCCTGGCGCTGAAGCCTGGCAGCGAATACCACTATCCGCGTCAGACGTTGAAATCTGGCGACACTTACCTGCACACAGTGCCGAAATATTATCCGCATCTGTACGGCGAGAAAGAGGGCGGCGGTACTCAGGTTCTGGTACTGACGGGGGTTCCTTATGAAAATCTCGACTTGCCGAAACTGGACGATCTTTCTACCGGCGCGCGTTCCGAAAATATTCAACACACCCTGTATAAAGGCATGATGCTACCACTGGCCGTGCTGGCGGGCTTAACCGTGCTGGTTCGTCGCAACACCAAAAACGACCATCACGACGGAGGAGACGATCATGAGTCATGATCCACAACCGCTGGGCGGCAAAATCATCAGTAAACCGGTCATGATTTTTGGACCGTTAATCGTCATTTGTATGCTCCTGATTGTGAAGCGTCTGGTGTTCGGTCTGGGCTCTGTCTCCGACCTGAATGGCGGCTTCCCATGGGGCGTGTGGATTGCGTTTGACCTGCTGATCGGCACCGGTTTCGCCTGTGGCGGCTGGGCGCTGGCGTGGGCGGTATACGTCTTTAACCGTGGACAATACCATCCGCTGGTGCGTCCGGCGCTGTTGGCAAGTTTGTTCGGTTACTCACTGGGTGGCTTGTCGATTACCATCGACGTCGGTCGTTACTGGAACCTGCCGTACTTCTACATTCCGGGTCACTTCAACGTGAACTCGGTACTGTTCGAGACGGCGGTTTGTATGACCATCTACATCGGTGTGATGGCTCTGGAGTTTGCTCCTGCATTGTTTGAACGTCTGGGCTGGAAGGTATCGCTCAAGCGTTTGAACAAGGTGATGTTCTTTATCATCGCGCTTGGCGCGCTGCTGCCGACTATGCACCAGTCTTCCATGGGATCACTGATGATCTCGGCGGGCTACAAAGTGCATCCGCTGTGGCAGAGCTATGAAATGTTGCCGCTGTTCTCGCTGCTGACGGCGTTCATCATGGGCTTCTCGATAGTCATCTTTGAAGGTTCGTTGGTGCAGGCGGGTCTGCGTGGCAACGGGCCGGATGAGAAGAGCCTGTTCGTCAAGTTGACCAACACCATCAGCGTGCTGCTGGCGATTTTCATCGTGCTGCGCTTTGGCGAGTTAATCTATCGCGACAAGCTGTCGTTAGCGTTTGCCGGTGACTTCTACTCCGTCATGTTCTGGATTGAAGTCCTGCTGATGCTCTTCCCGCTGGTCGTTCTGCGTGTGGCGAAGCTGCGTAATGATTCACGTATGCTGTTCCTGTCGGCACTGAGCGCACTGTTAGGTTGTGCAACCTGGCGTCTGACCTATTCGCTGGTGGCATTCAACCCTGGCGGCGGTTACGCCTACTTCCCGACGTGGGAAGAACTGTTGATTTCTATTGGTTTTGTGGCTATTGAGATTTGCGCTTACATCGTACTCATTCGTCTACTGCCGATACTTCCTCCTTTAAAACAAAACGATCATAATCGTCATGAGGCGAGCAAAGCATGAGCCAGAGAATTACTATTGATCCGGTAACCCGTATTGAAGGGCATTTACGCATCGATTGCGAAATCGAA
The DNA here is from genome assembly GCF_002965345.1 of Escherichia sp. MOD1-EC5950. Taxonomy (NCBI): domain Bacteria; kingdom Pseudomonadati; phylum Pseudomonadota; class Gammaproteobacteria; order Enterobacterales; family Enterobacteriaceae; genus Escherichia; species Escherichia sp. MOD1-EC5950. The sequence goes on from NZ_PTSR01000001.1 coordinate 79,079, forward strand.
AATGGCGTCGTTTCGAAAGCATGGGCTTCCGGAACCATGTGGCGCGGCATGGAAGAGATCGTGAAAAACCGCGATCCGCGCGATGCCTGGATGATTGTGCAACGTATCTGTGGCGTATGTACCACCACTCACGCGCTCTCTTCTGTTCGTGCGGCAGAGAGTGCGCTGAACATTGACGTTCCGGTTAACGCGCAATACATCCGTAACATTATTCTGGCTGCGCATACCACGCATGACCATATCGTCCATTTCTATCAGCTCTCTGCGCTGGACTGGGTGGACATCACTTCTGCACTGCAAGCTGATCCGACTAAAGCTTCTGAAATGCTGAAAGGTGTTTCGACCTGGCACCTGAACAGCCCGGAAGAGTTCACCAAAGTTCAGAACAAGATCAAAGATCTGGTTGCCAGCGGTCAGTTGGGTATTTTCGCCAATGGCTACTGGGGGCACCCGGCGATGAAACTGCCGCCGGAAGTGAACCTGATTGCGGTAGCGCACTACTTACAGGCGCTGGAGTGCCAGCGTGACGCAAACCGAGTGGTGGCGCTGCTGGGTGGTAAAACGCCACACATTCAGAACCTGGCGGTAGGTGGGGTCGCTAACCCGATCAACCTCGACGGTCTGGGCGTACTGAACCTTGAGCGCCTGATGTACATCAAGTCCTTCATCGACAAGCTGAGCGACTTTGTTGAGCAGGTTTATAAGGTTGATACTGCCGTTATCGCGGCGTTTTATCCGGAATGGCTGGAGCGCGGTAAAGGTGCGGTGAACTACCTGAGTGTGCCGGAATTCCCGACCGACAGCAAAAACGGTAGCTTCCTGTTCCCTGGCGGATATATCGAAAACGCGGATTTGTCCTCGTATCGTCCGATTACTTCCCATTCCGATGAATACCTGATCAAAGGGATTCAGGAAAGCGCGAAACACTCCTGGTATAAAGACGAAGCACCGCAGGCACCGTGGGAAGGCACAACCATTCCGGCTTACGACGGTTGGTCTGACGACGGTAAATACTCCTGGGTGAAATCACCGACTTTCTACGGCAAAACGGTAGAAGTGGGGCCGCTGGCGAACATGCTAGTGAAACTGGCGGCAGGACGCGAGTCTACCCAGAACAAACTGAATGAAATCGTTGCGATTTATCAGAAACTGACGGGCAACACGCTGGAAGTGGCGCAACTGCACTCCACGCTGGGGCGTATTATAGGTCGTACCGTTCACTGCTGCGAATTGCAGGATATCCTGCAAAATCAATACAGTGCACTGATCACTAATATCGGCAAAGGCGACCACACCACGTTCGTGAAGCCGAACATTCCGGCAACGGGCGAGTTCAAAGGCGTTGGCTTCCTTGAAGCGCCGCGCGGTATGCTCTCCCATTGGATGGTGATTAAAGACGGTATCATCAGCAACTACCAGGCGGTCGTTCCATCCACCTGGAACTCTGGCCCGCGTAACTTCAATGATGACGTCGGTCCGTATGAACAGTCGCTGGTGGGTACACCGATTGCCGATCCGAATAAACCGCTGGAAGTGGTGCGTACCATTCACTCCTTCGACCCGTGCATGGCCTGTGCGGTTCACGTAGTGGATGCCGACGGCAACGAAGTGGTTTCAGTGAAGGTTCTGTAATGCGTATTTTAGTCTTAGGGGTCGGCAATATTTTGCTGACCGATGAAGCCATCGGCGTGCGGATTGTTGAAGCGTTAGAGCAACGATACATTCTGCCGGATTATGTTGAGATCCTCGATGGCGGCACGGCGGGAATGGAACTGCTTGGCGACATGGCAAATCGCGATCATCTGATCATTGCCGATGCCATTGTGTCGAAAAAGAACGCGCCGGGAACGATGATGATCCTGCGGGACGAAGAAGTTCCGGCGTTGTTTACCAACAAAATCTCTCCGCATCAGCTTGGCCTGGCCGACGTATTGTCGGCCCTGCGCTTCACCGGCGAGTTTCCGAAAAAGCTGACTCTGGTCGGCGTGATCCCGGAATCGCTGGAGCCGCACATCGGTTTAACGCCGACGGTCGAAGCAATGATTGAACCTGCGCTTGAGCAGGTTCTGGCTGCGCTGCGCGAATCAGGCGTGGAAGCCATCCCGCGGGAGGCAGCACATGACTGAGGAGATTGCTGGTTTCCAGACCTCCCCAAAGGCGCAAGTACAGGCAGCGTTTGAAGAAATTGCCCGGCGTTCGATGCACGACCTTTCGTTTCTGCATCCTTCCATGCCGGTGTATGTTTCCGATTTTACGCTGTTCGAAGGTCAGTGGACGGGGTGTGTGATCACCCCGTGGATGCTGAGTGCAGTGATCTTCCCCGGCCCGGATCAACTCTGGCCGCTGCGCAAAGTGAGTGAGAAGATCGGTCTGCAACTGCCTTATGGCACTATGACCTTTACCGTTGGCGAACTGGACGGTGTTTCGCAATACCTCTCTTGCTCGCTGATGTCGCCGCTTTCGCACAGCATGTCGATTGAAGAGGGCAAACGCCTGACGGATGACTGCGCGCGAATGATCCTTTCGCTGCCAGTCACGAATCCGGATGTGCCACACGCAGGGCGTCGCGCCCTGCTGTTTGGCCGCAGGAGTGATGAAAATGCATGAGTTGTCGCTTTGCCAGAGCGCCGTTGAAATTATCCAACGGCAGGCGGAGCAGCACGATGTTAAGCGCGTCACCGCCGTGTGGCTGGAAATTGGCGCGCTCTCCTGCGTTGAGGAGAGCGCGGTTCGTTTTAGTTTTGAAATTGTTTGCCAGGGAACGGTGGCGCAAGGGTGCGATTTACATATCGTCTATAAACCCGCCCAGGCCTGGTGCTGGGATTGCAGCCAGGTAGTGGAAATTCATCAGCACGATGCGCAGTGTCCGCTCTGTCATGGCGAGCGGTTGCGTGTCGATACCGGCGATTCGCTGATCGTCAAAAGTATTGAAGTTGAATAACCGGAGTTAACAATGTGTATTGGCGTTCCTGGCCAGGTGCTGGCCGTCGGTGAAGATATTCACCAACTTGCGCAGGTTGAAGTTTGTGGTATCAAGCGCGACGTGAATATCGCCCTGATTTGCGAAGGCAATCCGGCTGATTTGCTGGGCCAGTGGGTGCTGGTGCACGTCGGGTTTGCCATGAGCATCATCGATGAAGATGAAGCCAAAGCCACATTAGACGCGCTGCGCAATATGGATTACGACATTACCAGCGCGTGATAATTAAAGTCGGATGCTTTCGTAGGCCTGATAAGACGCGCGAGCGTCGCATCAGGCATTGTGCCTGATTGCCTGATTGCCTGATTGCCTGATTGCCGGATGCGGCGTGAACGCCTTATCCGGCCTACATCGGTCTGGAGGGCTTGCTGCGACGAACGCTAACCATTACCCCTGACGCTTATCTTCTGTATTTGTCTCGAAATCACTGGCGTCATGGCGCTCATGCAACTGCTCATTCAGCGGTCCGTTGGTGCGGTTAACAATACGCCCACGCTTCACCGCCGGACGTTCACCCACTTCTTTCGCCCAGCGTTGCACGTGTTTATAACTACCCGCATCAAGAAACTCTGCGGCATCATACACGCCGCCTAACACCACGTTGCCAAACCACGGCCAGATTGCCATATCAGCAATGGTGTACTCATCGCCCGCCACAAACTTATGCTGCGCCAGTTGCTTATCCAGCACGTCGAGCAGACGCTTGGCTTCCATAGTAAAGCGGTTAATGGCGTACTCAATTTTCACCGGCGCGTAATGGTAAAAGTGACCAAAACCACCACCGAGGAACGGCGCAGCACCCTGTAACCAGAACAGCCAGTTCAACGTTTCAGTGCGCTTCGCCAGATCCTGCGGCAGGAAGTAGCCAAATTTCTCCGCCAGATAAAGCAGAATCGAACCTGACTCAAACACGCGGATCGGCGGATTATGCGTATGATCGCGCAGTGCCGGGATTTTCGAGTTCGGGTTCACTTCGACAAAACCGCTGGAGAATTGATCGCCATCGCCAATGCGAATCAGCCAGGCATCGTACTCTGCGCCGGTGACGCCCAGCGCCAGCAGCTCTTCGAGCATAATCGTTACTTTCTGACCGTTTGGCGTACCCAGCGAATAAAGTTGCAACGGGTGCTTGCCAACAGGCAGCGTTTTTTCATGCGTCGGACCAGAAACCGGGCGATTGATATTGGCGAACGCGCCGCCAGCAGATTTATCCCACGTCCAGACTTTCGCGGGCTGATAAGTATTGTCTGTCATACTGAATTGCCTTCTGAGTGGTAGTGTTGAAGCAGTGTAGCAGCTCGCTTGCTGTACAGATTGTGAATTTTTTAACCCTTTGCACCAGCCGCTGCGTTGAGGTGTATGATAAGTCAGACCTCTGTCCGGTTAATGTCGCTGAGCAGGTAATCAGAGCACAACAATTACGCCAACTGCTTAGGTTGTATTGTTAAAGGTAAAGTGATGAGCAAAGGAACGACCAGCCAGGATGCCCCGTTCGGGACATTATTGGGCTACGCCCCCGGTGGTGTAGCAATCTACTCTTCAGATTACAGTTCTCTCGATCCGCAGGAATACGAAGATGACGCCGTATTCCGTAGCTATATCGACGATGAATATATGGGCCACAAATGGCAATGTGTTGAATTTGCTCGCCGTTTTCTCTTTTTGAATTACGGTGTGGTCTTCACCGATGTGGGCATGGCGTGGGAGATTTTCTCATTGCGCTTCCTGCGTGAAGTGGTTAACGACAACATCCTGCCATTGCAGGCATTTCCTAACGGCTCGCCGCGTGCGCCGGTCGCAGGAGCGCTTCTTATTTGGGATAAGGGCGGTGAATTTAAAGACACCGGCCATGTCGCCATCATTACCCAATTACGCGGCAATAAAGTCCGTATTGCGGAACAGAACGTGATTCATTCTCCATTGCCGCAAGGGCAACAGTGGACGCGTGAGCTGGAAATGGTGGTCGAAAACGGCTGCTATACCCTGAAAGACACCTTCGATGACACCACCATCCTGGGCTGGATGATCCAGACAGAAGATACCGAACACAGTTTACCGCAGCCGGAAATTGCAGGTGATTTGTTGAAAATCAGTGGGGCGCGGCTGGAAAACAAAGGCCAGTTTGACGGCAAATGGCTGGATGAAAAAGATCCGCTACAAAACGCCTACGTGCAGGCGAACGGTCAAGTGATCAATCAGGATCCGTATCATTATTACACCATTACCGAGAGTGCCGAGCAGGAGCTGATTAAAGCCACCAACGAGCTGCACCTGATGTATCTCCACGCCACCGACAAGGTGCTGAAAGATGACAATCTGCTGGCGCTGTTCGACATTCCGAAAATCCTCTGGCCGCGTTTGCGTCTCTCCTGGCAGCGTCGCCGTCACCATATGATCACCGGTCGTATGGATTTCTGCATGGATGAGCGCGGCCTGAAAGTCTATGAATACAACGCCGATTCTGCCTCCTGTCATACTGAAGCGGGCTTGATCCTCGAACGTTGGGCGGAGCAAGGCTATAAAGGCAACGGCTTCAATCCGGCTGAAGGGCTGATTAACGAACTGGCTGGAGCCTGGAAACACAGTCGTGCACGTCCGTTTGTCCATATCATGCAGGACAAAGATATCGAGGAGAACTATCACGCGCAGTTTATGGAGCAGGCGCTGCAACAGGCGGGCTTTGAAACGCGTATCTTGCGCGGGTTAGACGAGCTGCGCTGGGATGCTGCCGGGCAACTGATTGATGGGGAAGGGCGACTGGTTAACTGCGTGTGGAAAACCTGGGCATGGGAAACCGCGTTTGATCAGATTCGCGAAGTCAGCGACCGTGAGTTTGCTGCGGTGCCGATCCGTACCGGCCATCCGCAAAATGAAGTGCGCCTGATAGACGTTCTGCTGCGTCCGGAAGTACTGGTCTTTGAGCCGCTGTGGACGGTGATCCCTGGCAACAAAGCGATTCTGCCGATCCTCTGGTCGTTGTTCCCGCACCATCGCTACCTGCTGGATACCGATTTCACCGTTAATGATGAGCTGGTGAAAACCGGTTACGCCGTGAAGCCGATTGCCGGTCGCTGTGGCAGCAATATCGACCTCGTCAGCCATCATGAAGAGGTGTTGGACAAAACCAGCGGTAAATTTGCCGAGCAGAAAAACATTTACCAGCAGTTGTGGTGTCTGCCAAAAGTGGACGGTAAATACATTCAGGTATGTACCTTTACTGTTGGCGGTAACTACGGTGGGACTTGCTTGCGCGGAGATGAATCACTGGTCATCAAGAAAGAGAGTGATATTGAACCGTTAATTGTGGTGAAAGAGTAATAAACTTTGCCATAAACCGCACTGATTATGGAAATAACCAGTGCGGAAAATTGTTTGTGTAATAATCAAAACATTTATCGGGTGGATTTATTTAGATTAATAAATTCATAATATAAATATATTAGGGGTTAAAATTCTTTGTCATGAATTCTTTCCGTGATTTCTGAATGGTGACTTATTCCCTGATCCTAAAGAAATAACATTGTTTTTATCACTAAAAAGCGATATTTCACTTTGCCCATGCCATTAAAGTCACTGATAATGCGTTCGTTCGTAAATTCAAAATGGCGTAATCTAATATATGCTAAATTTATTTGTTGGCCTTGATGTATATACGGGGCTTTTGTTATTACTTGCTCTGGCGTTTGTGTTGTTCTATGAAGCAATTAATGGTTTTCATGACACAGCGAATGCGGTCGCAACCGTTATTTATACCCGTGCCATGCAGCCACAACTTGCTGTGGTGATGGCAGCATTTTTTAACTTTTTTGGTGTATTGCTTGGCGGACTTAGCGTCGCCTATGCCATCGTCCATATGTTGCCAACCGATTTGTTGCTGAATATGGGGTCAACTCATGGTCTGGCGATGGTCTTTTCCATGCTGCTGGCGGCGATTATCTGGAATCTGGGAACATGGTTCTTTGGTTTACCGGCCTCCAGTTCGCACACCTTGATTGGCGCTATTATCGGCATTGGTTTAACCAACGCGCTGTTAACCGGCTCATCGGTGATGGATGCGTTAAACCTGCGTGAAGTGACCAAGATTTTCTCCTCGCTGATTGTCTCCCCTATCGTCGGTCTTGTCATTGCGGGAGGGCTGATTTTCCTGCTGCGCCGTTTCTGGAGCGGAACGAAAAAGCGTGACCGTATTCACCGCATTCCTGAAGATCGCAAAAAGAAAAAAGGTAAACGTAAGCCGCCATTCTGGACGCGCATTGCACTGATTGTTTCCGCTGCGGGCGTAGCGTTTTCGCACGGCGCGAACGACGGACAGAAAGGGATCGGCCTGGTGATGCTGGTTCTGGTGGGGATTGCGCCCGCCGGGTTTGTCGTCAATATGAATGCTTCCGGCTATGAAATTACCCGTACTCGCGATGCAGTGACCAACTTCGAACACTATCTGCAACAGCATCCGGAACTGCCGCAGAAATTGATTGCGATGGAACCCCCGTTGCCTGCGGCATCAACTGAAGGCACGCAAGCGACGGAGTTCCACTGTCATCCAGCAAATACTTTTGATGCGATTGCTCGTGTCAAAACGATGCTGCCGGGCAATATGGAAAGCTACGAGCCGTTAAACGTAAGTCAACGCAGTCAGTTGCGGCGCATTATGCTTTGCATCTCTGATACTTCCGCGAAACTGACGAAACTGCCAGGCGTTAGCAAAGAAGACCAGAACCTGCTGAAAAAACTGCGCAGCGATATGTTAAGCACCATTGAGTACGCTCCGGTGTGGATTATCATGGCGGTAGCACTGGCGCTCGGTATCGGCACCATGATTGGCTGGCGTCGTGTGGCGATGACCATCGGTGAGAAAATTGGTAAGCGTGGCATGACGTATGCGCAAGGCATGGCGGCGCAAATGACGGCGGCAGTGTCTATCGGTCTTGCCAGTTACATCGGTATGCCTGTTTCCACAACGCACGTACTCTCTTCTGCGGTGGCGGGGACGATGGTAGTGGATGGCGGTGGGTTACAGCGTAAAACGGTAACCAGTATCCTGATGGCATGGGTGTTTACCTTACCGGCGGCAATTTTTCTGTCTGGTAGTCTGTACTGGATAGCATTGCAGCTTATTTAACCTTCCTGATAATGCCCGCTCCCTGCGATCGGGCATTATCACTTCTGACTAGTGATAACCTCGTGCCGTCATAAAATCCCTAATCGCTTTTTCTGCATCAATCAGCACCTGCTCCAGCGGCTGATTGGCATCGATATCAACCAGTTGTGCACCGCCAAAGGTTAACTGCGGCGTTATGGCTATCTTCCTTTCCAGCGATTCCCTTTTGTGGTCGGGTTTACGCGCGCAGGCAACGTCCAGATCGACATTGAGTTTGATGACCAGATCAGGCTTATGGCTCGCCATCCAGTGAAACGCCTTACGTTCCTGACTTGCCAGCCATGAGACAAAACGACCGCCTTCAACGTTAGGCGGGAACACCGTACCATCGTAAGCGCCAGGAATTTGGTCTTGCGGATAACGGTCGGTTAAAACAATTAACCCGCGACGACGACAGGCAAGCATATGGCGAAAGCGTAGTAAGCGACGGGCGACAAATGCTGTAATTACCAGCGCCGGAACGGGACCCGGTAATTTTTTCGCCGTTTTCACTTTATTGCGTTCAATAGATTTATTAAGTGATTTCCCCATTAAGGGCAATTTGACTACTGCTCGCCCCACATTCCCTGCTTGTTTCCCGAGATGAACTCTTTCTGCGGCACCATATTTTTCGACAACGGTAATGAGATGTTCACACACCGTTGACTTGCCTGAACCATCACTGCCGATAACGGCAATTAACGGAGGGGTTATTGATTGCATGAATATATCCTTAAATTTAAATACCCACCCAAAATATTTATTTGGTTAATATGTTTTTATGAAAGCGTAATTCAGGGTAATACCACAATTAACCATTGTCACAATAAGGTTGAACGGATATTCTGAGCACGGGCCACGTAATATTCAATACATTATTTGCTGCCGGGTTTTTCGTGAATCAACGTAATATGTCAATAATTAATTCCACGCCAGTGCGCGTTATTGCCATTGTGGGATGTGATGGTTCGGGTAAATCGACCCTCACGGCAAGCCTGGTGAATGAACTGGCAGCAAAAATGCCAACAGAACACATTTATCTCGGGCAATCGTCCGGGCGAATTGGTGAGTGGATTTCACAGCTCCCCATTATTGGTGCACCTTTTGGCCGTTATTTGCGAGGCAAAGCGGCACATGTGCATGAAAAGCCTTCAACGCCGCCCGGTAATATTACCGCGCTGGTTATTTATTTGCTTTCTTGCTGGCGGGCGTACAAGTTTCGCAAAATGTTGCGCAAAAGCCAGCAAGGCTATCTGCTCATTACAGATCGCTACCCGCAGGTTGAAGTGCCGGGTTTTCGCTTTGATGGCCCGCAACTGGCAAAAACTACTGGCGGTAACGGCTGGATAAAAATGTTAAGGCAGCGCGAACTGAAACTATACCAGTGGATGGCGTCTTATTTACCTGTGTTATTGATTCGTCTTGCTATTGATGAACAGACGGCGTTTTCGCGTAAGCCCGACCATCAACTGGCGGCGTTACAGGAAAAAATCGCCGTCACGCCACAACTGACGTTCAATGGCGCAAAGATCCTTGAACTGGATGGGCGGCAACCCGCCGATGAAGTCCTGCAAGTGTCACTACGCTCAATTCACGCCGCGCTTTCCTGATCACCAAAATGGATAAGGGATAATTTAACGAATGGATGCACTACACACGCAAACTGCTAATAGTACAACTGCGCCGCAGCCCAACTACATTCCAGGGCTGATTGCGGTGGTCGGGTGTGATGGCACGGGGAAATCCACGCTGACCACCGATCTGGTGAAATCACTGCAACAGCACTGGCAAACCGAGCGCCGCTATCTGGGGCTGCTCTCGGGCGAAGACGGCGACAAAATTAAACGCTTACCGTTTGTTGGTGTCTGGCTGGAGCGGAGACTGGCGGCAAAATCCTCCAAAACCCAAAGTATGAAAACCCAATCTCCGGCGCTTTGGGCGGCGGCGATTATGTACGGCTTTTCGCTGCGAAGAATGGCAAATCTGCGCAAAGTTCAGCGACTGGCGCAAAGTGGTGTTCTGGTGGTCAGCGATCGCTTTCCGCAGGCTGAAATTTCCGGTTTCTATTATGACGGTCCTGGGATTGGCGTCGAACGTGCGGCCGGGAAAATCAACATGTTCCTGGCGCAGCGTGAGCGGCAGTTATACCAACAAATGGCGCAATACCGCCCGGAATTAATCATTCGTCTGGGTATTGATATTGATACTGCTATCTCCCGCAAGCCTGACCATGACTATGCCGAGTTGCAGGACAAAATCGGTGTCATGTCGAAGATTGGCTATAACGGCACAAAAATTCTAGAGATTGATTCCAGAGCGCCCTACAGCGAAGTGCTGGAACAGGCACAGAAAGCGGTTTCTCTGGTTGCCATCGTTTCTGACCGCCGACGTTTAACTTAAGGCTGGCGGGCTGTTTTTCATTTTCAACGATAAGGTCTGGCTGAATTGGCGGGTTTTAACATCAAACATTGGTTTGCAGATGGCGCATTTCGCACCATTATTCGCAATAGCGCCTGGTTAGGCTCCAGCAATGTCGTGAGCGCTTTGCTGGGTTTACTGGCGCTTTCATGCGCAGGGAAAGGGATGACGCCAGCCATGTTTGGCGTACTGGTGATTGTGCAATCGTATGCCAAGTCGATCAGTGATTTTATTAAGTTTCAGACATGGCAGTTGGTAGTGCAGTATGGCACGCCAGCCTTAACCAATAATAATCCCCAACAATTTCGCAATGTTGTCTCTTTTTCCTTTTCGCTGGATATCGTCAGTGGTGCGGTGGCGATTGTCGGCGGCATTGCCTTGCTGCCATTTCTTTCTCACTCGTTAGGTCTGGATGAGCAAAGTTTTTGGCTGGCGGCCCTCTATTGCACGCTTATCCCCTCAATGGCTTCCTCCACGCCGACCGGCATTTTGCGCGCAGTGGATCGCTTCGACTTAATTGCGGTGCAGCAGGCGACGAAACCTTTTCTGCGTGCGGCGGGAAGCGTCATTGCCTGGTATTTTGACTTTGGTTTTGCGGGCTTCGTGATCGCCTGGTACGCCTCGAATCTGGTTGGTGGCACGATGTACTGGTGGTTTGCTGCGCGTGAACTGCGTCGTAGAAATATCCATAACGCCTTCAAATTAAATCTGTTTGAGTCTGCCAGACACATTAAAGGCGCGTGGAGTTTTGTCTGGTCAACCAACATTGCTCACTCCATCTGGTCGGCGCGTAACTCGTGCAGCACGGTGCTGGTGGGGATCGTGTTAGGGCCAGCGGCCGCCGGATTATTTAAAATCGCTATGACATTCTTTGACGCTGCCGGAACGCCCGCCAGTTTGCTGGGTAAGAGCTTTTACCCTGAAGTGATGCGTTTAGATCCTCGAACCACCAGACCGTGGTTGTTAGGCGTGAAGTCCGGCTTGCTGGCGGGCGGGATCGGCATTCTGGTTGCGCTTGCGGTGTTGATCGTTGGTAAACCACTTATTTCGCTGGTATTTGGCGTTAAATATCTCGAAGCATATGACCTGATTCAGGTCATGTTGGGCGCGATTGTTATTTCGATGCTGGGTTTCCCGCAGGAATCATTGCTGCTGATGGCGGGGAAACAACGCGCTTTTCTCGTGGCGCAAACCATCGCTTCAATCGGCTACATCGTGTTGCTGTTCATGTTCTGCCATCTGTTTGGCGTGCTGGGGGCGGCGTTTGCCTATTTCGGCGGTCAATGTCTGGATGTGGCGCTCTCATTAATTCCGACCTTAAAGGCGTTTTTTCAGCGCCATTCATTGCGTTATAACGCAGCCGGAGAGAAATCCTGATGATGAGAAAATATTTCCCGCTTGAGGCGAGCGAGCGTTTATTTGTTGCGGTTGAGGAAGATGATGTTATTGATGAGTGGGTCAGTTTACCATCGACAATTGCTTTGCGTTGTACTGCTGAAATCATTCAGGATAACTATGCGTTATGTCTGCAATTCTGGCTGAATGGTGTTAATCGTCAGGAGTTACTGCATTTAATCCGCAAACAGTCCAAAGGTGAGGAGCTTACGTCTGACGAGCGCAAACAGTTTAAATACATGCGAGCGCGCTACAAGCATCTACGTTTTGCCCAACGGTTGTATTTAAAAAAACACCGGGCGGGATTCTTATTCGGCAAAACGACGGTTTTTCTTGGGCGTTTTCAGGACGGTTTTCGTAACGGTAAGAAAAATATCGTGTCGTATTACGGAAACTTGTTACATATTTATTTAAGCCCTCTTGTATGGTGGCTGGTGAGTTATTTATTACGCCATAGCCAGTTAGAAAGCGTGAACGGCTTTATCGCTTATCGCCAGAAGCAAATGCACATTCTGAAGGAGATTGTTGCCAAACCACAGCTTACAGGCAGGGAATTTCATGATGTGCGAAAAATCATCAGCCAGCAGGTTTCTTATTACGACACGTTAAGATCGCTTGATCCTGAAAATAAAGAGGCGTTGCAGATTTCCCGCTTTCTCGCAGCCATTAATGGCCTGATGGGAGATAAGCACGACGACATGGTGGCGGACGATATGGAAAATCGCCAGTCGTATGATGCACCAGTGGCACTCGATAGCGATATTCGTCAGCGTTTAGAACTGCTGATTTCGCGTTTTCCGCTATAACCGGGGTAATGATGTTATCTCGTTTGATTGTCGCACTGATTATCATGCTCTTATTACCTGGTGCGCAGGCACACAATTTCGTCACAGGAAAACCGGTTCCCCCTGTTTATATCCAGGAAGGCGGTGAGTTGCTGCTTAATAACGAAGAGATTCACTACCAAAAGTGGAATAGCACGCAACTGGCGGGAAAAGTTCGTATTATCCAGTATATTGCCGGGCGAAAGTCGGCAAAGAAAAAGAACTCATTGCTAATCAAAGCAGTAGAAATAGCAAATTTCCCTCAGGATCGTTTTCAGCCCACCACCATAGTGAACACCGATGATGCCATCTTTGGCACCGGTTATTTCGTGGCAGGTAAAATTGAAAAAAATAAACGCCGCTATCCGTGGGCGCAATTTGTTATTGACGCCAATGGTCTGGGACGTCTTGCCTGGCAACTGCCGGAGCAGAGTTCAACCATTCTGGTGCTGAATAAATACGGGCAAATCCAGTGGGCAAAGGACGGTAGCCTGGTGCCGGAAGAAGTAGATCATGTTATTGCGTTGGCACATAAGCTGATCAATGAATAAAAAATTCAAAGGATTGAGGGCGTTAGTGAGATGAAGTTGGTTGAGCACTACATCATGCGTGGTACGCGCCGTCTGGTGCTGATTATCATCGGTTTTCTGATCTTTATTTTTGCCAGCTACTCCGCACAGCGTTATCTGACCGAAGCGGCAAATGGAACCTTAGCGCTTGATGTTGTACTGGATATCGTTTTCTACAAGGTGCTGATTGCACTGGAGATGTTATTACCGGTTGGCCTGTATGTGTCGGTTGGCGTGACGCTTGGGCAGATGTATACCGATTCAGAAATTACCGCTATCTCTGCGGCGGGAGGCAGTCCGGCGCGTTTGTACAAAGCCGTTCTTTACCTGGCGATACCGCTAAGTATTTTTGTCACTCTGTTGTCGATGTATGGCAGGCCGTGGGCTTATGCGCAGATTTATCAACTGGAGCAACAGTCGCAGTCGGAGCTGGATGTTCGCCAGTTGCGGGCAAAGAAATTTAACACTAACGATAACGGACGAATGATCCTCTCTCAGACGGTTGATCAAGATAATAACCGCCTGACCGATGCGCTGATTTATACTTCTACCGCCAATCGAACACGTATTTTCCGCGCCCGTTCGGTCGATGTGGTCGACCCATCACCCGAGAAACCTACCGTTATGTTGCATAACGGAACTGCCTATCTTCTCGATCATCAGGGCCGTGACGACAACGAACAGCTTTACCGTAATCTGCAATTACATCTGAATCCGCTGGATCAAAGCCCTAACGTCAAACGCAAAGCGAAATCGGTCACGGAACTGGCACACTCTGTCTTTCCTGCCGATCATGCCGAGCTGCAATGGCGACAAAGCCGTGGCCTGACGGCGTTGTTGATGGTACTGCTGGCTATTTCTTTAAGCCGGGTAAAACCGCGGCAGGGGCGATTTTCTACGTTACTGCCACTGACATTACTGTTTATTGCCATTTTTTATGGCGGCGACGTCTGCCGCACCCTGGTGGCTAATGGCGCGATTCCCCTCATTCCTGGTTTGTGGTTAGTGCCCGGACTCATGCTAATAGGTCTGTTGATGCTGGTTGCTCGCGACTTCTCTTTGCTGCAGAAATTTTCCCGATGAATGTTTTCAGTCGCTATTTAATCCGCCATATCTTCCTCGGTTTTGCTGCCGCGGCCGGGCTACTGTTGCCGCTTTTTACCACCTTCAACCTGATTAACGAACTGGATGATGTCAGCCCTGGTGGTTATCGCTGGACTCAGGCGGTGCTGGTGGTACTGATGACCTTACCGCGCACACTGGTCGAGCTTGCACCATTTATCGCGTTATTGGGTGGGATTGTTGGCCTGGGGCAACTATCGAAAAACAGCGAACTTACCGCCATTCGTAGCACGGGTTTTTCTATTTTCCGTATTGCACTGGTGGCGCTGGTCGCCGGAATACTGTGGACTTTTTCGTTAGGCGCGATTGATGAGTGGGTTGCGTCGCCATTGCAGCAACAGGCACTGCAAATCAAATCTACCGCGGTAGCGTTGGGAGATGAGGATGATATTACCGGCAATATGCTGTGGGCCAGGCGCGGCAATGAATTTGTGACGGTGAAATCGCTGAATGAACTGGGTCAGCCTGTGGGCGTGGAGATATTTCATTACCGCGACGATCTCTCGCTCGAATCCTACATTTATGCACGCAGTGCCACCATTGAAAACGACAAAACGTGGATCCTGCACGGCGTGAATCACAAAAAATGGCTTAACGGTAAAGAAACGCAGGAAGCATTAGCCAATCTTGCCTGGCAATCGGCATTCACCAGTATGAATCTCGAAGAGTTATCGATGCCGGGGAATACTTTTTCTGTCCGTCAGCTCAACCATTACATCCATTATTTGCAGGAAACCGGACAACCGGGCAGCGAATACCGCCTTGCACTGTGGGAAAAGCTGGGGCAACCCATCTTAACTCTGGCGATGATTTTACTGGCTGTACCCTTTACCTTTAGCACTCCGCGCTCGCCGGGGATGGGCAGCCGTCTTGCTGTAGGCGTCATCGTTGGCTTGCTTACCTGGATCAGCTATCAAATCATGGTCAATCTGGGATTGCTATTTGCGTTGAGCGCGCCCGTTACCGCGCTCGGTTTACCGGTAGCGTTTGTGTTGGTGGCGTTGATTCTGGTGTATTGGTATGACAGGCAACATTAATCCAGCCGTGGCGTAACACCACGGCGGGCCAATATTACGACTTCAGGGTAGCAAATGCCTGAATGATGGTATCGATTTGCTCGCGGCTGTGAGCGGCGTTAACGCTACAGCGCAGCAGCGTAATACCCGCAGGTGCGGCAGGCGGCAGGATAAGATTCACATAAACGCCCAGCGAGATAAGCTCGCGCCAGATACGTAACCCTTCCTCTTTCGAACCGATTATCACCGGCACTACCGGGCTGATATGCGAGCTTAACTCATAACCCAACTTTTGTAGCCCGTCATACAGATGGTTGGCGTTATCCATCAGCTTTTGCCGCAGCTCTGGTTGTGTGGCAATGGTTTTTAACGACGAGCGCACGGTCGCAATGCAGGAAGGGGAAGGCGAGGCGGTAAAAATATACGGGCGGCTGCCGTAGCGCAGCACTTCCATCGCTTCCGAACCCACGGCAAAACCGCCAATGGAGGCCAGGCTTTTACTGAAGGTGCCGACGATAATATCCACATCGTCTTCAACGCCAACGGCTTCAACCAGTCCGCGGCCCGTTGCGCCTAATACGCCAAACGAATGCGCTTCATCGACAATCAAATAACCACCGAGGCGACGTTTGATATCAACGATTTCTGCCAGCGGTGCCACATCACCGAGCATACTGTAGATGCCCTCAACGATGATAATCGCCTCTTTTGCCCGTTCACCGAGGCGAACCATGCGACGCTCCAGATCGTTGGCGTCGTTATGGCGGAAACGAATAATTTCCGCACCGCCGAGAGAACAGGCGTCATAAATACTGGCGTGGCTGTCGGCATCGAGTAACACCACGGCGTTATGGTCGGCAAGTGCGCTGATGACACCTAAATTCGCGGTATAACCGGTTGAAAAAACGATAGCGGTAGGGCGATTGAAGAACTCTGCAATTTCTTTCTCTAATGCCAGATGCGGCGCATAACTGCCATTAGCCATACGAGAACCGGTGGTGCCGGTGCCTTGGGTCGCTAACGCCGCCTGACCTTCCGCAATGGCATCATGATTGAAGGTTAATCCGAGATAATTATTGGTCCCGGCCAGAATCACTTTTTTATTGCCGATACGGCCTTCGGTGGCGGAATACACTTCATCAATACAGGTGCCAAACGGCGTTAAACCGTTATCACTAAATTGCAGCCGCTCACCAGCAAGGCGCGCATATTTATCATAAAGCCCCATTATTTATTCTCCAGCCATGGAAGTAGAGTTTCCATTAATTGCGCAGGGGTTTTGACATCCAGCAGAATATTAATAGGAATGGAAATATCGAATCTGTCTTCCAGCATCATTAAGAGATCCATCACTTTGATCGACTCCAGGCCGAGATCGTTGACGAGATCGCTGTCAGGCTTAATTTCCACACCGTTTTCGACCAACTCCTGTAAACAGGAAAGGATGTAATCCATTACTATTTCACGATTTATCATAGAAACGTTAACACACCTTTAAACAAGACAATCAAAATAGCCCGTTGCGTAATGCGTGTTCCAGGCTAACCCCGGGAAACCAATTAATATCTTCAGAAATACATTTATTACTTGCCGACCAGTCGGCATGGGTTAATTCACGGATTTTCGAGCGGGTCAGCATGGGTTCTTTACCTGCGAGGCGACTCAACGCGGTACTGATATCCGCAAGGCAGGTGAGTAACGGCAGAGGAATACCGACCATCCGCACAGAACCACAACGGGCTACAGCGGCAAGCTGTTGGACACGTCGCCAGTCATAACCTCCGGCGATGCCATCGCATAATTCATACGTTTGCGTCTGTACGGAATCGGCGCTTAACCACTGACCCACAGCCTGGGCGAAATCGGTGACGTGCAGAAAAGAGAGCTGCGTATCTGGTGCGCCAGTACGTGGCAGAAGTCCGCGCAGCATCCAGTCAAACAGCGGTTTTAGCTCTTTATCGCCGGTGCCATACACTGCAGTTGGACGAAAAACGCCCAGCGTGATTTCGCCAGCCATTGCTGCCAGTCGTTGTTCGGCTACGAATTTAGATTTTGCATACCAGGAGAGTTCGGGATGACGCGCCGCCAGTGAAGAGATAAACAGGAAACGTTGGCAGCAGCCGCTCTCTTTTGCCGCCTGCATCAGGCGCAGGCTGCCGTCGACGTTACAACGGGTAAAGATATCTTCTTTGTGTCCGCGCACTTGCCCGGCGCAATGGACCACCGCGCTGGCGCTGGCAACCAGTTCGCTAAGCGAATGCGTATCTTCCAGCGAACCGCGCACCCAGATGAGATTATCGCTAACGTGAGCGCGGGTAGTACGCGTCAAAGCGCGAACGTGAAAGCCGCGGGCGAGCAGGTTATCGATAATATATTTCCCGATAAACCCGGTAGCGCCCGTCACCGCGACAGTTTGATTCATACGAGAGATCCCTGAACATGAGGATTAGCGGCAACGGCCTTCTGATAACGTTTTTTCGCTTCTGCGCGGGCGGGCTTGCCGGAAGAGGTGCGGGGAATACTGTGGGGCGGTAACAGGTCGATAGCCGCAGTTACGCCAAATTCGCTTTGTATCCGCGCCGCCAGCGTGTGGATAAGCTGCGTGCGGCGCTTTTCGTCGCTGATCCGGCACTGGATCTGCAAAATAATATTTTCCTGGGCGGTAACAAAAGCAATGGCATCGCCAGAGTGAATTTCCGGTTCCTGTTCCGCAATATATTCAATATCCTGCGGCCAGATATTGCGGCCACGAATAATAATCAGATCTTTAATGCGCCCGGTGACATACAGATAACCGTCCAGCAGGTAACCGAGATCGCCAGTATCTAACCAACCCGTCGCGGCAATCTCGTTTTGTGAAGCCATGTCGCCAAAGTAGCCACTCATCAGGCTGGGGCCAGAGATGCAAATATGGCCCACCACACGTTCCGCTACCGGTATCCCCGCGTCATTACGGATTTCAATGCCATGTTCCGGCAACGCTTTACCGCAGTTGACGAAAGTTGATACGGCACGTGTCTCAACACCCGGCGTAACGGCTTTCCCCTGATATTCGAGGATGTCGCGATCCACGTCGTTAACCACAACCCCAGAGGCTTCATCGGAAAAGCTGACAGCCAGCGCGTTCTCTGCCAGTCCGTAGCACGGCATAAACGTTTTATCGTCAAAGTTAACTGGACGGAAACATTCAGCAAATTGATGGAGTTGTTCGGCGGAGATAGGCTCTGCGCCAATACCGGCGACGCGCCAGCAGGAGAGATCCAGTTCAGCGAGATCTCTTTCATTCACGCGGCGCTGGCACAATTCATAGCCAAATGGTGGCGCAACGGAGACGGTGCCGCGATTTTTGCTGATCAATTTAAGCCATTGCAGTGGGCGCATGGCAAAATCCTGGGTGCGCAAATAATCCACTGAAAGCTGCGTGGCGACAGGTGTCAGAAGAAAACCGACCAGCCCCATATCATGGTAGAAAGGTAGCCAGGAGACACAGCGATCGCCTGGGCGTAATTTAATGCCATCGTGGCTGATGGCACGTAGATTGGCCATCACTTCGCGATGAGTGATGATGACGCCACGGGGAAAACGGGTGCTGCCGGAGGTGTACTGCAGATAGGCGATATCGTCTGGCACTGGCAACGGGAGCGTAACATCGGCTTCTGGCAAGGTTTTAAACCAGGCGTGGCTCAAAACATGTAACTCGGGTTTGCCCTGCGTCGCGGCATTGACCAGCGGCAACCACTCATCACCAGTGATAATCGCCGCAGGCTGGCAGCTTGCCAGCAACCCTTGCAGTTTTGTGCTCCATGAATCCCGCTGACCGACGCCCATCGGAATCGCCAGTGGGACAGCGACTAATCCGGCATACTGGCAGGCAAAAAACGCTTCGACAAACCCGCTACTGGTTTCCGCAATCAGCGCCACGCGATCGCCTTTTTTCAGGTTTAGCGATAACAGTCGCCTGGCTCCTGTTTCCGCACGTGCTTTTAAAGTGTGATATTCCAGTTCATCTTCAAGCTGGCTACGCCTGTCATAAAAATTCATTCCGGCGTTACCCAGAGCGGCATAGTCCAAAGCATCAACCAGCGTTGGAAAATCGGCATAGCGCATAGGCAGGGAATGCGTAAAGATTTTATTGGACATATACACCACAAGAAAATTGGATATCAAAAATAAAATGACAATAATGCGGTGGATTATATATGCATAAAAGATAAATGAGATAGTATTTTCATTGGTGCGATATTGAACATTGATTAAAATAATAAGTTCTGTTTTTTTGTTTCTTATTGTGAATGATATTTAATTTATGAATGTATTAAGTAATGCCTTGTCTGGTCGCATTAAGTCTATAAAAGGCATTATTAACCGTCTTACGCAGGCTCTGGTTTTACCGTAATTATTAATAAATATTATTTTATCTTCGTTTGTATTCATTGGGTGGATTATGAAGGTGCCGTTCGTTGCAGTTGCAGCCTGTTTTTCACCGTTAATTATTTGTTATCCACGTAAATATGGAATGCGATCTGCTGATGATTAAAATTGAAAAAGTAATAAATAAAAATGACTTAAAGGCATTTATCGCTTTTCCGTCGTCACTTTATTCCAATGATTCAAACTGGATCCCCCCTTTATGCATTGAACGCAGTGAGCATCTGTCACAAAAGAATCCGGGAACGGACCATATTATCTGGCAGGCGTGGGTGGCAAAAAAAGAGGGGCAGATAGTCGGGCGCATTACGGCGCAAATCGATACCTTGCACCGCGAGCGATACGGCGAAGATACGGGGCATTTTGGCATGATTGACGCCATTGATGATCCACAGGTATTTGCAGCCTTATTTGACGCAGCGGAAGGGTGGCTGAAGTCACAAGGGGCACGCAACATCACTGGCCCCTTCAGCCTGAATATCAATCAGGAGAGTGGGTTACTGATTGAAGGGTTTGATACGCCGCCCTGCGCGATGATGCCGCACGGCAAACCGTGGTATGCCGCGCATCTCGAGCAATTGGGCTATCAGAAAGGCATTGATTTACTGGCGTGGTGGATGCAGCGAACCGATCTCACTTTCTCTCCGGCGCTAAAAAAACTGATGGATCAGGTACGCAAAAAGGTGACCATTCGCTGCATCAATCGCCAGCGGTTTGCTGAAGAGATGCAGATCCTGCGTGAGATTTTCAACTCTGGCTGGCAGCACAACTGGGGCTTTGTGCCGTTTACCGAACGCGAATTTGCCACCATGGG
The DNA here is from genome assembly GCF_002965345.1 of Escherichia sp. MOD1-EC5950. NCBI lineage: Bacteria > Pseudomonadati > Pseudomonadota > Gammaproteobacteria > Enterobacterales > Enterobacteriaceae > Escherichia > Escherichia sp. MOD1-EC5950. Next base: position 99,782 of record NZ_PTSR01000001.1, read on the forward strand.
CGATCAGCTTAAATACCTGGTGCCGGACGATATGATCTACATTGCTGAGATAGACTCTGCACCCTGCGCGTTTGTTGTCGGCTTACCGAACATCAACGAGGCGATTGCTGATCTGAATGGATCGCTCTTTCCCCTCGGCTGGGCAAAATTGCTGTGGCGCTTAAAAGTCAGTGGTATGCGCACTGCGCGAGTGCCGCTAATGGGTGTGCGCGACGAATATCAGTTTAGTCGTATCGGACCGGTAATCGCGCTGTTGCTGATTGAAGCATTACGCGATCCCTTTACCCGCAGGAAGATCGACGCGCTGGAGATGTCATGGATCCTCGAAACCAATACGGGCATGAATAACATGCTGGAACGTATTGGCGCACAGCCATATAAGCGTTACCGCTTGTATGAAAAGCAGATTTAACGCCCGCTAACTCTGGCTCATCTCCAGCGGCACCGCCGAGCGAATCAAGTGGTGACCTTCCAGTTCGATATTGTGGAGATTCTTTTTCACGGTCATCACATGATCGCGGGCCGCGCGCTGGGCCACATGCGGCAGTCGTTGCAAAACCGCGTTATAGATCCGCGCATGTTGGCGATCGATCTGCTTTTTTTGCTGGGGGCGATGGTAGAGATTATTCACGCTGGCAAACACCGAATTAAACATCAGATCGGTCAATGATTGCAGAGTGAAAACCAGCACCTGATTGTGGGAAGCCTGACAAATAGCGAGATGGAAAGCGTGATCCAACTGCGCATGTTCGATCAGTGAAATCTCTTTGTTGTTCTCACTGGCGGCGAGCATTTTTTCATAACAGCGAGTTATCAATACAAAATCAGCCTGGGTTCCCAGCGTTGCCGCCAACCTTGCTGATTCGCCTTCCAGTAATGCCCGGACGTCGAGCAGATCATACAGTGTTCGCGGCTGCGTGCTGAACAGATGGATCAGCGGACTGGTGTCCTGTACCCGATTAAGTCGCGCGACCCGAGAATCGCGCCCCTGCGCCGTTTCAATAATCCCGCGCCCGCGCAGCACCGTCAGCCCTTCACGCAGTGCGGAACGCGAGAAGCCGAGCTTTTCGCACAGTCGACGTTCCGAGGGAAGCGGCTGCCCGACCTTCAACACACCGTCGATAATTAACCGTTCGATACTCTCTGCAACCACTTCGCAAATAGGGCGACGTTCATCTTTCATTCCCGGACCTCGTGCACAGGTAGGACCAATTTTTCTGTTCTTAATTCGCGAAACACGCACATCATGCAAGTGATTATGTTACATCAATTTAACATTGAATTAACCTATGCGTGGTCACAGAGCTGGAAAAAAAATGGTCTGACCGGTAACTAAAGAGATAGACGAAAACAAAAAGCCCGCTTAATAACTGTTCACAGAAGCAGCACGCAAAAATCAGCTACCACACAACACAACAAAGCGAACCCTACTCATGAGCATCTTGTACGAAGAGCGTCTTGATGGCGCTTTACCCGATGTCGACCAAACATCGGTACTGATGGCACTGCGTGAGCATGTCCCCGGACTCGAGATCCTGCATACCGATGAGGAGATCACTCCTTACGAGTGTGACGGGTTGAGCGCGTATCGCACGCGTCCATTACTGGTTGTTCTGCCTAAGCAGATAGAACAGGTGGCGGCGATTCTGGCTGTCTGCCACCGTCTGCGTGTGCCGGTGGTGACTCGTGGCGCGGGCACCGGGCTTTCTGGCGGCGCGTTGCCGCTGGAAAAAGGCGTGTTGTTAGTGATGGCGCGCTTTAAAGAGATCCTCGATATAAACCCCGTCGGTCGCCGTGCGCGCGTGCAGCCGGGCGTGCGTAATCTGGCTATCTCCCAGGCCGTAGCGCCGCATAATCTCTATTACGCGCCGGACCCTTCTTCACAAATCGCCTGTTCCATTGGCGGCAATGTGGCGGAAAATGCCGGTGGCGTTCACTGTCTGAAATATGGGCTTACCGTACATAACCTGCTGAAAATTGAAGTGCAAACGCTGGACGGAGAGACGCTGACACTGGGATCGGACGCGCTGGATTCGCCGGGTTTTGACCTGCTGGCGCTGTTTACTGGATCAGAAGGTATGCTCGGCGTGACCACCGAAGTGACGGTAAAACTGCTGCCGAAGCCCCCCGTGGCACGGGTTCTGTTAGCCAGCTTTGACTCGGTAGAAAAAGCCGGACTCGCCGTCGGTGACATCATCGCCAATGGCATTATCCCTGGTGGGCTGGAGATGATGGATAACCTGTCGATTCGCGCGGCAGAAGATTTTATTCATGCCGGTTATCCCGTTGATGCCGAAGCGATTTTATTGTGCGAGCTGGACGGCGTGGAGTCTGACGTACAGGAAGATTGTGAACGGGTTAACGACATCTTACGGAAAGCGGGCGCGACTGACGTCCGTCTGGCGCAGGACGAAGCGGAGCGTGTGCGTTTCTGGGCCGGTCGTAAAAACGCCTTTCCGGCGGTGGGGCGCATCTCTCCCGATTACTACTGCATGGACGGCACCATCCCACGCCGCGCGCTGCCTGGCGTACTGGAAGGCATTGCTCGTTTATCGCAGCAATATGATTTACGCGTCGCCAACGTCTTTCATGCCGGAGACGGTAACATGCACCCGTTAATCCTTTTCGATGCCAATGAACCCGGCGAATTTGCCCGCGCGGAAGCGCTGGGTGGGAAGATCCTCGAACTCTGCGTGGAAGTGGGCGGCAGCATCAGTGGGGAGCATGGCATTGGGCGCGAAAAAATCAATCAAATGTGCGCCCAGTTCAACAGCGATGAAATCACGACCTTCCATGCGGTCAAGGCGGCATTTGACCCCGATGGTTTGCTGAACCCTGGAAAAAACATTCCCACGCTACACCGCTGCGCTGAATTTGGTGCCATGCACGTGCACCACGGTCATTTACCTTTCCCTGAACTGGAGCGTTTCTGATGCTACGTGAGTGTGATTACAGCCAGGCGCTGCTGGAACAGGTGAATCAGGCGATTAGTAATAAAACGCCGCTGGTGATTCAGGGAAGCAATAGCAAAGCCTTTTTAGGTCGCCCTGTCACCGGGCAAACGCTGGATGTGCGTTGTCATCGCGGCATTGTGAATTACGACCCGACCGAGTTGGTGATCACCGCTCGTGCCGGAACGCCGCTGATGGCGATTGAAGCGGCGCTGGAAAGTGCGGGGCAAATGCTGCCCTGCGAGCCACCGTATTATGGTGAAGAAGCCACCTGGGGCGGCATGGTCGCTTGCGGTCTGGCGGGGCCGCGTCGACCGTGGAGCGGTTCGGTACGCGATTTTGTCCTCGGTACGCGCATTATTACCGGCAGTGGAAAACATCTGCGTTTTGGTGGCGAAGTGATGAAAAACGTTGCCGGATACGATCTCTCACGGCTAATGGCCGGAAGCTATGGCTGTCTTGGCGTACTTACTGAAATCTCAATGAAAGTGTTGCCTCGACCGCGCGCCACTATCAGCCTGCGTCGGGAAATCAGCCTGCAAGAAGCCATGAACGAAATCGCCCAGTGGCAACTCCAGCCATTACCCATTAGCGGTTTATGTTACTTCGACAACGGCTTGTGGCTCCGCCTTGAAGGCGGTGAAGGCTCGGTAAAAGCGGCGCGTGAACTGCTTGGGGGCGAAGAGGTTGCGGGTCAGTTCTGGCAGCAATTGCGTGAACAACAACTGCCATTCTTCTCGTTACCAGGGACTTTGTGGCGCATTTCATTACCCACCGATGCACCGATGATGGATTTACCCGGCGAGCAACTGATCGACTGGGGGGGCGCGTTACGCTGGCTGAAATCGACAGCCGATGACAATCAAATCCACCGTATCGCCCGCAACGCTGGTGGTCACGCAACTCGCTTTAGTCCAGGTGATGGCAGTTTTGCTCCGTTGCCTGCCCCTTTATTCCGCTATCACCAGCAGCTTAAACAGCAGCTCGACCCTTGCGGTGTGTTTAACCCCGGTCGCATGTACGCGGAACTTTAAGGAGCAGACTATGCAAACCCGGTTAACCGAAGAGATGCGCCAGAATACGCGGGCGCTGGAAGCTGACAGCATTCTGCGCGCCTGTGTGCACTGCGGATTTTGTACCGCAACCTGCCCGACCTATCAGCTCCTGGGTGATGAACTGGACGGGCCGCGTGGGCGCATCTATCTGATTAAACAGGTGCTGGAAGGTAACGAAGTTACACTTAAAACGCAGGAGCATCTCGATCGCTGTCTCACGTGCCGCAACTGTGAAACCACCTGTCCTTCTGGTGTGCGCTATCACACTCTGTTGGATATCGGGCGTGATATCGTCGAGCAAAAAGTGAAACGTCCACTGCCGGATCGAATGCTACGCGAAGGGCTGCGTCAGGTAGTGCCGCGTCCGGCGGTCTTCCGTGCGCTGACGCAAGTAGGCCTGGTGCTACGACCGTTTTTGCCAGAGCAGATTAGAGCAAAACTCCCCGCCGGGATCGTGAAAGCCAAACCGCGTCCGCCGTTGCGTCATAAGCGTCGGGTTTTAATGCTGGAAGGTTGCGTCCAGCCTACGCTTTCGCCCAACACCAACGCGGCAACCGCGCGGGTGCTGGATCGTCTGGGGATCAGCGTCATGCCAGCTAACGAAGCAGGCTGTTGTGGCGCGGTGGACTATCATCTTAATGCGCAAGAGAAAGGGTTAGCGCGCGCGCGAAATAATATTGATGCCTGGTGGCCGGCGATTGAAGCAGGCGCCGAGGCAATTTTGCAAACCGCCAGCGGCTGTGGGGCATTCGTTAAAGAGTATGGGCAGATGCTGAAAAACGATGCGTTGTATGCCGATAAAGCGCGTCAGGTCAGCGAACTGGCGGTTGATTTAGTCGAGCTTTTGCGTGAGGAGCCGCTGGAAAAGCTGGCGATTCGCGGCGATAAAAAACTGGCCTTCCACTGTCCGTGTACCCTGCAACATGCGCAAAAACTGAATGGCGAAGTAGAAAAAGTGTTACTGCGGCTGGGATTTACCTTAACCGACGTTCCCGACAGCCATCTGTGCTGCGGTTCGGCGGGAACTTATGCGTTAACGCATCCCGATCTGGCGCGCCAGTTGCGGGATAACAAAATGAATGCGCTGGAAAGCGGCAAACCGGAAATGATCGTTACCGCCAACATTGGTTGCCAGACGCATCTGGCGAGCGCCGGTCGTACCTCTGTGCGTCACTGGATTGAAATTGTAGAACAAGCCCTTGAAAAGGAATAACAAAATGAAAACTAAAGTCATTCTTAGCCAGCAAATGGCGAGTGCAATTATTGCCGCAGGTCAGGAAGAGGCGCAGAAAAATAACTGGTCCGTTTCCATTGCTGTTGCCGATGACGGCGGTCATCTGCTGGCGTTAAGTCGTATGGATGATTGCGCGCCGATTGCGGCCTACATCTCCCAGGAGAAAGCGCGTACCGCCGCGCTGGGGCGCCGCGAAACTAAGGGCTATGAAGAGATGGTGAACAACGGACGTACGGCGTTTGTGACGGCACCGTTACTGACGTCGCTGGAAGGCGGCGTACCGGTTGTTGTTGATGGGCAGATTATTGGCGCTGTGGGTGTGTCTGGTTTAACCGGGGCACAGGATGCGCAGGTCGCGAAAGCGGCAGCAGCGGTATTGGCGAAATAAGCGAAAACGAGGAGATTAACAATGAGTGAAACCATAACCCAGGGCCGTTTACGCATTGACGCCAACTTTAAACGTTTTGTTGATGAAGAAGTTTTACCCGGAACAGGGCTGGACTCTGCGGCGTTCTGGCACAATTTTGATGATATTGTTCACGATCTGTCGCCAGAGAATCGTCAGTTACTGGCAGAGCGCGATCGCATTCAGGCGGCGCTCGACGAATGGCATCGCCGCAATCCGGGGCCGGTAAAAGATAAAGCAGCCTATAAATCTTTCCTGCGTGAACTGGGCTACCTGGTGCCGCAACCGGGCCATGTGACGGTGGAAACCACCGGCATCGACAGCGAAATCACCAGCCAGGCGGGGCCGCAACTGGTGGTTCCGGCAATGAACGCCCGCTACGCGTTGAATGCGGCGAACGCTCGCTGGGGTTCACTGTACGATGCGCTATACGGCAGCGACATCATCCCGCAGGAAGGGGCGATGGTCAGCGGCTACGATCCGCAGCGTGGTGCGCAGGTTATCGCCTGGGTTCGCCGCTTCCTCGATGAATCACTACCGCTGGAAAACGGCAGCTATCAGGATGTGGCGGCGTTTAAGGTGGTCGACAAACAATTACGTATTCTGTTGAAAAATGGCTCAGAAACCACGTTACGTACCCCGGCGCAGTTTGTCGGCTACCGTGGCGATGCTGCTGCACCGACCTGCATTTTGCTGAAAAATAACGGTCTGCATATCGAACTGCAAATCGATGCCAACGGACGGATTGGCAAAGACGATCCGGCGCATATCAACGACGTTATCGTCGAAGCCGCCATCAGTACCATTCTCGATTGTGAAGACTCGGTCGCTGCGGTTGATGCTGAAGATAAAATCCTGCTGTACCGCAATCTGTTGGGGCTGATGCAGGGCACTCTGCAAGAGAAAATGGAGAAAAACGGTCGGCAAATCGTGCGTAAACTGAATGACGATCGTCAGTACACCGCCGCCGATGGTTCTGAAATTTCTTTGCACGGGCGCTCGCTGCTGTTTATCCGCAACGTGGGGCATTTGATGACTATCCCCGTAATTTGGGACAGCGAAGGCAATGAAATTCCGGAAGGTATTCTTGATGGCGTCATGACAGGTGCGATTGCCCTCTACGACTTAAAAGTGCAGAAAAACTCGCGTACTGGCAGCGTCTATATTGTGAAACCGAAAATGCACGGTCCGCAGGAAGTGGCGTTTGCCAACAAACTGTTTACCCGCGTTGAGACCATGCTTGGTATGGAACCAAATACCCTGAAAATGGGCATTATGGATGAAGAACGCCGGACCTCGCTGAACTTGCGTAGTTGTATCGCGCAGGCACGCAACCGCGTGGCGTTCATCAACACCGGCTTCCTCGACCGTACTGGTGATGAGATGCATTCGGTGATGGAAGCGGGCCCGATGTTGCGTAAAAACCAGATGAAATCGACACCGTGGATCAAAGCCTACGAGCGCAATAACGTGCTTTCCGGCCTGTTTTGTGGGCTGCGCGGTAAAGCGCAAATCGGTAAAGGGATGTGGGCAATGCCAGATCTGATGGCAGACATGTACAGCCAAAAGGGCGATCAGTTACGTGCCGGGGCGAACACGGCCTGGGTTCCGTCACCGACCGCAGCCACGTTGCATGCGTTGCACTATCACCAAACCAACGTACAGAGCGTGCAAGCCAACATTGCCAACACAGAGTTCAATGCAGAATTTGAGCCTCTGCTGGACGATCTGCTGACCATTCCGGTTGCTGAAAACGCAAACTGGTCGGCACAAGAGATCCAACAAGAGCTGGATAACAACGTGCAGGGGATTCTGGGTTATGTGGTGCGTTGGGTAGAGCAGGGGATTGGTTGTTCAAAAGTGCCGGATATCCACAACGTGGCGCTGATGGAAGACCGTGCAACGCTGCGCATCTCCAGCCAACATATCGCCAACTGGTTACGTCGCGGTATTCTGACCAAAGAACAGGTGCAGGCGTCGCTGGAGAATATGGCGAAAGTGGTTGATCAGCAAAACGCTGGCGATCCGGCGTATCGTCCGATGGTGGGGAATTTTGCTAACTCGTGTGCGTTTAAAGCCGCCAGCGATTTAATCTTCCTCGGTGTGAAACAGCCAAACGGTTATACCGAACCGTTATTACATGCCTGGCGTTTACGCGAAAAAGAAAGTCATTAATAGCAATAGCAAAAGCCCCGGCAAGTTTTACCGCTGGGGCTATTATAGTTACTGCGGTAGTACATTTATCCCGGAAATAACCGGAGCGATTATCAGGGTTTAATAAAATTAAATACCCGTAGCGCATCATTAGCGGGTTAAAACAACAATATGGACATCTTAACGATACTCTGCGCCTGCGGGTGCGGAACAGAACCCCTTACCCGATATACTTGTTATGCCTGAGGTAGCAATTGCGTTAGCGGCGTGCTGTTGCTGTAAAGTATAACGCCTATATTTTACAGTTCAGTCCTCTTTTGCTTATTACAACCTTAAGCATATCAAGCATATAAAGATAATAAGAGACTGAACAATATGGTTACCTGGACCCAAATGTATATGCCGATGGGAGGGCTGGGGCTATCCGCTCTGGTTGCCCTGATCCCGATAATATTCTTCTTCGTTGCGCTTGCGATATTACGTCTGAAAGGGCATGTCGCCGGAGCAATAACCCTTATATTATCGATATTGATTGCGATATTCGCCTTTAAAATGCCGATTGATATGGCATTTGCTGCTGCGGGATATGGTTTTATTTATGGTTTATGGCCAATCGCCTGGATTATTGTCGCGGCTGTATTCCTCTATAAATTAACCGTTGCCAGCGGCCAGTTTGATATTATCCGCAGCTCGGTTATCTCCATCACCGACGATCAACGTTTGCAGGTGTTGCTGATTGGCTTCTCTTTTGGCGCACTGTTAGAAGGAGCTGCGGGCTTTGGCGCGCCGGTGGCGATTACTGGCGCGCTGCTGGTGGGACTGGGCTTTAAACCGTTATACGCGGCGGGGCTGTGTCTGATTGCCAACACCGCGCCGGTGGCGTTTGGTGCGTTGGGCGTGCCTATTCTGGTTGCCGGTCAGGTGACTGGCATCGATCCGTTCGACATTGGCGCAATGGCGGGACGTCAGTTGCCGTTCCTGTCGGTACTGGTGCCGTTCTGGCTGGTGGCGATGATGGACGGCTGGAAAGGGGTGAAAGAGACATGGCCAGCGGCGCTGGTGGCGGGTGGTAGCTTCGCAGTTACCCAGTTCTTTACCTCTAACTACATTGGCCCGGAACTGCCGGATATTACTTCGGCGCTGGTGAGTATCGTCTCACTCTCTTTATTCCTCAAAGTCTGGCGGCCGAAAAATACCGAAACGGCAATCAGCATGGGGCAATCCGCAGGTGCGATGGTGGTGAATAAACCGTCTTCTGGCGGCCCAGTACCGTCAGAATACAGCCTTGGGCAAATCATTCGTGCGTGGTCACCGTTTTTAATCTTAACGGTGCTGGTCACCATCTGGACCATGAAGCCGTTTAAAGCGTTATTCGCTCCGGGCGGCGCGTTTTATTCGCTGGTGATTAACTTCCAGATCCCCCATTTGCATCAACAGGTACTGAAAGCGGCACCCATTGTCGCCCAACCGACGCCAATGGATGCGGTGTTTAAATTTGATCCACTCTCCGCTGGCGGAACTGCGATTTTTATCGCGGCAATTATCTCTATCTTCATTCTTGGTGTCGGGATCAAGAAAGGTATTGGCGTTTTCGCAGAAACGCTAATTAGCCTGAAGTGGCCGATATTGTCGATTGGCATGGTGCTGGCATTTGCCTTCGTGACCAACTATTCCGGCATGTCCACTACGCTGGCGCTGGTACTGGCGGGTACTGGCGTGATGTTCCCGTTCTTCTCGCCGTTCCTTGGTTGGCTGGGGGTATTTCTTACCGGCTCTGACACATCCTCGAACGCCCTGTTTGGTTCACTGCAATCAACCACCGCGCAGCAAATCAACGTCTCGGACACTCTGCTGGTGGCAGCAAATACCAGCGGCGGCGTGACCGGCAAGATGATCTCCCCGCAATCTATCGCCGTGGCCTGCGCCGCGACGGGCATGGTGGGCAGAGAATCTGAATTGTTCCGTTACACCGTGAAGCACAGTCTGATCTTTGCCAGCGTTATTGGCATTATCACGCTGCTGCAGGCATATGTGTTTACCGGAATGTTGGTTTCGTAATTCAATAGAGCCGGATGGCTGTAAATATCATCCGGCTTTTTTCATATCTGTTTCGTTATTCCGGCTAAACAATAGCAAGATCATTTCTCTATTTATTATCATCAGATCAATAATGTTTGATGATTAGATAACCCGGTAAATAATTAATGGCGTGAAAATCTGTGTTTTTTTACCACGCAAAACAAGCTGTATTAATTGTGTTCGCTTGATGAGCAAGTAGCGTGCTATCTGTTGCTTTTGCAATCGCAATCGTTAAAACTATCAATGACTTGAGATAGTAATATTGTGAATAATTGTTACTTTTTTGTTTGTTAAAAATTTTTATAAATCACCCCTCTGACATCGTATAGGGGATATTCCTATAAATTTTATCTATTTCGTTATCAATAATGCAGATTTCTTAAGAATGGAGGTCATTTTTAGAGAAGGTAAAACATAAAACTATTTCCACAGTTACGAATTTTTTAACTTTGTTTTGTCACTTGCGTTATTAATGAATAAGAAATTTAAATATAAGAAATCGCTTTTAGCGGCTATTTTAAGCGCAACCCTGTTAGCCGGTTGTGATGGCGGTGGTTCAGGCTCGTCCTCCGATACTCCGCCTGTAGATTCTGGAACAGGGTCTTTGCCGGAAGTGAAACCTGATCCAACACCAAACCCGGAGCCGACGCCTGAGCCGACGCCGGACCCAGAACCTACGCCGGATCCAACACCTGATCCTGAGCCGACACCAGAACCAGAGCCAGAACCTGTTCCCACGAAAACGGGTTATCTGACCCTGGGCGGAAGCCAGCGGGTAACTGGTGCTACCTGTAATGGTGAATCCAGCGATGGCTTTACTTTTACACCTGGCAACACCGTGAGTTGTGTGGTTGGTAGTACGACCATTGCAACTTTCAACACCCAGTCAGAAGCTGCGCGTAGCCTGCGTGCGGTTGACAAAGTGTCGTTTAGCCTCGAGGACGCGCAGGAGCTGGCGGATTCTGAAAATGAGAAAACCAATGCTATCTCTCTGTTAACTTCCAGCGACAGTTGCCCGGCAGATGCAGAACAACTTTGTCTGACCTTCTCGTCAGTGGTCGATCGCGCACGCTTTGAAAAACTGTATAAGCAAATCGATCTGGCACCGGAAGAATTCAAAAAGCTGGTAAATGAGGAAGTGGAAAACAATGTCGCGACCGATAAAGCGCCATCCACCCATACCTCACCGGTCGTGCCCGTCACGACAGAGGGAACAACGCCGGATCTGAACGCCAAATTTGTGTCAGCTAATGCGGAACAGTTTTATCAGTATCAACCTACTGAAATTATTCTCTCCGAAGGCCGCCTGGTGGATAGCCAGGGATATGGTGTTGCTGGTGTTGACTACTACACCAATTCAGGCCGTGGTGTGACAGGGGAAAATGGTGAATTTTCCTTTAGCTGGGGCGAAACCATCTCCTTTGGTATCGATACCTTTGAACTTGGCTCAGTACGCGGCAACAAGTCGACCATTGCGCTGACTGAACTGGGTGATGAAGTTCGCGGCGCGAATGTCGATCAACTGATTCATCGCTATTCGACGACCGGGCAAAATAATACCCGTGTTGTTCCGGACGATGTACGCAAGGTCTTTGCTGAATATCCCAACGTGATTAACGAGATTATCAATCTCTCGTTATCCAATGGCGCGACGCTGGATGAAGGCGATCAAACCGTTGTGCTGCCAAACGAATTTATCGAGCAGTTTGAAATGGGGCAGGCCAAAGAGATCGATACTGCGATTTGTGGCAAAACCAACAATTGCAACTCTGCTCGCTGGTTCTCGCTGACGACACGCAATGTTAATGACGGTCAGATTCAGGGCGTTATCAACAAACTGTGGGGTGTGGATACGAACTACCAATCTGTCAGCAAGTTCCATGTATTCCATGACTCCACCAACTTCTATGGCAGCACCGGTAATGCGCGCGGTCAGGCGGTGGTGAATATCTCCAACGCGGCCTTCCCGATTCTGATGGCGCGTAATGATAAAAACTACTGGCTGGCCTTTGGTGAAAAACGCGCCTGGGATAAAAACGAGCTGGCGTACATTACTGAAGCGCCTTCTCTTGTTGTGCCGGAAAACGTGACGCGCGATACCGCGACCTTCAACCTGCCGTTTATTTCGCTGGGGCAAGTCGGTGATGGCAAGCTGATGGTTATCGGTAACCCGCACTACAACAGCATTTTGCGTTGCCCTAATGGTTACAGTTGGGCCGGTGGTGTCAATGATAAAGGTGAGTGTACGCTCAGCGGTGATTCAGATGACATGAAGCACTTCATGCAGAACGTACTGCGCTACCTGTCAAACGACATCTGGCAGCCGAATACCAAGAGCACAATGACCGTGGGTACGAACCTGGAAAACGTTTATTTCAAACGTCATGGCCAGGTCACTGGGAACAGTGCTCCATTTGGCTTCCATCCGGATTTTGCAGGTATTTCTGTTAAACATTTGACCAGCTATGGCGATCTGAATCCGGAAGAAGTTCCGTTGCTGATCCTCAACGGTTTTGAATATGTGACTCAGTGGTCTGGCGATCCCTATGCAGTGCCTCTGCGTGCAGATACCAGCAAACCGAAGCTGACTCAGCAGGATGTGACCGATCTGATCGCCTATCTGAACAAAGGCGGATCAGTGCTGATCATGGAAAACGTGATGAGCAATCTTAAGGAAGAGAGCGCGTCTGGCTTTGTGCGTCTGCTGGATGCCGCGGGTCTGTCAATGGCTCTGAACAAATCGGTGGTGAACAACGATCCGCAGGGTTATCCGGATCGCGTACGCCAGCGCCGAGCGAATGGCATTTGGGTTTATGAACGTTATCCGGTTGTGGAAGGTGCGCTGCCGTACACCATTAATTCTGAGACAGGCGAAGTTACCTGGAAATATCAGATTGATAACAAACCTGATAAGAAACCGAAGCTGGAAGTTGCCAGTTGGCAAGAAGAGGTTGATGGTGAACAAGTAACTCAATACGCGTTTATTGATGAAGCCGACTACAAAACGCCTGAGTTGCTGGCTGCGGCGAAGAAGAGAATTCTGGATGCGTTCCCTGGGCTGGAAGAGTGTAAGGATCCTGACTATCACTATGAGGTCAACTGCCTGGAATATCGTCCTGGTACGGGTGTTCCTGTGACGGGGACAATGTATGTTCCGCAGTATACGCAACTGAATCTTGACGCCGACACTGCGAAAGCGATGGTGCAGGCTGCGGATTTAGGCACCAACATTCAGCGCCTGTATCAACATGAGCTTTATTTCCGTACTAAAGGCAGTAAAGGCGAACGTCTGAACAGCGTCGATCTGGAACGTCTGTACCAGAACATGTCGGTCTGGCTGTGGAACGACACGGCTTATCGTTATGAAGAAGGCAAAAATGACGAGCTGGGTTTTAAAACGTTCACCGAGTTCCTGAACTGCTACGCCAACAATGCTTACGAGGGCGGCACCGAGTGCTCCGCGGAACTGAAGAAATCGCTGGTCGATAACAACATGATCTACGGAGATAATACTACCAAAGCGGGCATGATGAACCCGAGCTATCCGCTCAACTATATGGAAAAACCGCTGACGCGTCTGATGCTGGGGCGTTCCTGGTGGGATCTGAACATCAAAGTTGATGTTGAGAAGTATCCGGGAGCAGTATCGGCAGAGGGTGAGAATGTTACGGAAACCATCAGCCTGTACTCGAATCCGACTAAATGGTTTGCAGGTAACATGCAATCAACCGGCCTGTGGGCTCCGGCTCAGAAAGAGGTCACCATTGAGTCTACAGCGGACGTTCCTGTGACTGTCACCGTGGCGCTGGCTGACGACCTGACCGGACGTGAAAAGCATGAAGTTGCGCTGAACCGTCCGCCGAGAGTGACTAAAACGTATACTCTGGAGGCTAATGGTACGGTGAAGTTTACGGCTCCTTATGGTGGTCTGATTTATATCAAGGGCGACAGCAAGGAGAATAATAAATCTGCCAGCTTCACCTTTACTGGTGTGGTAAAAGCACCGTTCTATAAAGACGGCGCATGGAAAAACGATCTGAAATCTCCTGCGCCGTTGGGCGAGTTGGAGTCAGATTCTTTCGTCTACACCGCACCGAAGAGCAACCTGAACGCCAGCAATTACAAGGGTGACCTGAAACAATTCGCAGAGGAACTGGATACCTTTGCCAGCTCGATGAATGACTTCTACGGTCGTGATGGCGAAAGTGGTAACCACCGGATGTTTACCTATAAAGCATTGACAGGTCACAAGCATCGTTTCGCCAACGATGTGCAGATCTCCATCGGTGATGCGCACTCGGGTTATCCGGTAATGAACAGCAGCTTCTCGACGAACAGCACCACGCTGCCGACGACGCCGCTGAACGACTGGTTGATCTGGCACGAAGTCGGTCATAACGCTGCAGAAACACCGCTGAACGTACCGGGTGCAACTGAAGTGGCGAACAACGTGCTGGCGCTGTACATGCAGGATCGCTATCTCGGTAAGATGAACCGTGTCGCTGACGACATTACCGTCGCGCCGGAATATCTGGACGAGAGCAACGGTCAGGCCTGGGCGCGCGGCGGTGCGGGTGACCGTCTGCTGATGTACGCACAGTTGAAGGAGTGGGCAGAGGAAAACTTTGATATCAAACAGTGGTATCCAGATGGTGAGCTGCCTAAGTTCTACAGCGATCGTAAAGGGATGAAGGGCTGGAACCTGTTCCAGTTGATGCACCGTAAAGCGCGCGGCGATGATGTCAGCAATGACAAGTTTGGCGGCAGAAATTACTGTGCTGAGTCAAACGGTAACGCTGCTGACACGCTGATGCTGTGTGCATCCTGGGTCGCTCAGGCGGATCTTTCGGAATTCTTTAAGAAATGGAATCCGGGCGCAAATGCTTACCAGCTTCCGGGGGCAAGTGAGATGAGCTTCGAAGGCGGCGTGAGCCAGTCGGCTTACAACACGCTCGCGGCGATGCACCTGTCGAAACCGGAAAAAGGGCCGGAAACCATTAATAAGGTTACCGAGTATTCGATGCCAGCCGAATAAGCCTGTAGGCCGGATAAGGCGTTCACGCCGCATCCGGCATGAAATAAGGCGCACCGGGTCAACATATATGCCCGATGCGCCAGCTTATCGGGCCTGGAGGGAAGAAGCCGCGATTATTTGCGTTGGCAGACACCTGTAGGCCGGATAAGGCGTTCACGCCGCATCCGGCAAGTTACAACAAATAACCTTTAACCATGCTTTTTGATGTTTTTCAGCAATATCCTGCTGCGATACCTGTCCTGGCAACCGTCGGAGGATTAATCATCGGCAGTTTTTTGAATGTGGTGATCTGGCGTTACCCCATCATGCTTCGCCAACAAATGGCGGAGTTTCACGGTGAAACGCCGAGCACGCAGCTAAAAATAAGCCTGGCGCTGCCACGCTCGCATTGTCCGCATTGTCAGCAGACCATCCGCGTTCGTGACAACATTCCGCTGCTCTCCTGGCTGATGCTCAAAGGGCGCTGCCGTGATTGTCAGACGAAAATCAGCAAGCGTTATCCGCTGGTGGAGTTATTGACGGCACTCGCTTTTTTGTTGGCAAGTCTGGTCTGGCCGGAAAGTGGATGGGGGCTGGCGGTGATGATATTATCCGCCTGGCTGATTGCCGCGAGTATCATCGACCTCGATAATCAATGGCTGCCCGATGTCTTTACTCAGGGAGTATTGTGGACGGGGCTGATTGCGGCATGGGCACAGCAGAGTCCGCTAACGTTACAAGACGCAGTCACCGGCGTACTGGTGGGGTTTGTCACTTTTTACTCCCTTCGCTGGCTGGCCGGAATAATTCTGCGTAAAGAAGCATTAGGCATGGGCGATGTATTACTCTTCGCCGCTTTAGGTGGCTGGGTGGGGGCATTGTCGCTACCCCATGTTGCTTTAATTGCATCATGCTGCGGGCTGATATATGCCGTTATTACAAAAAAAGGATCAACGACGCTGCCTTTTGGACCGTGTTTAAGTCTGGGCGGTATAGCAACACTTTATCTACAGGCATTGTTTTAATGATAACCACGTCATTATCGAAGTGACATTTTTACTCTCATTAATAACCTTAGAGATTATTTACTATGTCGATAAAACAAATGCCAGGGAGGGTATTAATATCGCTATTGTTAAGCGTTACAGGATTATTAAGTGGCTGCGCAAGTCATAATGAAAACGCCAGTTTACTGGCGAAAAAACAGGCGCAAAATATCAGCCAAAACCTGCCGATTAAATCTGCGGGATATACCTTAGTGCTGGCGCAAAGTAGCGGCACGACGGTAAAAATGACCATTATCAGCGAAGCGGGTGCTCAAACCACGCAAACGCCGGACGCGTTTTTAACCAGCTATCAACGACAAATGTGCGCTGACCCAACGGTGAAATTAATGATCACTGAGGGGATTAATTACAGCATAACGATTAATGATACACGCACAGGCAACCAGTATCAGCGGAAACTGGATCGTACCACCTGTGGAATAGTCAAAGCATAACGTCGGGTATATATAAATTGGCGCGGGTTGTTTTTCGTGACGCACGAAATTATCTCAATCAATGGCTGACTAAAATTCGTTACACTCTTAGCCAGGGACAATCTCTTAATACAGACAAAGAGCATCTGCGCAAAATTGCACGCGGGATGTTCTGGCTGATGTTGCTTATTATTTCTGCAAAAATGGCGCATTCACTCTGGCGCTATATCTCCTTTTCTGCGGAATATACGGCGATTTCCCCATCGGTGAATAAATCGACCCGTGCGGATGTAAAAACGTTCGATAAAAAAGACGTGCAATTAATCAGCCAGCAAAACTGGTTTGGCAAATATCAGCCCGTTGCTGCACTGGTAAAACAACCCGAACCGGCTCCGGTGGCAGAAACACGTCTTAACGTGGTACTGCGCGGGATCGCCTTTGGTGCCAGACCCGGCGCGGTTATTGAAGAAGGCGGCAAACAGCAGGTCTATTTGCTGGGCGAACGGCTTGACTCTCACAACGCGGTGATCGAAGAGATTTATCGCGATCATGTGGTGCTGCGTTATCAGGGAAAAATGGAGCGCCTGAGTCTGGCAGAAGAGGAGCGTTCCACCGTTGCCGTGACCAATGAAAAAACCGTCAGTGACGAAGCAAAGCAAACAGCCGCTGAACCTGCCGCCAGCACGCCAGTTGAGATCCCGGCTGCCGTGCGCCAGGCACTGGCGAAAGACCCGCAGAAAATTTTTAACTATATCCAGCTTACGCCTGTGCGTAAGGAGGGGATTGTCGGTTATGCAGTGAAACCGGGGGCAGATCGTTCTCTGTTCGATGCCAGCGGTTTCAAGGAAGGCGATATCGCCATTGCGTTAAATCAGCAGGATTTCACTGATCCACGAGCAATGATTGCTCTGATGCGGCAGTTACCTTCAATGGATTCCATTCAACTCACGGTTTTACGCAAGGGTGCGCGCTACGACATTTCCATCGCGCTGCGCTAACCGCATTTAATCCAGGAGAATCATTCATCGTGTTTTGGCGTGATATTACGTTGTCGATCTGGCGTAAGAAGACAACTGGCCTCAAAACAAAAAAGCGTTTACTGCCGCTGATGCTGGCAGCGGCATTATGCAGTTCACCAGTTTGGGCGGAAGAAGCCACTTTTACCGCCAATTTTAAAGATACCGACCTGAAATCGTTTATCGAAACCGTCGGCGCTAACCTCAATAAAACCATCATTATGGGGCCGGGCGTTCAGGGGAAAGTGAGTATTCGTACTATGACCCCGCTCAATGAACGCCAGTATTACCAGCTATTCCTTAACCTGCTGGAAGCGCAGGGGTATGCCGTCGTGCCGATGGAAAACGACGTGCTGAAGGTGGTGAAATCCAGCGCCGCAAAAGTCGAGCCGTTGCCGCTGGTCGGTGAAGGTAACGATAACTACGCGGGCGATGAAATGGTCACTAAAGTGGTGCCGGTACGTAATGTGTCTGTACGCGAACTGGCACCGATTCTGCGCCAGATGATCGACAGCGCGGGTTCTGGCAACGTCGTTAATTACGATCCCTCCAACGTGATTATGCTTACCGGACGCGCCTCGGTTGTGGAACGGCTGACGGAAGTGATTCAGCGCGTGGATCATGCGGGAAACCGCACCGAAGAGGTGATCCCGCTGGATAACGCCTCGGCCTCGGAAATTGCCCGCGTGCTGGAAAGCTTGACCAAAAACAGCGGCGAGAACCAACCAGCAACGCTGAAATCACAGATTGTTGCTGATGAACGCACTAACAGCGTCATTGTCAGCGGCGATCCCGCTACGCGAGACAAAATGCGCCGTCTGATCCGTCGCCTGGACTCAGAAATGGAACGCAGCGGCAACAGCCAGGTGTTCTATCTCAAATACAGCAAAGCGGAAGATCTGGTCGATGTTCTGAAACAGGTCAGCGGCACGCTCACCGCCGCTAAAGAAGAGGCGGAAGGCACGGTCAGTAGCGGACGTGAGGTTGTTTCTATTGCCGCCAGCAAACACAGTAATGCCCTGATTGTGACCGCGCCGCAGGACATCATGCAGTCGCTGCAAAGCGTGATTGAACAACTGGATATCCGCCGTGCTCAGGTGCATGTCGAGGCGTTGATCGTGGAGGTTGCCGAAGGCAGCAATATCAACTTCGGCGTGCAGTGGGCGTCGAAAGATGCCGGATTAATGCAGTTTGCCAACGGCACGCAGATCCCTATCGGCACGCTAGGGGCGGCGATTTCTGCAGCGAAGCCGCAGAAAGGCTCCACGGTGATCAGCGAAAACGGTGCCACCACCATTAACCCGGACACCAACGGCGATCTCTCCACGCTCGCCCAGCTACTTTCCGGCTTTAGCGGTACGGCGGTTGGCGTGGTGAAAGGCGACTGGATGGCGCTGGTGCAGGCGGTCAAAAACGACTCCAGCTCTAACGTCCTTTCTACGCCGAGCATCACCACGCTGGACAACCAGGAAGCCTTCTTCATGGTGGGTCAGGACGTTCCGGTATTAACCGGTTCTACCGTTGGCTCCAATAACAGTAATCCTTTCAACACGGTAGAAAGGAAAAAAGTCGGCATCATGCTGAAAGTCACGCCGCAGATTAACGAAGGTAACGCGGTACAGATGGTGATTGAGCAGGAAGTCTCGAAGGTGGAAGGGCAGACCAGCCTCGACGTCGTGTTTGGTGAGCGCAAACTGAAAACCACCGTGCTGGCTAACGATGGCGAGCTGATTGTACTTGGCGGTCTGATGGACGACCAGGCGGGAGAAAGCGTGGCGAAAGTGCCGTTGCTGGGCGATATCCCGTTGATTGGCAACCTGTTTAAGTCCACGGCAGATAAAAAAGAAAAACGTAATCTGATGGTGTTTATCCGCCCGACCATTCTGCGTGACGGTATGGCGGCAGACGGCGTTTCGCAGCGCAAATATAACTATATGCGCGCCGAGCAGATCTATCGCGATGAGCAAGGCTTAAGCCTGATGCCGAACACTGCGCAGCCGGTACTACCAGCGCAAAACCAGGCCTTACCGCCGGAAGTTCGTGCGTTCCTCAATGCCGGGAGAATGCGTTAATGGTGCCTGTAGCACAGGAAACCTCCGCTAACACCGTGCGTCTGCCCTACAGTTTCAGCCGTCGGTTTAGCCTGGTGGCATGGTGCGAAGCGTCGCTGGAGATCCTCCATGTTCATCCGTTGTCGCTCTCTGTTTTGCAGGAGCTGCAACGGGGGCTGAACGCGCCCTTTACGCTGCGGCAAATCGACGAGGCCGAATTTGAACAGCGGCTGAATGCGGTCTGGCAGCGGGACTCTTCCGAAGCTCGCCAGTTGATGGAAGATCTCGGTTCTGCCGAGGACTTCTTTACCCTCGCAGAAGAGCTGCCAGAAACGGAAGATTTGCTGGAAAGTGACGACGATGCGCCGATCATCAAGCTGATCAACGCCATGCTGGCAGAGGCAATTAAAGAAGGCGCTTCGGATATCCACATTGAGACGTTTGAAAAGAGTCTGGTGATCCGTTTTCGTGTAGACGGAACGCTACATGAAATGCTGCGTCCCGGGCGCAAACTGGCCTCGCTGCTGGTGTCGCGTATCAAGGTGATGGCGCGGCTGGACATTGCCGAAAAGCGCGTGCCGCAGGATGGGCGTATTGCGCTGTTGCTGGGCGGTCGGGCGATTGACGTGCGTGTCTCCACCATGCCTTCTGCCTGGGGTGAACGCGTGGTGCTGCGACTGCTGGACAAAAACCAGGCTCGCCTGACGCTGGAGCGTCTGGGGCTGAGTCATGAACTGACCGCGCAGTTGCGCCAGCTACTGCACAAACCGCACGGCATCTTTCTGGTGACGGGGCCGACGGGTTCTGGCAAAAGCACCACGCTGTACGCCGGATTGCAGGAGCTGAACAACCACTCGCGCAACATTCTCACGGTTGAAGACCCCATCGAATACATGATTGAAGGGATTGGTCAGACGCAGGTCAACACCCGTGTCGGCATGACCTTCGCCCGTGGCCTGCGTGCGATTTTGCGTCAGGACCCGGATGTAGTGATGGTCGGTGAGATCCGCGATACCGAAACCGCAGAAATCGCCGTTCAGGCGTCGCTTACGGGGCACCTGGTTCTTTCCACGTTGCATACCAACACGGCGGTGGGGGCAATCACGCGTTTGCAGGATATGGGCGTAGAGCCTTTCCTGCTCTCTTCCAGTCTGACGGGCGTGATGGCGCAGCGACTGGTTCGCACGCTGTGCCCCGACTGCCGCCAGCCCGCACCTGCCACTGACGAAGAAAAACGCCTGTTGGGGATTACCGATGCGCGAACCGTCACTCTGTACCATCCGCAGGGCTGCCCCGCCTGTAATCACAAAGGTTTTCGTGGGCGCACCGCCATCCATGAGCTGATCGTGGTGGACGCCACATTGCGTGATTTGATCCACCGTCAGGCCGGGGAACTGGAGCTGGAACGTTATGTCCGGCAACACTCTGCGGGTATCCGCAGCAACGGCATTGAGAAAGTACTCGCCGGAGAAACCTCTCTCGATGAAGTGCTGCGGGTAACGATGGAGGCGTAATGGCACTGTTTTACTATCAGGCACTACAGCGTAATGGCCGCAAAACCAAAGGCATGATTGAGGCGGATTCCGCGCGTCATGCCCGCCAGTTGTTGCGCGCTAAAGACCTCATTCCCGTGCACATTGAAGCCCGGCTGAATGCTTCGTCAGGGGGAATGTTGCAGCGTCGGCGGCACGCACATCGTCGTGTGGCGGCGGCAGATCTGGCGCTGTTCACCCGCCAACTGGCAACGTTGGTTCAGGCAGCAATGCCGCTGGAAACCTGCTTACAGGCGGTCAGTGAGCAAAGCGAAAAACTGCATGTGAAAAGTCTGGGAATGGCGCTGCGCAGCCGGATTCAGGAGGGGTACACCCTGTCGGACAGCCTGCGCGAACATCCCCGCGTCTTTGATTCCCTGTTTTGTTCGATGGTGGCTGCCGGAGAAAAATCCGGGCATCTCGATGTGGTGCTCAATCGCCTGGCGGATTACACCGAACAGCGCCAGCGCCTGAAATCACGACTGCTGCAGGCCATGCTCTACCCGCTGGTGCTGTTGGTGGTGGCAACGGGTGTGGTCACTATTTTGCTGACGGCGGTGGTGCCGAAAATTATCGAACAGTTCGATCACCTCGGACACGCGCTGCCCGCCTCCACCCGCACCCTTATCGCCATGAGCGACGCCTTACAAGCCAGCGGCGTTTATTGGCTGGCGGGATTGCTGGGGCTTCTGGTGCTGGGGCAACGGCTACTCAAAAAGCCGACTATGCGGCTGCGCTGGGATAAAACTTTGCTGCGCTTGCCCGTGACGGGGCGGGTTGCTCGCGGGCTGAATACGGCGCGTTTTTCCCGCACTTTAAGCATCCTCACCGCCAGCAGTGTTCCGCTGCTGGAAGGCATTCAGACCGCTGCCGCCGTGTCGGCAAATCGCTATGTCGAGCAGCAACTGCTACTGGCGGCAGATCGCGTCCGCGAAGGAAGCAGTCTGCGCGCCGCGCTGGCGGATCTGCGCCTGTTCCCGCCGATGATGTTGTACATGATCGCCTCTGGTGAACAGAGCGGCGAGCTGGAAACCATGCTTGAACAGGCCGCGGTCAACCAGGAACGGGAGTTTGATACCCAGGTGGGGCTGGCGTTAGGGCTGTTTGAACCGGCGCTGGTGGTGATGATGGCGGGCGTGGTGCTGTTTATCGTCATCGCCATCCTCGAGCCGATGCTGCAACTGAACAATATGGTTGGAATGTAATTTACGGAGTTATCACATGAATTCGTTATCCCGCGCGCAAAAACCACGGGCAGGTTTTACCCTACTGGAAGTGATGGTGGTGATTGTTATTCTTGGCGTCCTGGCAAGTCTGGTGGTGCCTAACCTGCTGGGCAACAAAGAGAAAGCGGACAGGCAAAAAGCCATCAGCGATATCGTGGCGCTGGAAAACGCGCTGGACATGTACCGGCTGGATAACGGGCGTTATCCAACCACCGAGCAGGGGCTTGAGGCGCTGATCCAGCAACCGGCCAATATGGCAGATTCCCGCAACTACCGTACCGGTGGGTACATTAAACGGCTACCAAAAGATCCGTGGGGCAATGATTATCAGTATCTCAGCCCGGGTGAAAAAGGGATGTTTGATGTTTACACCTTAGGGGCGGATGGTCAGGAAAACGGAGAAGGGGCTGCCGCAGATATCGGTAACTGGAATTTACAGGAGTTTCAGTAATCAGTGCCTGGACGCGGATTCACTCTTCTGGAAATCATGCTGGTGATTTTCCTGATCGGCCTTGCCAGTGCAGGCGTGGTACAGACTTTTGCGACCGATTCTGAATCGCCTGCGAAAAAAGCGGCGCAGGATTTTCTGACTCGCTTTGCGCAGTTTAAGGACAAGGCAGTGATCGAAGGGCAAACACTCGGTGTGCTAATCGACCCGCCCGGCTACCAGTTTATGCAGCGTCGCCAGGGGCAGTGGTTGCCCGTTTCCGCGCCCCGGTTATCGGCACAGGTTACTGTGCCGAAACAGGTGCAGATGCTGTTACAACCCGGAAGTGATATCTGGCAGAAGGAGTATGCGCTGGAGCTGCAACGTCGTCGCCTGACGCTGCATGATATTGAACTGGAGCTGCAAAAAGAGGCGAAAAAGAAGACACCGCAAATCCGCTTCTCGCCTTTTGAACCTGCCACACCGTTTACGCTGCGCTTTTATTCTGCGGCGCAAAACGAATGCCAGGCGGTGAAACTGGCGCACGATGGCGCGTTATCTCTCAGTCAATGTGATGAGAGGATGCCATGAAGCGCGGATTTACGTTGCTGGAAGTGATGATCGCACTGGCGATTTTTGCGCTGGCTGCCACGGCGGTATTACAGATCGCCAGCGGCGCGCTAAACAATCAGCAGGTTCTTGAGGAGAAAACGGTAGCTGGCTGGGTGGCCGAAAACCAGATCGCACTGCTCTACCTGATGACCCGCGAACAGCGGGCGGTCAGGCATCAGGGCGAGAGCGATATGGCAGGAAACCGCTGGTACTGGCGAACGATCCCACTGAATACAGGCAACGCGTTGCTCCAGGCGGTGGATATTGAAGTCAGCCTTCACGAAGACTTTTCGCCGGTGGTTCAGTCACGGCGCGCCTGGTTTAGCGCCGTGGGAGGCCAACAGTGAAAAGGATTCGCCCTGGTTTTACGTTACTGGAAATGCTGGTGGCAATTGCCATTTTTGCCTCACTGGCATTGATGGCGCAGCAGGTGACAAACGGTGTCACGCGCGTGAATAGCGCCGTCGCGGAGCACGATCAAAAACTCAACCTCATGCAGCAAACGATGAGTTTTCTGACCCATGATCTGACCCAAATGATGCCGCGTCTGGTAAGAGGCGAGCAGGGCCAGAGGGAACCGGCGTTACTGGCGGGCGCAGGCGTGCTGGCGTCTGAGAGTGAAGGGATGCGCTTTGTGCGTGGCGGCGTGGTTAATCCGTTGATGCGCCTGCCGCGCAGTAATCTGCTCACTGTCGGTTACCGCATTCATGACGGTTACCTTGAACGGTTAGCCTGGCCGCTGACCGATGCAGCGGGCAGCGTGAAGCCAACAACGCAAAAATTAATTCCGGCAGATTCGCTCCGTTTGCAGTTCTACGACGGCACGCGCTGGCAGGCGAGTTGGTCGTCAGGGCAGGCGCTCCCTGTGGCGGTGCGCATGACTCTGCATTCGCCGCAATGGGGCGAGATTGAACGCATCTGGTTGTTACGTGGGCCGCAATTATCATGATCACCTCACCACCAAAACGCGGAATGGCACTGATCGTGGTGCTGGTATTGCTGGCGGTCATAATGCTGGTAACCATCACACTTTCCGGGCGGATGCAGCAACAACTTGGGCGAACGCGCAGCCAGCAGGAGTACCAGCAGGCACTGTGGTACAGCGCCAGTGCAGAAAGCCTGGCGCTGAGCGCGCTCAGCCTGAGCCTGAAAAATGAACAACGCGTGTATCTGGCACAGCCGTGGGCTTCCGGCCCCCGTTTTTTCCCACTGCCGCAGGGGCAAATTGCCGTCACCCTGCGTGACGCACAGGCCTGCTTTAATCTGAATGCTCTCGCACAGTCGACGACGGCGACGCGTCCGCTTGCGGTGCAACAGTTGATTGCCTTGATCACGCGTCTCGATGTGCCTGCTTATCGGGCTGAGCTGATAGCCGAAAGTCTGTGGGAGTTTATTGACGAAGATCGCAGCGTGCAAACGCGGCTGGGTCGTGAAGACAGTGAGTATCTCGCCCGCTCGGTGCCGTTCTACGCCGCGAATCAACCGCTGGCGGATATCAGCGAAATGCGTGTGGTGCAGGGAATGGACGCCGGACTTTATCAAAAACTCAAACCGCTGGTCTGTGCGCTACCGATGACCCACCAACAAATCAACATCAACACCTTAGAGGTCGCGCAAAGCGTGATTCTTGAGGCGCTGTTCGACCCGTGGTTAAGCCCTGTTCAGGCGCGAGCATTATTACAACAACGTCCGGCGAAGGGCTGGGAAGATGTCGATCAGTTTCTTGCACAGCCGCTACTCGCTGACGTCGATGAGCGTACAAAAAAACAGCTAAAAACCGTCCTGAGCGTGGACAGCAACTACTTCTGGCTGCGTTCAGATATCACCGTGAATGAGATTGAACTGACGATGAATTCGTTAATTGTCCGCATGGGGCCACAACACTTTTCGGTTCTCTGGCATCAGACAGGAGAAAGTGAGTGAGTTCCATGCTTGAGATTTTTTTCCCGCTTTGCGCCTCTGACTCCATTCGTTGGCAGCGCCGTTCCGCCGACGTGGAGCACGGCATCTGGCCTGACATTGCCGACGAACAGCTTCAGCAATGGCTGCAAACTGATACGATTCGGCTCTACATTCCCGGCGAATGGATCAGCATCTGGCAGGTTGAACTGCCTGATGTTCCCCGTAAGCAGATACCGACTATTCTGCCCGCCTTACTGGAAGAAGAGCTGAACCAGGATATTGATGAACTGCATTTTGCGCCGTTGAAAATCGACCAGCAACTGGCAACCGTAGCAGTGATTCACCAACAGCATATGCGCAACATTGCGCAGTGGTTGCAGGCAAACGGCATCACCCGCGCTACCGTCGCGCCGGACTGGATGTCCATTCCTTGTGGCTCTATGGCTGGCGATGCGCAACGGGTTATCTGCCGCATCGATGAATGTCGGGGATGGAGTGCCGGGTGGGCGCTGGCTCCGGTCATGTTCCGCGCACAGCTCAATGAGCAGGAATCACCGCTTTCGTTAACCGTGGTCGGCATTGCACCGGAAGAGCTATCTGCATGGGCTGGCGCAGACGCCGGACGCCTGACGATCACGTCTCTGCCCGCTATTACCACCTGCGGTGAACCAGAAGGGAACCTGCTGACAGGGCAGTGGCAACCTCGCGTCAGCTACCGAAAACAGTGGGCGCGCTGGCGGGTGATGGTTCTGCCTGTATTGCTGATTCTGGCTGCGCTGGCAGTGGAACGGGGCGTGACGTTATGGAGCGTCAGCGAACAGGTGGCGCAAAGCCGCGCCCAGGCAGAGAAACAGTTCTTAACGTTGTTCCCGGAGCAGAAGCGGATTGTGAATTTGCGCTCTCAGGTGACGATGGCGATGAAAAAATATCGCCCACAGACTGACGATACCAGGCTACTTGCCGAGTTGTCAGCGATCGCCAGCACCCTGAAATCGGCGTCACTTTCCGACATTGAGATGCGTGGTTTCACCTTTGATCAAAAACGCCAGACGCTCCACCTTCAGTTGCGGGCAGCGAGCTTTGCCAGTTTCGACAAACTGCGTAGCGCACTGGCGGCAGATTATGTTGTGCAACAGGACGCGTTACAGAAAGAGGGTGATGCGGTTTCCGGCGGCGTAACGTTGCGGAGGAAATAACATGTTACGCGATAAATTGATTCACTATTTTCAGCAATGGCGTGAGCGCCAGTTAAGCCGTGGCGAACACTGGCTGGCACAACACCTGGCGGGGCGTTCGCCGCGCGAAAAGGGCATGTTACTGGCCGCGGCGGCGTTCCTGTTTAGCGCCGGATATTACGTCCTCATCTGGCAGCCGTTGAGCGAACGGATAGAGCAACAGGAGACGATGTTGCAGCAACTGGAGGTGATGAACACCCGACTGAAACGCGCCGCACCGGATATTATTGCGGCGCGAAAATCCGCCACGACAACGCCTGCACAGGTATCGCGGGTTATCAGTGACAGCGCTTCCGCGCATTCTGTGGTCATCAAGCGGATAGCCGAGCGTGGGGAGAATATTCAGGTCTGGATAGATCCGGTGGTGTTTAATGACCTGCTGAACTGGTTAAACGCGCTGGATGAAAAGTATGCGCTGCGGGTGACACAAATTGATGTCAGTGCAGGTGAGAAGCCAGGAATGGTGAATGTGCAGCGACTGGAGTTGATAAGAGGATAAGTGTTCCAGTAAATTCCCTGTGAAATTCAGCCCGAAAGGTGAGTGTATAATCTTCTTATCCACTCACCGAATTGAATGTTTTTGCAATAAGAAATATCCCATTCCTCTCATCACTGAATGTTCTGCAAAACAACAGATACGAGTTCTCTCCTGAAACAGCCCGGCGTCCTATAAATATGCTTACGTGTGGCAATACATCATGATTATTAATAGATGCAATGAATCATTAGGTGGCAATTGATAGGTCAAAACATATAGGATAATTCTTGTGTGATCTGTATTTTGTGTAGCTTGGAAATTAGTAAAATTCCTGGAGATAATCAGAAATGGAATTTCAAGTAAGTATAATAATTTCCATGGAAACTATTCGTCGATTTTTAGAAAAGTCTGCTCAGGTATATCTACTGAGGGATGATGCTGGTTGTAACACTGGTTAAAATAAATACACAAAATAATCAAGGTGTATATTTTAATCGACGAAAATAATTACTTCTGGGATTATTGGTGCGACTTAAATAACACCATTTAAATGTGATATAAATCACAAATATGGCTGTGAAGAGGGTGCTGTAGATGTAAATAAGAAGTACATGAGTGAATTTTAAATAGAGAAATAGTTTCTTGGCAAACAATTTATTGGTAATCAATTGCGTGCGTTCTGGTTTGATACAGGTTGTAGGAATTGTTACGCATAAAATCCATAGAGGTGTTATAATCAAGTAGTTAACAGTAATGGTAAAAATAATTTCCTGAGAAATTAACTCCACATTCTAAAACGGCCAGTTTTCTGAAATTACCAGAAGACCGAATACATTCATGCCTGAAGAATGGATTAGAAGAAAAGAGACGGAAATAGAACAGATTATTTCTGCGGAAATAATTTCTGCAGAAATTGTTTGCGGCTATTAAAAAGGCCGAACCGTCTGAACGAAATTTATCCAGTTACAAATAAGTATTACCTCCAGTGTATTGGTAGCTGTTAAGCCAGGGGCGGTAGCATACCTGAAGATATTAGGATCACATCATCAAATGGCAAGAAGTGGATTTGAAGTTCAGAAAGCCGCTGTTCATGCTCTCTTTTTACGAGAGTTAAAAACACGCTTTGGTAAATATCGCCTTGGATATTTATGGGCGATACTAGAACCTGCCTCTCATATGTTGATTTTATTTTTCATATTTGGTTTCATCATGCATAGAACCATGCCTGGCATATCATTCCCGGTCTTTCTGCTAAATGGTATTATTCCATTCTTTATATTCTCGAATATATCAAGCAGATCTATAAACGCAATTGAGGCAAACCAAGGGCTATTTAACTATAGACCCGTAAAACCTATTGATACTATTATTGCACGAGCTATTTTAGAATTATTAATTTATTTATTAGTATATATTATTTTGCTTATTATATTATTTACATTTAAAGAACAATTTTCATTCGAACGATTGTTATTATTAATAGTTACATGGTTCCTACTTTTTTTAGTATCTATAGGAATAGGGACCATATTTATGATCATTGGCAATACTTTTCCTGAAACTGAAAAATTGCTCCCTATTTTATTAAAACCATTATATTTTGTGTCCTGTATAATGTTTCCATTGCATTCAATACCTAGAGAATATTGGTCATATTTATTGTGGAACCCATTAGTGCATATCGTGGAGCTTTCAAGAATAGCCATGTTAAACAACTACAAATCTGATGGTGCAAGTCTATCTTATTTATCACTATGTGCACTAATAATACTGTTTTTTTCATTAGCATCATACAAAGTTAAAGAAAAAGAGATGTTAACATCATGATTCATATTGATAATTTAACAAAAAGTTATAGAACATCGAAAGGGATACACTTTGTTTTTAAAAATATAAATTTAAAAATCCCAAGTAACAAAAATGTTGCTTTAATAGGACGTAACGGTGCTGGCAAATCAACTTTATTAAGGATAATTGGTGGAATTGACAGGCCGGATAATGGAAATATTATTTGTAATAAAAAAATATCATGGCCAGTAGGCCTTTCCGGAGGATTCCAAGGCAGTCTTACTGGTCGAGAAAATGTTAAATTTGTCGCTAGATTATATTCTAAAAAAAATGAATTACAATCAAAAATAAAGTTTGTTGAAGATTTTTCTGAGCTTGGGCATTATTTTGATATGCCTATCAAAACTTATTCATCTGGGATGAAATCACGCCTTGGTTTTGGCTTAAGTATGGCATTTGATTTTGATTATTATTTAGTTGATGAAGTCACAGCTGTTGGCGATGCTCGATTTAAAGAAAAATGCTCGAGGATTTTTAAAGAACGTTATGAAAAATCTAATATTATAATGGTATCTCATAGTCTAAACGCATTAAAAGAATTTTGTGATATAGCTATATATCTTAAAGCATATGATGAGATTAAGTATTATGACTCTGTAATAGATGCTCTTGATGAATATTCTTTCGATATAAAAAATGTAAAATAACTTTATTTATTATTCCTGCCAAATTATCAAAGTACATTGTTATGTCTATAATAGTTAATCATGTAATGTCATCTAATATTACAAGTGGAATCTTTACGGATCTTCTTTCTTATTATAAAAAATATTGTGACAAAGAGATATCGATAGTTGAAAGTTGCAGACCAATTGATAACGCAGACCTCTATCACTACCACCGCCCTCATTTGGAAAGCGAGCTAAAAGCAAACTCTGTTGTAACTATTCACCATGACTTAAATGATACAGATCCTTGGTTAAATTATGAAAAATTTCATCCTAGATATATGGAGGCAAAGAAAATATTATGTCTTAATTCAATGCAACAAGCATTCATACATAATAAGGGGTTAACAAATACTGAAGTTATCCCACATGGTTATAATTCAGATGTATTTTGTAATACACTAATGTCAAAGAAAAAAACTGATAAGATTAATATCGGTTTTATTTCAAAAAGATATGGTCGCAAAGTTAAGGGGGAAGCTTATCTTTATGAGATTTTCAAAAGACTGGATTCACAAAAATACAAATTTATTTTTGTCGGCGTTGATAGAACAATAACAGCATATAAAGCTGCACAATATGGTTTTGAAGTAAAGTGCTATGAAAGACTACCATATTTTTGTTATGGAGATTTATATAAACAACTCAATTTCCTTTTAGTAACTAGCTTGTATGAAGGTGGCCCTGCAAATATCCCTGAGGCAATTGCATCAGGCACACCAATAATATCGACACCTGTTGGAATGGTGAATGACTATGTTAAAAATGGTGTGAATGGTATTATTTTAACTGGTGATATTGAAAAAGACATTGATAATATTAACTATTTTTCTCAAGACATTAATTACCAAGAATTAGAAAAAAATGCGTTCGCAAGTTCAAAAAATATAATGACATGGCAAGATGTAATGGAAAAAACCTCATTAATCTATAAAAATATGGTAAGGTGATTTATAATGAAAAATATAAGCATTTTATTTTCCGATAGCGTACATTTTCATGTAAGGAATTTTAAAAGTTTATTTGATTTTATTGAAAGGCATAAGATATATCATACTTTTGTACGCGAAAGGAATAAATGGGTAAGCGCTTACGGGAATTATGAGTGTTTTTTTGATGAATTGCAACCAAAATATAATGAATTGCTGGAACAAGATAGAGAGGAATTATATTACTTTACAGTAAATGGAATTAATCTTTTTAAAGTATGCAGAGATGAAGCATTATCATATTATTTGCCAATTGACAGCTTTAGACTTTTATTAAGCGGTGTGCCTGATGATAGTGATTTATTTTTGTTCATGATGCAAACGGACTCTAGGGCATTACTGCTAAACTTAGCTGCTGCCTGGTCTTGGATTGATTTTTGGAAAGATAAACTGAGTAATATAAAAAAACATACATATGCTTGTATTTTTTCTGGAGCTCAAATATATAACAGAGTTTTATTAGAGATTCTTAAAACTCACCCAACAACACCTCTTGTCTTGGAACATTTTTTCACAGGGAATGAATACTATATTGAAGAGAAGTATGACCCTATTCCTAATAATACAAATTTAAAGATAAGTAATGTCTATAACTCAGTTAATATAGAAGAAAACGGTTTTGAGTTAGAAAGGACAAGGATCAAAGCGATTAATAAGGTTCTCTTGGCTAAAAACAAGAATGTTACCCAACCTTCAGAAACATTCTTAATTGAAAAAAAAGGTAGCAAGACAGTTACTATTATAGGTCAAGTTGTAAATGATTTCTCTGTCATTTGTACTGCAAAGAAATATCTTTCAACTATAGATTTTTATATTGAATTGATTGATAGACTGTTATGCGATGATGATGTTTTTGTTATATTTAAATCCCATCCTTGGGAAAGACACAAAAACAATATACGGTCTGCTTTGACCTTTGAAAAGATCCATGAATATATTAAAGAACTTCCTGATGATAAATCATCAAGAGTATTTATTATAGAGGATTTCAATTTAGAGAGCCTAATAAAACAATCTGATCATATAGTAACTTTGTGTTCTCAATCAGCAATCGAGGCTGCATTTTTAGGTGTTAAGCCAATACAACTTGGTAATGCATTTTATGGGAAAAAAGGATTTACATATGATTTTGATAGTATTGATGAGTTTTTTACTGCCTTAAAAGAAAATAAACTAAATAAATATCTTACTATTGAAGAGTACAGTAATCTTGAACTTTTTTTGATAAAATTTCTTGAAAAAAGCCTTGTTTCCATTCATAAATCAGGGATTCTAAGTTTAGAGAAAAAGTTGAAACTTCCATCTTATATATCTTTAGTTAAACC
Source organism: Escherichia sp. MOD1-EC5950 (assembly GCF_002965345.1). Taxonomy (NCBI): domain Bacteria; kingdom Pseudomonadati; phylum Pseudomonadota; class Gammaproteobacteria; order Enterobacterales; family Enterobacteriaceae; genus Escherichia; species Escherichia sp. MOD1-EC5950. Next base: position 131,464 of record NZ_PTSR01000001.1, read on the forward strand.
AATTGTTGGAGAAAAAAAGAAAATAAATCACAATAAAGTTTCTAATAAATCTTCTGAAGGAAATGTTAAAACTGTTATTGAGAAAAAAGAAAATGATGAAATAAAAAAAAGTATTTTTGAAAAAACAGAATTATCGATACTTACCCCATCATGTGAAAATGAAAGGAAATATATAAAGAAAATAAAAAAATTCAAGCAAAATCCTAAAAGATTTTTTATTGACTCCAGGTATAAATCACTTAATTTTTTAGCAAAAATTTTATTTTAATAGGCAAGTGATAATATGTTGGTTCATAATGCATTTAAACCAATTGATATAAGAAACTCAAAGGATATATTTTTAAATAAAATTAATAGATATATCGCTCAAGATAAAATGCAAATAAAATCGATGTCTAATCCTTTTTTTCAGGTAGACAACGAAAATATGGATATATCTGAGCTTTCCGCTATTTTTACAACACAATATCAAACTCATGAGGTGATCATTATTGAGGTTGAATCATGTAAAATTGGCCCTCGCCCAGAAGGAATGCCAAGGTATTGGCCTATTTTATATAAAGATAAATATCTTTGGAATTTTATAAATGTGTCTGGGAAGCAAGCTTTAAAAGAACAAGGAATACTTAATTATAATGAGAGACAGTTATTTGTTGATGATTTTCATGACTCAATAAAAATTCATGGTAAGTCTATCTGGCTTTATATGTTCTCAAATTTAGATCATTTATATCGAGAGTCGTTGCCTGCACTTTATTTGATAAAACAGGTATATGGTTCATTAGATGGTTTTAATATTGTTACGCCACATATATCAGAAGAACTTGTTATTTTGCTTGAAGGTTTAGGGGTTAAAAGAAATAAAATAATACAAGTTGGAAACACTTGGATTGAATTTGATAATGTGATAATCACATCATTTCCAAGTTTCGGTCATTTACATACTCCAAGCGATTATTATATCAAAAGCTGTAATAATCTTTCAGAGTCATTCTCGAAATTATCAAATATTACTCAGAAACATAAAATTTTTATTTCTCGGCGGAATGCAACACAGCGAAAAATCCATAACGAAATAGATTTATATAAGTACTTTGAAGAACAGGGATATTACATCTGTGATCCGGGTGATTATACTCCAAGTGAACAAATTGCTCTGTTTTCTCACGCGGAAATAATTGTTGGATCGCATGGGATGGGCATTGCAAATGCTGTTTTTTCAAAAAATTTAAAAATTCTTATTGAGATAATGCCTACAGATTGGAATAGAGTTAGTTATTATCGTACTACTCAGCTAATGAATTGTAAATATGGATGCTATTGGATAGAAAAAAATGAGGATAAAGAGCTGACAATAGATGTTGATAGGTTTGTAATGTTCGTAGAACACTGTACGGCGTCATTAAATGACGATGTCTGAAATCGTAACTAATTACCCCATGGCCTGATAATTATTTCTTGTGTTTTTATTTTACGGCTTATCATATAGTGTTATTAACTATTTTTTGAATAGTTGATATATTAAATAAATAACATAAGTTATATTTCCATAATTATTGTATTTTAATATGATGTTGATTTCATTAACCATACATATGATACAAAAAATATGTGATATCACACTCTGCTAAATATAAATGGTAACTATCTTATTACTGTAATGACTTGTTATTGAATGGAACTCTATTTACTAAATATGTGCCTTTTTCATAACTCAGTCGTCTATAATAAACTGCATTAATCTGCGTCTTCATTAATAAATACTCACGAAACTTCTTAAACAGTTTCATATCCGGTTTAAAGTTAGCCTGCCAGAACTGGTGCAAATGCCCTTGATACGTCAATCCTTTGATGTCGTACAGGGCATTGCCCATCACTTTGAGCGGTTTGTTATGAATCAGCGCAGAGATCCCTGCCGTACTGTTTATTGTTACCACCGCTTTTGCATGGCGTAATAATTCCGGCATCGGGAGATCGTGCACATAAATGACGCGCTCACCTAAGCCATATTCCGTACTCAACCGCTTAATTAATGGTCGATAGAGTCTGTGACCACGATCCATCGGATGATGTTTGATCACCAAATAACTTTCTTTCGGCGCTTTACGTGAAAATGAGTACATGACTTCATTAATATAGTCACGCACATCGTTATAATTGCTGTGGTTACGAATCTGGCTATCGTTGTACACCTGCAAAACGGCAAGATAATAACGCTGATCCAGCTCATTCATTAACCTCGGCAATACCTTACGCTGTGTTACTTTGTAAAGTTGCTTGCGCCAGTACGCACGAACCCAGCAACGTGCTTCATACCAGGGGGAAAACGATTTGTGGTGGCGGTAGCGAGGGAACTCATGACGGTAATGCCAGCCCATCAGGTAATACCACATCGCATGGCCAATGCGTTTCATCGTTGAAGGTTTTAAGTTCTCAATGTGCGGCGCAGCCATATCTGGTAACTTACGATAAAAATCCGGATCGCGCGGTAGCGATGAATATGCGTTTACTCCGCCTTCTTCAACGGTAATAAACTGCGGGCGTAAATATCCTTCTTCAAATGCCAGAAAGCGGATCTCTTTCGTATTCGCCCAGCGTTTTGCTTCTTTGTGTAATGGGCGGCAGTCGCCAAAGCAGAGGATGGTGTCAAAGTCATATTGTCGGTGGAGATCTCGCAACCAACCGGGAAACTCTTTCGGCGTTTGGTAATAAGCCAGGTATTGTCGATTACGGCAGTAAAAAAGATCCCCGCCGTTGAATACAACATTCACAGCGTTACGGCCTAATGACTCTAACCACTCGGCGATGTCATTGAAAAAAGGTCCCATCGGTCCCTGCAATAGCAGGTACTTTTTACCGGATAACAAAATGCTTAGTGCATTATCTTGCATAAATAATCTGTGCAATAGTCAATAATGAAATTGGTTAATCCAGTCTGACTCTGCAGAACATGATTAACTTACGGTAAATATTAATAACTCTGTCAATATTATTTTTTCTAATTACCATCGGCTTGCGCGGCGTCTGGATTAAATATTCCGCAGCTTCTTCAACTGTAATAGGTTGTAGCCGTGTTGGGTGGATATAGGTTGGATAAACAATCAACGCTTGATAGATCAAGTCTGCTATCGTTAATCTGCGCTCGCGGCGCGGGCAGTGATGTTCATCAACGGTTAAACCCCAACCGGCATAGAAGGGCAGGCCGTAACAATGTACGTGCTTACCATGTAATAACGCTTCAAATCCCGACAGCGACGTCATGGTGTGCACTTCATCTGCGCGCTGAATGCATTGAATAATATCTGCGTCAAGTGCCTGATAATCAGCTAGTTCAGCAGCCAGTTCTGCCGGAATATCGCCCTTGCGATTCCCCACCAGTACATCCGGGTGCGGTTTATAAATAATGTAGGCGTGCGGATTACGCTCGCGTACTGTGCGTAATAGCTCAAGGTTGCTCTTAATCGAGACAGTGCCTGTTTTAATAGAGGCATCGTCCTCTACCTGACCCGGCACCAGGATAACTTTTTTACCTTTAGCTTCGTCTGGTAGAGAGAAATCGGCTCCCAGGTTGTACTTGCTCAGTTTGCTTTCAACCAGTCGCTGGCGTAATTTTTCAGCTCGCATCTGCTGCGCCAGCGTTAGCTGGCTATGATTCAGCAGCACTTCCAGGTCGCTGGGGCGCGTGGTGTCATAGTAGATCCCGCGTTTATCCAGCACCAGCGATAGCGGTGGCAGCAGGTCAGAGCCAAGTCCGGATGAACGCAGAAAACCATCTTCCATTCGCCATAACGGCAGTGATTTTCGCTGCGCTTCGGCTCGCCATTGCTGTTCCCCCTTTACACCCCATACCACGCAGGCGCTCGCCGCAGTACAACGACGTGAAAAACTCAGCCGGTTTGTCGCTGTTCGCAAGAAAGGTTTCAGGATCGCTGACTTCCACAGCGTTAAGCCTGGCGCCCATAAATAGCCATTACGCTGTTGCAGATGTCGGCGTTGTAATTGCAGCCATTGCAGCACGGTAAACAGATCGCTTACTGCTCCCGTTTGCGGATCGATATAGCGACAGTAACGCAGGTATGCAGCGGCAAAAAGTTCTTCCAGTGTGGCTGAACCGCGTCGGGCAGATAACAACGCCGACTGCGAATGACGATCGTCCGTTAAGCCCCAGCCTGCATACCAGGGCTGGCCGAAGCATGTCACCGGTTTTCCTGCCAGCAAGGCTTCAAAGCCGTACTGGGAGGTCACGACGTAAACTCGGGAAACGTGTCGCAACAGCGACTGCGGGCTGACATTCTCGGCAATTAAACGTACTCGTTGCGTGGCGCGCAGATCGGCGAAATAACCTGTTTTCTTTCCTTCCAGTACATCTGGGTGCACCTTCACCCAAATTGTCGCTTGAGGATTTTCCGCAATCGCGGCCTCCAGCATGGCGGCAAACTCATTCTGACCCGCATTACCATACGTCACTGACATATCATTAAATGTCTGATCGACAACCAGAACGATGTCTGAATGTTCTGACTCATCAGCCACAAACGCAGGCGCCAGATTATATTTCGACAAATCATCGGTCACGATGGTGTGCATCGCTTCTCTGGCCTGATCTGCCAATGCCGCATTTCCGGCTTTATCCTGTACCAGTTTCTCCAGCGCCGAAGGCTTGCTGGCATCGTAGTAAATGCCGCAATCATCTACCACCAAAGAAAGCGGCGGTGCGCCATTGACGCCAAGATCCAGCGAACGCACAAATCCATCTTCCAGACGGATGACCGGCTTTCCCGCTGCTTTAGCGATGGCGACTGGTTTCGCCGCGCTGGGGCGATGTCCCCACACGGCGATAGCATCAACTTCTTGTGGAACAGGGCGCAGCAGAGAAAGTTTCTGGCACGGTTGCGCCAGAAATTTCTCCAGATGTGGAATACGCCAGATGCCAGACGAGAAAATGCCAATCATGCGTTTTCAGCCAGTTCCTGTGCCATCAGGGTGCGCACTTTTTCAAGACATGCAGGGGTGTCGACGCCCGGACCTGTTGCGGCAACTTCAAACGTGCGAATGTTGATCCCTGCGTTCATCAACCGTAGCTGCTCCAGTGATTCCGCCTGCTCCAGCATGGACTCCGGCAACTGGCTGTAGTTTTGCAGCACATCGCGACGATAAGCGTAAATACCGACGTGTTTCAGGTAACGCGCTTTTTCAGCATTACGCGGATACGGGATCGGTGAGCGGCTGAAATAAAGCGCATCCTGGCGGGTATTCACAACCACTTTTACTGTGCTTGGCTCCGTCGCTTCTTCGGCAGAAATCGCGTGGCATAGTGTTGCCACCGGCAACGCGGGATCGTCACGCATTCCTTGTAACAGTGTTTCTACATCCCGCGGACGAATCATTGGTTCATCGCCCTGCAAGTTAATGTAGATATCTGCTTCCACCGTATGCATCACCTCGACCAGCCGATCGGTGCCGGATTCATGATCGGTACGCGTCATGATGGCTTTCCCGCCGAACGCCTGCACGGCCTGTTCAACGCGCGGGTCGTCTGTTGCCACCCAAACTTCTGCAACGCCCGCCACCTGTAACGCACGCTCGTAAACATGCTGGATCATCGGTTTGCCGACAATATCGAGTAGCGGCTTACCCGGCAGGCGCGATGAACCATAACGAGCCGGAATGACAATAACTGCTTTGCTCATTTCAACTCCTTACAAAGACAGAATCACTTTTGCACCCACCGCCAACTGGTAAAGGATGGTGGAAATACCGCGAGTAACTTCAATGTTTTTCGATTCATATTTCGGCAGAACCATAATCTCATCGCCCGGCTTGAGTGAATCCACATCTTCCGCGTTGACGGCAGCGCCGTTCTGACGAATGACGATAATTCTGGCGTTACCCGATTTCTGCGTCAGGCCACCACATTTCTCGATGTAATCCTCGGTGGTCATCCCCTTCTGCCAGCTCACCGCGTTCGGGAACAGCACCTCGCCATGAACCATAACCAGCGACGTTTTCTCTGGAATATTGATGACGTCGCCATCTTCAAGCAGAACAGAATCAATATTGGACTCGTTGAGGATCACTTCGCCTTTCGGGACCACAGTACGTGCTTTTGCCACAAAGCGGCTGATCAGTTGCGCTTCCTGCATACGCAGGCTGGCTTCTTCTTTGGTGGAGGACTGGGCAGAAAGTGACGCTTCCTCCAGTTTTTGCAGCGAGAGATTCAGCATCTCTTTCTGACGCTGAGCTACTGATGGGCGATAAAGCTGAACCGCGTTCATCTGCGACATGCTGTTCGGACGGATTTTTTCCAGAACCGCACGCATGGTGGAACCATAAGGCAGCACCATGGCATGTTCGCCGGAATGCGCGCCTTCAACTCGTACCTGAATGGTGCCGGCATAGCGGTCAGTGCTCACGATTAAGGTATCGCCGTTCTGCAACATACGGCCTGGCGCAGAACTGATCGGATAGTATTCGCTACGTTTTTGCAGCCCCTGTTTACGCATAATCGTAATGTGAGTTGCGCCAGGCTTAGGGCGTGCCCAGCTCAACGCTTCTGTTACAGGAATGCTGCTTTCGCGGAACTCAAAGTCGTAGCTGTTAAAGACATCGCCCTGAACGCTGAACGTATGTTGACGAGGCCCAACGATGATGGTGTCACCATCGGCGAACTGCGAAAGCCCCAGTTTTCCGTTTAGCAGGAAGTCATACAGGTTGACGTTGGAGCGCACGCGGTTGCCGCGCTTGACCACAATATCAACGTAGCTCCCGCGTTCCGGATCTACGCCGCCAGCCTTGATCAGATAATTCAGTAAAGAGTCGGACGTCACGCCGCCGTACAGACCAGGATTACGTACAAAGCCGGTAACGTACACTTTTACTGGCTGCGCCTGTAATAAGGAGGCGTAGACGTTGACGTTGGACTGGTACACTTCCTTTACTTTTGATGTAACCAGGGCGTTCAACTGGCTATTGCTAACCCCAGCAACTTTCACCGGACCAACGTTCGGCAGGAAAATATTGCCTTTGGGATCAATCTGTAACGCACCATCAAAGGTGAACGCACCCCATAAACGAACCTGAACGCTATCGCCCGGATTAAGGATATAGTCAGGATTGAATCCTACCGTTGCACCGCTATCCGCGCTGGTGCCGTTGAAAAGTTGAGCACCAAACATACGACTCATCACCACCGGCTGTGCTGGCGGTGGGGTGTTGTCGAAGCCGCTCATGTTTTGTGTATCCGACTGCTGCCCACTCAGAATACCGGGCAGTGGTGCTGCCCCCGTAAGGTTTGAGTCAGCGTTAATATCAATGGCCGCGCTGGCCTGCGCCGCGTGACAGGCGGCAATCAGTAAAATTGATTTAAATAATTTCATCACAAACTCATTCAGCGACAGCGTTAATCTCGGTGATCTTCAATAACAGCCAGCAACAGTTTCAGGGTGCCGAACAGCAGGCAGCACACCAGTAACCAACAGGCGATCAAATAAGGGATGTTTGGAAAAGACGATTCCTGCGGCAACTGTGGCGAACTGATCACAGACAGCACCTTGAGCTTACGAGCCGCTTCTACACGGGTCTTTTCAATGGAGGTCAGGGTCAGTTTGTACAGCTCGGTGTTGAACTCTACTTTTGATTTGATTTCTTCAAAATCCACCGCCATACGGTTTAGCTTGTCACCCTGTGGCGCTGTGATTTTGCTTTTTTCTTCATCGATTTGTGCCTGCAATGACTGAATCGCGTTACGCGCGCTCACCACTTGGGGGGCGTCTTCACGCAGATATGTCAGCAAGTTACGCAGATCTGCTTCCATCTGGATCTTCTGAGCCATCAGCGTATTTACTAACGTGCTCGCCGCCTGAGCCTGGGCTTGTGGATCCAGGACGTTATTGCTGTCCTGATAAGAGAGCAGTTCCGCTTTGCTGGCATCCAGACGCTGGCGCGCTTTTTCCATCTCGCTTTCTGCAAAGGCAAGTTGATCACGCGCAATGCGATGCGACATCTCATTGATAAAGCGTTCTGACTCTTTCAACACGGTCTGGTTAAATTTAAGCGCAAACTCCGGGCTAAAGCCCTGTGTCTGAATATTCAGCAATCCGGTTTTATCGTCATACGAAACGTTGATACGGTCCTTGTAGTACTTCAGGAAGCCTTCTGCGGTTTCATCCTTGCTAAGATGATTAAGAAAATCGAGCCCGCTGTGGCTAAATGCTTCACGAAAATTCAGTTGCTTATCCAGCGCCGCCAGCATATCCGGCGAGTTGATATACTCTTTCAGATACAACGCATCTTCCGCGGAACTGGGGTTAGAGGCACCCAGAAGCAGACCAAAATTCAGGCTGCCGCTATTTAAATCATCCGAGCGTTTAATGGCTACTTTCGACTCGCTCATATAACGAGGCTGGCTGAAGATAGCCAGATAGATCAGTAGCACAGCCATCGGTGCCAGAATGATGATTTTCGCCAGGTGTTTTTGGATATCTGTCAGTGAGATGGCAGACAGACGAGCACGCATCCAGGATACGGCAGACTTCAATTTTATCAACATGTAACGATTATCAGAGTTTCAGTGGAGGCGAGGGGGCTGGCCTCTCGCCTCCCGTTGCTTCATTAGTCGAAAATTCGTACAAGACCAGTGACTTTGTTCGCCTTGTTGGTCACCAATAACGTTGAGACTCGATGCTTTTGCATCTTTTCTTCCGCTTCGATGATCATGGTTTCTTCCGGTAGAGTCAGTGGTTCACGCGTCATCATCTGCGCAGCCGTGGCGGATGTCAGAGAATCCTCTTTTTCCATAAAGCGACGCAGGTCACCGTCGGTGATAATACCCGCCAGCTCGCCTTCTGCGTCTTCTACCATCACCATACCCTGGCAACCGCTGGTGATACGTTGAATCACGGTTTTAAACGACGCATCCAGGTGCACCGCAGGAACATCATGCTGCATAACATCAGCAACACGGGTCAGCAGGCGACGACCTAATGAACCGCCCGGGTGATAACGCGCGAAGTCATTCGGCATAAATTTACGCTGGTGGATCATGGCAATAGCCAGCGCGTCTCCGATCGCCATGGTCAGCGTGGTGGACGTTGTTGGTGCAAGGTTATTCGGGCAGGTTTCATTCTCCATGTGAAGTTCCAGCACGGCATCAGCATTTTTCGCCAGCGTGGAATTTCCATTATTGGTAATGGCGATAATTCGGTTGCCGAAATTCTTCAGTGAAGGGACTAGCTTCAGAATTTCATCAGTTTCACCGCTGGCGGAAATAAGGATCAGGAGATCATAAGGCGTAATCATACCGAGATCGCCATGGAAAGCCTCTGCCGGATGAATAAAGAAACTCGGCGTACCAGTAGAGGCCAGTGTCGCTGACATTTTACGACCAACATGCCCTGATTTACCCATTCCCGAAAGAATAACGTGTCCTTTACAGTTCATTATCAAATTAAGGACTCGTTGGTACTGTACGGGATCCAGTTGCTTAGACAAGTTTTGTAATGCTGCGCCTTGTTCTGCCAGAGTCTGGCGAACAGAGGTAATTAAATATGGATCGATAGTACTGCTCTGGTCATCAGGTAAATGTCTTTCAGACATATCAGCTCCTTTGCACGGAAATAGTGCCACAGTCACAACAAACCCGAACCCATAATAAATTATTGATATTAAATCAATGGGTTATAACAAATTATTTAATAAATATAAAAATATGGTTAGTCCATGCTCTTATCCAGGACTTATCACCCTCTTATTAAGTCGCAATGTCTCATGGAAGTGCGAAGATACTGCAATATTACAGGCGAGAAGGGGGAACCAAATTTTGCCCACCTATTTAACACAGCCCTACATTATGAACAAGGAGTTTAGGATTTTTATCAATGATTAAAATGTTTCGCGCTTAACTATTAGATCAAAAAACAATTCAGAGGTTGATTGTTTCATTGTAAAAAAAAGGGACGCATGACACTGTTATTTATAAATAAAACACCTCGGTAATGGTGGTGATATTCCGCATTCAACTATTTAAGCTATGTATAGTTAACCAATTGACAATTTCCATATAAAGCAGAAGGGAGTGATAAAGTTTTATTAGTGACTATTAAATATCAAGATTGTTTTCTGGTTGATTATTTCTGCAGGTGGCAGTGGAATTAAAACAGACCAGATTGCATTTATTGGTACATATATTTTCAAGGAAACTATTACCAAATAAAAAATAATTATTGGGATTATCACGTGATGAATCGGTGGCACATATGCCAGAGAGCACTTCCGTCCGGCCATCCTTCATTTTTGTAGCGTACATTTTGCTCAGTGAAAGGGCTGATGGAGAGACAAACATCAGGCCCTTTTGCGCCATACTCGCGGGTAAGGAGGTGCCTCGCAGAAAGGCACCTCCGGCAACCAACAGTCCACTTCAGATTCAGAGTGGTTTATTAATCGCGTCATAAAGATGGTTTAAAGTTTTTAATCGCTGTTTGTATGCTTTTCTCAGGCAGGTTGTATCGCTACCACACCGGCGTCGTTCAGCCAGCCACAGTACCTGTGAGTCATGCAGTTCCCCGGCGGCTCCCATCGCGTAAAGTCCATGAAGGAATTGATATTTAACACTCAACTCCACGTCCAAATCATTCAGGCTATGTGATGAACAAATTGCTTTTTCATCCGCACTGTGGGACTGCCGACAATCAAAACTGGCCGCCGTGGCAGAGAACGCCGGGAGAGTGATGATGAGAAATGCGGTAAGAATATTTTTCACTGGCTTAGCCTCCCGGGACGAATAACGGGTCCCGGAGCCATGGTCAGGGTTTTGTTGTTCAACAATCTGAACCCTATAGCCTCTCCGGTTTTCACTGACAGTTCACATGCGTAGTGAAAAGTCGTCCAGTTAATCCCCCGACGGTACTGACCATTGCCCGTCAGGAGCGCAGGTGAGACCAGGCGCTGCATATTATGTTTTCCCTGATCGAGAATAACCTTATCTACGTCGGTGTACTGCTTCTGTAGTTCTTTCAGTGCCAGCGGTCGGCAAATAAATTCGGCTACGCGTTGAGCTTCAGTCCAGTTTGTATAGGCAAAATTACGGTCATTCTTCCCTTTTACCTCACGATGAATGACGTTATTCAGATGTTCTACCTGGGCAGGATTCAACGAGACATTCGTTGCAAATGCAAATCCGGTATACATACAGGATATAGCGGTAATAACAACCAAACGCTTAAAAGTCATAAATACTCCGTTATGCATAAGATCCTACATTTACTGTGCTATTACAATGTATGAATATAAGTTCAAGGAATAGTCAATATGCTGCGCTGCGTCAATATTTTATGGTTAATCAGGCTATTCGGGTGTAGGCCTGAATATGCTGTAATGCAAATTTGCGCTTACCTAAAATAAAATCTCTTCCGCCAATGGTGAGGCCTGTAGAAACTGGGATGGTCTGAGTGTTGGATAAGGATGGCGGTGAATGCTTATGAATCAGTAAGGCAAAGTAAGCGGGGCTATCAGAATAACTTTGCCAGTAGTATGAAGCCAGGTAAGTCAACGTTTCGCACGATGTACCGCCTGTCTGTTAACAGGTTGTGCGGGTAATGAAAAAATAAAAGCACATAATAAAAATACAATTAGGAATATTTATAAAGACGTTTTTAATTGCTTGATATCGCTGTGCTTATTTTTATTGTCTGGCAACATTCCCATTGTTTTTATTCTCAATGTATTGATCTGTATTGTTTTTTTGATTTCGCCATTGCCTTAGTATCCGGTTAAATAAGTATTATGATTAATTTGACTTTAACTGAATTACGTGAGGGGATTATGAGTGACAGTTTCCAGCGGGAGATACCAAAGGCCCGTATTAATCTGAAATTAGAACTGCATACAGGGGGGCGAGTAAAAAAACAGAATTACCCCTGAAGTTACTGGTTGCGGGTGATTTTAGTAATGGTCAGGAATCCGCGCCATTATCTGAGCGTAAAAAAGTTAATCTTAACAAAAATAATTTTGATGCAGTCCTTTCAGACTATTCCCCAAAAGTAAATCTTATCGTTAATAACACACTTGCTGATGACGGTAGCGAAGACAGCATCAGGTTGACATTTCAGAGCATAAAGGATTTCTCCCCGGAACAGGTATCCCGACAAATACCTCAGCTAAAAGCCATGCTTTCCATGCGTAATTTACTTCGTGATTTAAAAGCGAACCTTCTGGATAACCAGACGTTCCGTAAAGAACTGGAAAACATTTTGCTGGACCCGGCATTAAGTGCAGAACTCAAAGCAGAACTTTCAGCTTTGGCACCTAAACAGCCGTAACGGTCACGACGATTTAATGGATTAATAAGGAAAATGTTGACGTCTGTAAAAAATGAGAATGCCGCTGGTGGCGAGCCGATTGCCGCACAATCAGGGGGAACGTCAGGGAGTGATAATTAACAGAATATCACTGTGAGCGCCTGCATGTATTGGTGTGTATAAAGCAACAAACATCGTCGAAAATGGCGAGAAATACAGCACGCAAATTACGTGTAGCAACGGCCAGAAATTTACCGTAGCCAGAAAAAGAAAAAGCCCCGCTTTTCAGCGAGGCCTTATGAATAGTGGTGCCCGGACTCGGAATCGAACCAAGGACACGGGGATTTTCAATCCCCTGCTCTACCGACTGAGCTATCCGGGCAACGGGGCGCATTAAACCTGATTCGCCTCGTCTCGTCAATTAAATTTCTTCAATTTATAGCAGACTGCACAATCTATCATCACTTTGCCGTTACTACACGCATCATCAGACAAACCAGGCGCTCCAGGCGGCGGAAAGAGGCATTGCCAGAAGTAGTGCTGGAAGCATGTTGACCACCGGAAATAGTTTAATGCCGCAGATGCGTAAGCCGGTTGCTAGCAGCAGCAAACCACCTACGGCGCTGAAGTCTGCCATCATCGATGGTGTTGTCAGCGGTAATATCAGCGCAGCAGCCCAGGCCAGCGTTAACTGGATGATCAGCAATGGAATACTAATCACCGATACCGCAATGCCAAGTGAACAGGCGAAGATCATCGCGGTAAAGAAATCCAGAAATGACTTGGCGATTAAAATGCTCGGATCGCCGGTCATCCCTTCATTCATCGCGCCGAAGATCCCGGTGCCACTGGCACAAAACAGGACAATAATCGCGACAAAATTCTGAATAAAAGATTCATGCGCTGGCTTTTTACGCGAGTGACGAAACAAATTTTGCGCTTTAGCGACTGCGGTATTAACACCTTTTTCCAACAAACAAATTTCACCAATTAATGCACCGAGTAGCGTCGCTAAAACCATCGCCGGAAGGTTGGCGCATTTCACCACCAGTAAAATACCAATTCCCAACGATGCCAGACCAAAAATGGATGTCATAGAGACACGGATCCGTTCCGGTAAGCGTTGACTAAGCAGTGCGCCGAGGACGCCACCCAGTAATACTGCACTAGCGTTGATAAAAGGGCCGATGACCACAAGAGTTCCTGTTAATTGTGTTGTTTGATGTTTTTATTATGAACTTTTTGTCCCGCCGATTGCTTGTCTGACCGCAAAGTCCTGGCTTGCACGCTCTGGTGAAAGGTGCCATGATTGCGCGAATTTTCTCCTTGCTGTACGGAGTTTGCCCGATGCACGCCACCTCCTTACATTCTCTTGTTTATCGCCGTTTTGCGCGAAACGCTTCCCTTTCCATATTACTGCTCATGCGGTGAAGTTAACGCACGCTCACTGTAGGACAACAGTAAAATCAGAGCCATTCTGCTTTTACTGATGTCTGGCGGTCGGAGCTGGTGACCAGTTTGACCCACATCTCATGCGGCAGGTTTTTACACCTTGCCCGGTATTTTTACCTCCCCGAAACGGGTTTTACATTTATGAAATCAATGAGTATTGCCGCCAGTAGTGAACTGGTTTCCCGAATTTCTACCCATCGTCGCGTGGTGGCGCTGGAAGATACTGATTTTACGGACGTCGCGGCAGTCGTCATTACCGCTGCGGATAGCCGCAGTGGCATTCTTGCGTTACTTAAACGCACTGGTTTTCATCTACCGGTGTTTTTGTATTCCGAACAGATTGTTGAATTGCCTGAGGGCGTCGCGGCGGTAATCAATGGCAACGAGCAGCAGTGGCTGGAGCTGGAATCTGCAGCCTGCCAGTACGAAGAGAACGTGTTGCCGCCGTTTTATGACACGCTGACGCAATATGTTGAGATGGGCAACAGCACTTTTGCTTGCCCGGGTCATCAACATGGCGCGTTCTTTAAAAAGCATCCTGCGGGGCGTCATTTTTACAATTTCTTCGGTGAGAACGTTTTTCGTGCCGATATGTGCAACGCCGATGTGAAACTGGGCGATCTGCTTATTCATGAAGGCTCAGCGAAGGATGCGCAGAAGTTTGCGGCCAAAGTGTTTCATGCTGATAAAACCTATTTTGTGCTTAACGGCACTTCGGCAGCAAACAAAGTGGTTACCAATGCGCTGTTAACGCGTGGCGATCTGGTACTGTTCGATCGTAACAATCATAAGTCGAATCATCACGGTGCATTGATTCAGGCTGGGGCGACGCCGGTGTATCTGGAAGCCGCGCGTAACCCGTTCGGTTTTATCGGCGGTATTGATGCGCATTGTTTTAATGAAGACTATTTGCGCCAGCAAATTCGTGAAGTGGCACCAGAAAAAGCCGAACTACCGCGCCCGTTTCGCCTGGCAATTATTCAGTTAGGAACTTATGACGGTACTATCTATAACGCTCGCCAGGTGATCGAGACCATTGGGCATTTGTGCGATTACATTCTGTTTGATTCCGCGTGGGTCGGTTACGAGCAGTTTATTCCGATGATGGCAGATAGCTCGCCGTTACTGTTAGAACTTAACGAAAACGATCCGGGGATCTTTGTTACCCAGTCGGTGCACAAACAGCAGGCGGGATTCTCGCAGACTTCGCAGATCCACAAAAAAGATAACCATATTCGCGGGCAGGCGCGCTTTTGCCCGCATAAGCGGTTGAATAATGCCTTTATGCTCCACGCCTCCACCAGTCCGTTCTATCCGCTGTTTGCTGCGCTGGACGTTAACGCCAAAATCCATGAAGGGGAGAGCGGTCGTCGACTGTGGGCGGAGTGTGTTGAGTTGGGCATTGAAGCGCGCAAGGCGATTCTTGCACGCTGTAAGCTGTTTCGCCCGTTTATCCCGCCCGTTGTTGGTGGCAAATTGTGGCAGGATTATCCGACGTCAGTATTGGCCAGCGACCGTCGCTTCTTCAGTTTTGAACCGGGGGCGAATTGGCACGGCTTTGAGGGATATGCCGCAGATCAGTATTTTGTTGATCCGTGCAAGCTGCTACTGACCACGCCCGGTATCGATGCCGAAACCGGTGAATATAGCGACTTTGGTATTCCTGCGACGATTCTGGCGCACTATCTGCGTGAGAATGGCATTGTGCCGGAAAAGTGCGATCTCAACTCTATTCTGTTCTTATTAACCCCGGCGGAGAGCCACGAGAAGCTGGCACAACTGGTCGCAATGTTGGCACAGTTTGAACAGCATATTGAGGATGACTCGCCACTGGCTGAGGTGTTGCCGAGCGTTTATAACAAATATCCGGTGCGCTATCGCGACTATACCCTGCGCCAGTTGTGTCAGGAGATGCACGATCTGTATGTCAGTTTCGACGTCAAAGACCTGCAAAAAGCGATGTTCCGCCAACAGAGTTTCCCGCCTGTAGTGATGAATCCCCAGGATGCGCATAGCGCCTATATTCGTGGTGAAGTGGAGTTAGTGCGTATTCGTGATGCCGAAGGGCGGATTGCGGCGGAAGGCGCGCTGCCGTATCCACCTGGCGTGCTTTGCGTGGTGCCGGGGGAGATATGGGGAGGCGCGGTACAGCGTTATTTTCTCGCACTGGAAGAAGGCGTGAATTTGTTGCCGGGGTTTTCGCCGGAGCTACAAGGTGTCTATAGCGAAACCGATGCCGACGGCATGAAACGTTTATACGGTTATGTGTTGAAGTGAGAACAAAAAAACGGGCTACCAGATGGTAGCCCGTTTTTCTTGGCGTAATTAGTGGTTAACCGTCTGTGTGCCCGCTGGGACACGAACGTGTTTGTATTTGAACATCGCCATGAACGCGAAGGCCAGAACCACGGAGTAACCTGCGAAAATCAGCCATACGGTCTGCCAGTCGGTAATGCCGTTTTGGGTATACATCTCAACCACTTTACCGCTCACAATACCGCCGAGGATACAGCCGAAGCCGTTGGTCATCATCAGGAACATCCCCTGCGCACTGGCGCGAATTGCCGGGCTAACTTCTTTTTCCACAAACACCGAACCAGAGATGTTGAAGAAGTCGAATGCGCAGCCGTAGACAATCATTGACAGCACCAGCAGTACAGTACCGAACGGAGTCGGGTCGCCGTAGGCAAACAGCGCAAAACGCAGTATCCACGCCACAATACTGATCATCATTACGTTCTTAATACCGTAGCGGCTTAAGAAGAACGGGATAGTCAGAATGAACAGCGTTTCAGAGATTTGCGAAATCGACATGATGATTGACGCATGTTGCACGATAAAGCTGCTGGCGAACATCGGATCTTTGTCGAAGCTGTGCAGGAAGGTATTACCGAACATGTTGGTAATCTGCAGTTCCGCGCCCAGCAGCATCGAGAAGATGAAGAAAATCGCCATACGCTTGTTTTTAAACAGCGCGAATGCATCAAGCCCCAGCAAAGTCGTCCAGCTCTGATTCGCTTGCTGTTTAGCAACCGGAATATACG
The DNA here is from genome assembly GCF_002965345.1 of Escherichia sp. MOD1-EC5950. Classification (NCBI taxonomy): domain Bacteria; kingdom Pseudomonadati; phylum Pseudomonadota; class Gammaproteobacteria; order Enterobacterales; family Enterobacteriaceae; genus Escherichia; species Escherichia sp. MOD1-EC5950. The sequence goes on from NZ_PTSR01000001.1 coordinate 148,253, forward strand.
GCAGCGTAAAGGTAAACAGCACCAGAACGGCGGAAAGGGCTGCGCCAATATACAGTTGCATGTGGCTTAGTTCGAAGCCTGACAGGCTCACCACCCACATCGCCATAATAAAACCGATGGTGCCCCAGATACGGATTGGCGGGAAATCAGTAACGATATCCAGCCCCGCGTTTTGCAGGCGATAGTAAGAGATGGTGTTGATTAACCCAAGTGTTGGCATATAGGCAAACGAGTTAATCAGGATAACGAGGAACATCGCCTCCGGCGTGGTAACTTGCGCCGCCATGAAGAGAGTAATTGCGCCGATGGTGTGACAAATGGCATATACCCATTTCGCACTTAACCATTTGTCGGCCACAATCCCCAGCAAAGCAGGCATAAAGACCGCGGCGATACCCAGTGAACTATAAACTGCGCCAATAGAAGCACCGTCGAACTTCAGGGTAACGAACATATATGAGCCGAGGGTCGTTAGCCAACTTCCCCACAGGCAGAACTGCAGAAAAGAGAGGATTTTCAGCTGCAGCTTAAGATTCATGTTAATTTCCTCACATCGTGATGCGGATGAGTGTTTTAAAAAGCACATTTGACCGTGCAAGATGATGCGATTCTATCAACTTCGCTGACTGTTTTTTTGTTATCCGTAGCAAATAATTGCAAATAATCTCAATTTGCAAGGCGAAATTGTGAAGCGTGTAACACTTTGCCTCGAAGTAATGTTAGAGGCAAAGGTGAAATTATCGACGGCGGTAAGATTTCTGCGCCATGTTCACTTTATAGAGATAGCGGCGAGATTCCGCAGAAGGATGGCGGGTCGTCAAAGTCTGATAAACATCACCTGGCGTCATGGTGTTAATAATATTAGCTGCCTGAATTTTATCATTCGAGAAAACACGTAACACGCTGCCAGCGCCGCCGTTATAGGCGGTGATGACGGCATAACGCCGCGACGTTGGGTTATCAATGCCGCCGAGATAAACATTATTCAGCATCGCCAGATATGCGGTGCCGGTATCAATGTTGCTGGCAGGATCGAACAAGAAACTGCGGCCAGGTATGCCGGATTTCCCCTGTGAGCGGAACACGTCTTTCCCGGCGGTGTGCTGTACTACCTGCATTAATCCCAGCGCATCGGAACGGCTGACCGCATACGGGTTAAATGAGGATTCGGTTTGCATAATCGCCAGAATTAATGACTCATCGACACCATATTTTCGTGACGCCTGGCGAACCATACCGAGATATTTATGCGCACGTTTATCAAGGTGGTTCGGCACCATATTAATGGTTACGCTGTAGATAATACGCAGCCCGTTGCTGCGGCTTTTGAGGCGGTTTTTCAGCAGATAATCCGCGAAATTGCTCGCGCGACCTTCCCAACGAATTGGCTGCCCGGTGTTGTCTACTACCTGACCATAAAGGAAAGGTTCTTTTGATATCGTAATATCATCAACATCGGAATAGAGATCGACCGACCCCGGATCGTCACCCATCAGTAACGTTTTGATAATTGCCCGGCGCAGGTGTGCGACAGGTTCCGTCCCGGCGATGGTTTCGATAGTGATCGTACCATCATCAAAGTTGATGTGGCTGCGGGTTTGATATTGATCGGTGTATTTCACGTAGTCCTTAGGACCGGCGATCACCACCTCTTTGAATCCCCAGATGTTTTCAATATTGTGGGCAAATTGCCCCATCAGAATATCAAAACCGTTGGTATCTTTGACCCAGGCTTCATTATAGGTATCGCCTTTTTTGGTCGTCGAACAGGAGATGAGCAACGGCGCAATCAAAGCCAGCGCGAGATATTTTTTCATCATTCCGGGTGCGTGTTGTGTTTGTTTTTATGCAAGTTGCCGGAGGCGTGCTCCGGCAATGTCTTTTTATTTTTTATCTTCCGGCGTATAGCCTTCGATATGTACCTCTTTACCTTCGAACAGGAAATTGACCATCTCCTGCTCCAGCAGCTTGCGGTGCTCAGCATTCATCATGTTAAGTTTCTTTTCGTTGATCAACATGGTTTGCTTGTGCTGCCACTGCGCCCAGGCTTCTTTGGAAATCTCGTTGTAGATGCGTTTTCCCAGTTCGCCGGGGTATAGCTGAAAATCCTGACCTTCTGCTTCACGCTGCAGGAAAGTACAAAAAATCGTTCTGCTCATAAATTATCCTCTTATCGACTCACGCGCTAAACCGGCGCGCCAGTGCGTAACTGCTGTAACAAACGCTCCACGGGAGCCGCCAGGCCAACTGACGGCGGTTGCGCTAAGTTATACCAGAGCGCATTGCCTTCATCCATGCAACCGGTGAATGACGACACGGGAAGCCACATAGGCACAATATCTAAATGGAAATGGCTGAAGGTATGACGAAACGCGGTGAGTTGCGTCAGGTGACCGGCGTTGATCTGCCGTTGCGCCAGCCATTGCCGCATACTTTCTTCATCAGCAAACTGCGGGAAGCAGTATAAACCGCCCCACAATCCACTTGGCGGACGCTGCGCCAGAAATACTTCATTTTCGTGCTGTAACAGCAGAAAGTAGCCGGTGCGCTCCGGCAGCGTCTGTTTCGGTTTTTTGCCTGGATAAAGTGACCAGCTATCATTGGCCGCGGCAATGCAGCCGTTTTGTAGCGGGCAGAGCGAACACTTTGGCTTCGAGCGCGTGCAGATCATCGCGCCTAAATCCATCATCGCCTGATTAAACCGCTCCACACCGACGGCGGGCGTCACCTGTTCGCTCAAACTCCACAGTTTATTCTCGACCTCTTTTTTCCCTGGCCAGCCGCTTACAGCATAGCAGCGCGCCAGCACGCGTTTGACGTTACCGTCGAGAATCGGAAAGTGCTTACCCAGAGAAAGTGAGAGGATCGCGCCCGCGGTGGAACGCCCGACGCCCGGTAGTGCGGCGATTTCCTCAAAGGTTTCCGGGAATTTTCCGCCGTGTAAGGTGGCAACTTGCTGTGCCGCTTTATGTAGATTGCGCGCGCGGGCGTAATAGCCAAGCCCGGTCCACAAGTGGAGAACTTCATCCAGCGGCGCATTGGCGAGATCGGTCACCGTCGGGAAGCGCGCCATAAAGCGTTCAAAATAGGGGATAACAGTCGCAACCTGAGTTTGTTGCAACATCACTTCTGAGAGCCATACTTTGTAGGGCGTCTTGTCAATTTGCCAGGGCAGGGTTTTCCGCCCGTATTTATCGTACCAGTCCAGAACCTGGGCTGAAAATTGCGACGCTTGCATGGTCACCAAATTCACAGTTGTTGGGGGCAAGATTGCAGCACAGCGACGACAGGGTGTAAACCGGAACTTTCCGCAGCCACGGCCTTATCATGCTTGCATCCGGCAACTAACTTTGGATAATGCCCGTTTTCAGAACACTTTCACAAGCGACTAAATCTTTATGAAAAACGACGTCATCTCACCGGAATTTGATGAAAACGGCCGTCCTCTGCGCCGTATCCGTAGTTTTGTACGCCGCCAGGGGCGACTGACCAAAGGCCAGGAACATGCGCTGGAAAACTACTGGCCGGTGATGGGCGTTGAGTTCAGCGAAGATATGCTGGATTTCCCGACGCTGTTTGGCCGTGAAGCGCCGGTGACGCTTGAGATTGGTTTTGGCATGGGTGCTTCGCTGGTGGCAATGGCGAAAGAGCGTCCGGAGCAGGATTTCCTCGGCATTGAAGTGCATTCGCCGGGCGTTGGCGCTTGCCTGGCTTCCGCGCATGAAGAGGGGCTGAGCAATCTGCGCGTGATGTGTCATGACGCGGTCGAAGTGCTGCATAAAATGATTCCTGACAATTCATTGAGCATGGTTCAGCTCTTTTTCCCTGACCCGTGGCACAAAGCACGTCATAATAAACGCCGTATCGTTCAGGTGCCGTTTGCTGAACTGGTAAAAAGCAAACTGCAACTGGGGGGCGTATTCCATATGGCGACCGACTGGGAACCTTATGCGGAACATATGCTCGAAGTGATGTCTTCCATTGACGGTTATAAAAACCTGTCAGAAAGTAACGATTACGTACCGCGCCCGGAATCACGTCCGGTGACGAAATTTGAACAACGTGGTCATCGTCTTGGTCACGGAGTATGGGACTTAATGTTCGAGAGGGTGAAATAATGGCAAAGAACCGTAGCCGTCGTCTGCGTAAAAAAATGCACATCGACGAATTCCAGGAATTAGGATTTTCGGTGGCATGGCGATTCCCGGAAGGTACATCGGAAGAACAGATTGATAAAACCGTTGATGACTTTATTAACGAGGTTGTCGAACCGAACAAGCTGGCTTTTGACGGCAGCGGTTATCTGGCCTGGGAAGGTCTGATCTGCATGCAGGAAATTGGCAAATGTACCGAAGAACATCAGGCGATTGTGCGTAAGTGGCTGGAAGAGCGCAAACTGGATGAGGTACGCACCAGCGAACTTTTCGACGTTTGGTGGGACTAAGAAAGCATACGGGCGATGACAAACGCAAAACTGCCTGATGCGCTACGCTTATCAGGCCTACAATGGGTATGCAATATATTGAGGTTGCACGATTGAGTAGGCCGGATAAGGCATTTACGCCGCATCCGGCATGGACAATGCGCACTTTGTTATCAATCCGGGCCAGCAAATGCTGGCCTGATTTGTTCTTGAGGGAAGATTATGATGCGCAAAATGCTACTGGCGGCAGCACTTTCAGTAACGGCAATGACTGCTCACGCCGACTACCAGTGCAGCGTCACACCGCGTGACGATGTGATTGTCAGCCCGCAAACCGTACAGGTGAAGGGCGAAAACGGCAATCTGGTGATCACGCCAGACGGCAATGTGATGTACAACGGCAAGCAATATTCTCTGAGTGCCGCCCAGCGCGAGCAGGCGAAGGATTATCAGGCAGAACTGCGCAGCACGTTGCCGTGGATTGATGAAGGGACTAAGAGCCGCGTTGAGAAAGCCCGCGTCGCACTGGATAAAATTATCGTTCAGGAGATGGGTGAAAGCAGTAAAATGCGCAGCCGTCTGACCAAGCTCGATGCGCAGTTGAAAGAACAGATGAATCGCATTATTGAAACGCGCAGCGATGGCCTGACGTTCCACTATAAAGCCATTGATCAGGTTCGCGCCGAAGGCCAGCAACTAGTGAATCAGGCGATGGGTGGAATTTTGCAGGACAGCATTAATGAAATGGGCGCGAAAGCGGTACTGAAAAGCGGCGGTAATCCGTTACAGAATGTGCTGGGAAGCCTGGGCGGTTTGCAATCCTCCATCCAAACCGAGTGGAAAAAGCAGGAAAAAGATTTCCAGCAGTTTGGTAAAGATGTCTGTAGCCGTGTGGTGACCCTGGAAGATAGCCGCAAAGCCCTGGTTGGGAATTTGAAATAATCCTCTATTTTAAGACGGCATAATACTTTTTTATGCCGTTTAATTCTTCGTTTTGTTACCTGCCTCTAACTTTATAGATCTCCAAAATCCATTCACGTTGTAAATTGTTTAACGTCAAATTTCCTATACAAAGCTAAGGGATAATACGTAGCGTTCACGTAACTGGAGGAATGAAATGGAGTTTTTCAGAAAGACGGCACTTGCCGCACTGGTTATGGGTTTTAGTGGTGCAGCATTAGCATTACCGAATATCACCATTTTAGCGACCGGCGGGACGATTGCCGGTGGTGGTGACTCCGCAACCAAATCTAACTACACAGCGGGTAAAGTTGGCGTAGAAAACCTGGTCAATGCGGTGCCGCAATTGAAGGACATTGCGAACGTTAAAGGCGAGCAGGTCGTTAACATCGGCTCCCAGGACATGAATGATAATGTCTGGCTGACATTGGCGAAAAAAATTAATACCGACTGCGATAAAACTGACGGCTTCGTCATTACTCACGGTACAGACACGATGGAAGAAACTGCTTACTTCCTCGATCTGACCGTAAAATGTGATAAGCCAGTAGTGATGGTCGGCGCAATGCGTCCGTCTACCTCCATGAGCGCAGACGGTCCATTCAACCTGTATAACGCGGTAGTGACCGCAGCAGATAAAGCCTCCGCTAACCGTGGCGTGCTGGTAGTGATGAACGACACCGTGCTGGATGGTCGTGACGTGACCAAAACCAACACTACCGATGTAGCGACCTTCAAGTCTGTTAACTTCGGTCCACTGGGTTACATTCACAACGGTAAAATCGACTATCAGCGTACTCCGGCGCGTAAGCACACCAGCGATACGCCGTTTGATGTCTCTAAGCTGAATGAACTGCCGAAAGTTGGTATCGTTTATAACTATGCTAACGCATCCGATCTTCCGGCAAAAGCACTGGTAGATGCGGGCTATGACGGCATCGTTAGCGCCGGTGTGGGTAACGGTAACCTGTATAAAACCGTATTCGACACCCTGGCAACCGCGGCGAAAAACGGCACTGCGGTAGTGCGTTCTTCTCGCGTACCGACGGGCGCAACCACTCAGGATGCCGAAGTGGATGATGCGAAATACGGTTTCGTCGCCTCTGGTACGCTGAACCCGCAAAAAGCGCGCGTTCTGCTGCAACTGGCGCTGACGCAAACTAAAGATCCACAGCAGATCCAGCAGATTTTCAATCAGTACTAATCGCCTCGCCCCGGTATCGTGCCGGGGCTTTCTCACTTCAGACTCACGTCCATTGTCAATCATAATTATCATGATGATAATCACATGGATAAATTATTCCACGCGAGACTTTCACTGTGAAAAAACAATGGATTGTAGGTACGGCGTTGTTTGTGTTGATGTCAGGTTATGGCTGGGCCGATGGTGAACCGCCAACTGAAAATGTCTTAAAAGATCAATTCAAAAAGCAATATCACGGCATTCTCAAACTGGATGCCATCAATTTAAAAAACCTTGATGCGAAGGGGAATCAGGCCACCTGGTCTGCGGAAGGTGATGTCTCTTCTAACGATGATCTCTATACCTGGATCGGTCAGTTGGCAGATTATCAACTTCTGGAACAGACCTGGGTGAAAGATAAACCCGTAAAATTCTCAGCGATGTTAACCAGTAAAGGAACGCCCGCGTCTGGCTGGACGGTGAATTTTTACTCTTTTCAGGCAGCAGCCAGCGATAGTGGGCGGTTTGTTGATGATATCAAAACGAATAATAAGTACCTGATTGTGAATAGCGAAGATTTCAATTATCGCTTTAGTCAGCTTGAGTCAGCGCTGAATGTGCAGATGAATTCGATTTCGGGGCTGGAAAAGGAAGTGAAAGAGCTTGATAAGCAAATGGTTGCGGCACAGAAAGCGGCGAATGCTTATTGGGGAAAAGGGGCAGATGGCAAGCAAATGACTCGTGAAGACGCTTTTAAAAAAATACACCAGCAACGGGATGCGTTTAATAAACAGAATGATAGCGAGGTGTTCGCGGCTAAATATGACAAAGAGGTCTATCAACCGGCGATTGCGGCATGTCATAAACAGAGTGAAGAGTGTTATGAAGTGCCGATTCAGCAGAAACGGGATTTTGATATCAACGAGCAGCGGCGACAGACTTTTCTGCAATCACAAAAACTCAGCCGTAAATTGCAGGATGACTGGATAAAGCTTGAAAAAGGGCAATATCCGTTAACGATGAAAGTTTCGGAAATAAACAGTAAAAAAGTCGCGATTTTGATGAAGATTGACGATATCAACCAGGCTAATGAACGCTGGAAAAAAGATACCGAACAACTGCGGCGTAATGGGGTGATTAAGTAATTTTTGCGATGATGCATGGCTTGTAGCCGGATATGGCGTTTACGCCGCATCCGGCAGAACAAGTTTACTCGGCCAGAAACAGTTCCAGCAGTGAATTTAAAAACAACTTCCCATGTTCCGTTATCTGCCAGTAATCCGCACATTCGGTGAGATAACCCTGAGCGATAGCCTCGTCTAACTGAGAGCGAATCACTTCTTCGCAAAGGCCGGTATACTGGCTAAACTCCACGCGTGGCGCGGCCTCCAGCAAACGGAAGCGATTCATAAAGAACTCGAACGGCTTATCAGCGGCTTCTACATCACGCTGGCTTTCCAGATAACGCCCCTGCATAAAACCACGCGGGTGACGCGTTTTGGTGGTACGCAGAATGCGCCCGTCCGGGAAGGTCACTTTGCCATGCGCGCCGCAGCCGATGCCGAGGTAGTCACCAAATCGCCAGTAGTTGAGATTGTGTTGGCATTGATAACCCGGTTTGGCGTAAGCGGAGGTTTCATATTGCTGATAACCCGCTGCGGTTAATAACTGATGCCCCTGTTCGAAAATATCCCACAGTGCGTCGTCGTCCGGTAGCACCGGTGGCCGCGAACCAAACAACGTATTGGGTTCGATGGTCAACTGATACCAGGAAAGATGCGGCGGATTTAGTTCAATGGCCTGGCGCAGATCGCCAAGCGCCTCTTCCAGTGATTGATCAGGCAACCCGTGCATCAAATCAAGATTAAAACTACGCAGCCCCAGCCCGCTTGCCAGATTCGCTGCCCGTTTCGCTTCTTGCGGGCCATGAATGCGTCCAAGTCGTTTCAGCTTTTCTTCGCTAAAACTCTGCACACCAATAGAGATGCGGTTCACACCGGCACGCTGATAATCAACAAAGCGATTGGCTTCTACCGTACCAGGATTCGCTTCCATAGTAATTTCTGCATCCGCTGCCAGCGGCAAACGCGCACGCACGCCGTCCAGCAGCGTTTGCATCGCCGGGCCAGAAAGCAGGCTCGGCGTACCACCGCCAATAAATATTGTCTGCACTTCACGACCCTGAGCATAAGCCACATCATTGTCCAGATCGTTAAGCAGATGCTGAACATAATCGTCGTGCGGCACTTCTCCTTTCAACGCGTGAGAGTTGAAATCGCAGTACGGGCATTTCTGCACACACCACGGGATGTGAATGTAGAGACTGAGCGGCGGTAACTTAACCATTACGTAGCGCGTCCAGCAGCAGTTTCAACGCCTGACCACGGTGGGAAATGGCACTCTTCTCTTCGCGAGTCAGTTCGGCAGCGGTTTTGCCTTCAGAAGGCACGAAGAAAATCGGATCATAACCAAAGCCACCAGTACCAGCAGGTTCACGGGTAATCACGCCAGGCCAGCAACCGTGGCACACCAGCGGAGTCGGATCTTCCGCATGACGCAGATACACCAGCACGCAGTGGAAACGTGCCTGACGTTGGTCGTCCGGTACGTCTTTCAGGGTTTCCAGCAGTTTTTGCAGATTCTTTTGATCGGTTGCGTCTTCACCGGAATAACGAGCGGAGTAAATCCCCGGCGCTCCGCCAAGCGCATCAACCGCCAGACCGGAATCGTCGGCAATCGCCGGTAAACCGGTCGCTTTTGCCGCGTGGCGCGCTTTCAGGATCGCGTTTTCGATAAAGGTCAGGCCGGTCTCTTCGGCGGAATCGATGCCAAGTTCCGTTTGGGCCACGATATCAAGACCGAAGTCGCTAAGCAGCGACGCCAGCTCACGCACTTTACCGGCATTGCTGGTTGCGAGGACAACTTTTTGCATAGGATACCTAATTAATTAACGCCGCGATTTCTGGCGGGATTTGTTGCGGATTAATGATTTTAATTTGTTTGTGGCGGCCAAGTTCGCCTTTTTCAATCACCACCTGGCTTTTCGCGACCCGGAACTGCTTACCGAGAAACTTCACCAGATGGTTGTTGGCCTGGCCGTCGACCGGCGGTGCGGTAATGGCGACTTTTACTTCGTCGCCATGTAAACCGACAATAGAATCACGGCTGGCTTTCGGCTGGATATAAAGCCGTAATACCAGACCGTCATCGTTTACTGTTACGGCACTCATAACGCCATCCACAGCCCCGGCAGCAGCATGTTTCCGGTTGCCTGTAATACTTCTGCGACACCCATATTGATGACATACAGCAGCAGTACGAGGATCATTGGTGAGAAATCAATCCCTCCCATTGCCGGTAGCAGGCGGCGAATCGGACGCAGTAGCGGATCGGCAAGCTGGATCAGCACATATTCAATTGGGCTGCGACCCTGACTTACCCAGCTCATTATCGCCATCACCAGCAGTACCCAGAAGATCAGCAGGCCGATAGTTTTCAGCAGAATCAGCAAACCGGCAATCCAGATGATCGGCAGGAAGGTTACGACTTTGAACAGGACGATGGCTTTGATGAAACTCAAAATGTACGCCACCAGCAGTGAGGCGCTGTCAATCGGCCCCATTGCCGGAATAACGCGGCGCAGTGGCCCGATAATCGGCTGCGTCACCTTCACCACAAACTGTGAGAAGGGGTTATAAAAATCACAATGAGCCCACTGCATCCAGATGCGTAATAACAGCACCATGGTATACAGCTCAATGACCGTTGAAAGCAGGAAAGTCAACGTATTCATGGCGTTCCTTTAATTCCTTATTTTTTAGAGTAATCACGTGCACCAAAGATAGCAGTGCCGATGCGAACCATCGTGCTACCTGCCGCAATGGCGGCTTCCATATCATCTGACATCCCCAGAGAGAGGGTGTCGACATGCGGGTAGCGCGTTTTCAGTCCGGCAAATGCTACAGCCATTTGGCGTGCAACTTCAAACTGCCTTACATATTCTGACTCTGGCGCGGGGATCGCCATTAGCCCGCGCAGGCGTAAACGCGGTAGTTCTGCGACCGCTGCTGCCAGCTCGTCCAGCTCTGCCAGTTGAATGCCTGACTTACTGTTTTCATCGCTAATGTTGATTTGAATCAGTACGTTAAGAGGGGGAAGTTCTGCCGGACGCTGATCGTTAAGACGGGTGGCGATACGCAAACGGTCGATGGTATGACACCAGTCGAAATGCTCTGCCACCAGGCGGCTTTTATTAGACTGCAACGGGCCAATAAAATGCCACTCTAATCCTGTTACGCCCAGTTCCTGAAAGTGGCGAATTTTATCTACCCCTTCCTGAACATAGTTTTCACCAAATTGACGCTGCCCGGCGTCGATGGCTTCTGCGATGGCGCTCGCAGGTTTTGTTTTACTGACTGCAAGCAGCGTAATTTCTTCTGGAGAACGGCCGCAACGCGTTGCAGCCGTTGAGATTTTGTCCCGAACCTGTGCCAGGTTATGCGCAATATCGTTCATTTTCCGAGGATCTTAGTATGAATATGGAAGAAATTGTGACCCTTAGTGTAAAGCATAACGTCTCGGATCTACACCTGTGCAGCGCCTGGCCAGCACGATGGCGCATTCGAGGGAGAATGGAGGTCGCGCCGTTTGACGCGCCAGACGTCGAAGAGTTGTTGCGGGAGTGGCTGGATGACGATCAACGGGCGATATTGCTTGAGAATGGCCAGCTTGATTTTGCGGTATCGCTGGCTGAAAACCAGCGGCTACGAGGCAGTGCGTTTGCGCAGCGGCAAGGCATTTCTCTGGCGTTACGGTTGTTACCTGCGCATTGCCCGCAGCTCGAACAACTTGGCGCGCCGCCGGTATTGCCGGAATTACTCAATAGCGAGAATGGCCTGATTCTGGTGACGGGAGCGACGGGGAGCGGCAAATCGACCACACTGGCGGCGATGGTTGGTTATCTCAATCAACATGCCGATGCGCATATTCTGACGCTGGAAGATCCTGTTGAATATCTCTATGCCAGCCAGCGATGCTTGATCCAGCAGCGAGAGATTGGTTTGCACTGTATGACGTTTGCATCGGGATTACGTGCGGCATTGCGGGAAGATCCCGATGTGATATTGCTCGGAGAGCTGCGTGATAGCGAGACAATCCGTCTGGCGCTGACGGCGGCAGAAACCGGGCATCTGGTGCTGGCAACCTTACATACGCGCGGTGCAGCGCAGGCGGTCGAGCGGCTGGTAGATTCATTTCCGGCACAGGAAAAAGATCCCGTGCGTAATCAACTGGCCGGTAGTTTGCGGGCGGTGTTGTCACAAAAGCTGGAAGTGGATAAGCAGGAAGGGCGCGTGGCGCTGTTTGAATTGTTGATTAACACGCCAGCGGTGGGGAATTTGATACGCGAAGGGAAAACCCACCAGTTGCCACATGTTATTCAAACCGGGCAGCAGGTGGGGATGTTAACTTTTCAGCAGAGTTATCAGCAGCGGGTGAAAGAAGGGCGCTTGTGAGGCTAAAGCGGCTGATTAGCATCGTAAATATGCCTGATGCGACGCTGACGCGTTTTATCAGACCTACAATCGTTGCCAAATGTAGGCCGGATAAGGCGTTTACGCCGCATCCGGCAAGATGGGCGATGACGCTATCTACAATTTGCCAGGCTTGCAAATCGCCTTAATATCCCTGCTCAAAATAACTTTCGAGAATGATAACCGCAGAGGCAGAGTCGACTTTGCCTTTGTTGAGCGCCCGATAACCGCCCTGTTCAAACAGGCCGGAACGCGCTTCCACGGTGCTAAGACGTTCGTCATGTAGCTTTACTTCAACACCGAAACGACCATGAATACGGTTGGCGAATTTACGCGCCCGGGCGGTTAGCGGTTGTTCGGTGCCGTCCATGTTCAGCGGCAAACCGACGATGATTTCGTCTGGCTGCCACTCTTTCAACAAACGCTCGATAATATTCCAGTCCGGCGTACCGTCCTGCGCTTTAATCGCAGGCAAAGGGCGAGCGGTGCCAGTAATGCGTTGACCAACCGCTACGCCAATGCTTTTGGTGCCGAAGTCGAAGGCAAGTAAAGTCCCGCTCATCAGGCGTGTCCCGCCACATCAGGCATGGTAAGAATATCAACACCAATCAGCCTTGCCGCATCGCGCCAGCGGTCGGCTATCGGTGTTTTGAACAGAATATTCAGATCTGCCGGAGCGGTTAGCCAGGCGTTGTCGAGAATTTCTTGTTCCAGTTGGCCTTTATCCCAGGAGGAGTAACCCAACGCAACCATCACGTCAGAGGGTTGTTTATCGGTGCCGAGCGTTTCCAGCACATCACGGGAAGTGGTCATCACCGTGTTGTCTGAAATGCGAATACTGGAAGTAAAATTTGATGGTGGAGTATGCAAAATAAACCCACGATCTTCAGCCAGTGGGCCACCGAGCATAACAGGCTTGTCCAGACGGATTGACTCATCACGCGGCTCCGGCGTGATCTTTAATTTTTCCAGAATCCCTTCAATTTTAAGATTTTCCAGAGGCTTGTTAATGATAATCCCCATTGCACCCTCTGGATTATGTTCGCAAATGTAGACCACCGAACGACGGAAAATCGGATCCTGGAGAGCAGGCATGGCAATAAGAAAGTGATGCTGTAAATTCATTGTCAGAGGTTCTGTTTCCTGGTTCAAAAAAGCAACAGCGCCCAGTATGCGTGGAAAGACGGGCGCTGTCACTCATAGTCTCAACGAGATCCCTCTCGTTAAGCTGGGTTATCGTTGCTGTAAACGTGCTTCGATGGCATCCATTAGCATTCCGGTGATCGAGACCGGAAACTCTGCTTCAATCTCACGAATACAGGTTGGGCTGGTGACGTTAATTTCAGTCAGGCGGTCTCCGATAATATCCAGGCCAACAAAAATTAGCCCTTTTTCTTTCAGCGTCGGCCCTACCTGGCGGGCGATTTTCCAGTCACTTTCAGTTAGCGGACGAGGTTCGCCGCGACCACCGGCAGCCAGATTGCCACGGGTTTCGCCACCCTGCGGAATACGCGCCAGGCAGTACGGTACGGGCTCGCCATCCACCACCAGAACGCGTTTGTCGCCATCTTTAATGGCAGGCAGGTAATTTTGCGCCATACAGTAGCGAGTACCGTGCTCAGTCAGGGTTTCGGCAATCACGCCGAGGTTCGGATCGCCTTCTTTCACGCGGAAAATCGACGCGCCACCCATGCCGTCCAGCGGTTTAAGGATAATGTCGGTGTGCTTTTCCCAGAACGCTTTCAACTGTACTTTATTACGCGTGACCAGCGTTTCTGGTGTTAAGTCAGAGAACCAGGCGGTAAACAGTTTTTCGTTACAGTCGCGCAGGCTCTGTGGCTTGTTAACGATCAACGTTCCTTTCTCTTCAGCACGTTCCAGAATATAAGTGGCGTAGATAAACTCGGTATCAAACGGCGGATCTTTACGCATCAGGATCACGTCGAGATCGGCCAGTTGCAGATCCTGCTCACCCGTGAACTCGTACCATTTATCGTAGTTCTGTTCGACGCTCAAAGTACGGGTACGAGCGCGAGCCTCACCATTGATCAAATAGAGATCGCCCATCTCCATATAGTGAAGTTCGTAACCACGACGTTGTGCTTCCAGCAACATAGCGAAACTGGAATCTTTCTTGATGTTGATGCTTGCGATGGGGTCCATCACGATGCCGAGCTTGATCATTATTTTTCTCCGTTAGCCCAGATCACCAAAACGTACTTGTAGCGCAGTTATGGCGGTGAGCGCAGTTGTCTCTGTACGCAAAACGCGAGGTCCCAGCAGGATATCAGTAAATTGATAGCGGGCAGTCATGGCAATTTCATCTGCTGATAATCCGCCTTCCGGGCCAATCAGCAGGCGGATGCGTTCGACCGGCAACGGCAGCGTGTTAATGCTGTTACTGGCGCGCGGGTGAAGATTCAGTTTCAGTCCTTCATCTTGCTCTGCACACCAGGCTTCCAGATCCATTGCAGGACGGATCTCCGGCACCCGGTTACGACCACACTGCTCGCAGGCGGCAATCGCAATTTTCTGCCACTGCTGGAGCTTCTTGTTCAGACGTTCGCTATCCAGTTTAACGCCGCAGCGTTCAGAAAAAAGTGGCGTAATGAGGCTTACTCCAAGTTCGATCGATTTCTGGATAGTGAATTCCATTTTTTCACCGCGTGACATTACCTGACCGAGATGAATATGCAGAGGCGATTCACGATCGTCGAGCTGACCTTCCAGCACGTTAACTTCCACGCTTTTTTTGCTGGCGCTGGTAATCTCTGCGTCAAAGACCTGGTTGCTACCGTCAAATAACTGTAACGCCTGACCAGGCCCCATACGCAGTACACGGCCGATATGGTTAGCGGCATCTTCGCAAAGTGCAATGTGCGAGTTGCTGATTAATGGTTCAGGATGATAAATGCGGGGGATACGCATGGTTAAAAATCCGCGTCGTCTCCCCACGCAGTTGCCTGCGTGGGGTAGGGGTTTAACAAAAAGAATCCCGCTAGTGTAGGTTAGCTCTTTTGCGCCTGGCAAGCGCGTTGCACATACGGGTTATGATTGCCTTGCACCTTTGCAATGCGTTCGTCGCGCTCGCACTCCCAATCGGTGACCGGATACATCTTGTTCCAGGCGTTAAACAGTTGCGTTTGCTGGCGTGAGAGTGTCAGGTTGTACTGGTCACGCATATAGAAATAAGTTCTGGCAATGATGCCTCGCGTATGAGCTGGTGGTTCCGCCACTTTTTCTTTGAAATCCACCTTCATGGCGCACTGTCCATACTGACCCTCGCCACCATTCCACTGACTGTACATAAAGTTGCCGCGATCGCCGTTCACTTCGCCTATCGAGGGCTGCAGGTTATGCATATCGCTTTCCATTTTGCGATAAACCGGATCTTTGGCGCAGTTTTTACGTCCGCCGTCTTGCCAGCATTGACGCTGGTGGCCGAACTGCCAGGCGGGAACCACGTGTTCCCACTCCACACGACTGGCGCGATTTTCATTTTTGCGTACCTGATATCCGCATGACTCCAGATCCACAACGCCTTTTTTACCCTGCCAGTTGATTTTACAGCCGCAGTAAAATGTTCCCGGTGCGTCAGCATAGACTTTTACTGCCGCATTTTTCGCCTGGGAAAAACTATTGATGCCTTCGGCCAATACCTGGCCGGAAAATGCTGCGCTCAGTATCACCGCAGCAACAGACAAATAACGGTACATCATTTACTCCGTGTTAAAACGAGCCAGCAACGTAGCGAAAGTTGTTTTACTATGCAATCAGCCAGATCAGGAAAGTTCCTGATAGTTCAGGTGGTTATTTCGCAACCAGTTGTTCGCCGCAATGAACGCAGCGATAGACGGCCTCTCCACGCACCACACGGTTATGGCGGCGCACGGTAAGCTGATGCTCTTGGCATTTACAGCGGTAGGGGAAGGTGTTGCGGCGTACAGATTGTAGCTCAAATTGATGCGTGCGGCGGGCGGGAACACCCAGCACACTTTCCATCATCCATTTCCACTCTTTGCCATGCGGTGCCACGCGACCAAAGTGTTTCCACACCAGTAAATGCGCCAGCTCGTGCGGTACGACTTCTTCTATAAAAGCTTCGCTGTTTTCCATCAACAGCACCGGATTGAGACGAATTTCATAGCTGTCCAGCCAGGCAGTACCGGCGGATGTACCACGCTGGGTGTAAGCGATTTTTGGCTCCGGATAATTACGCTCCAGCTTCAGGTTGGCCTGGGCGAGTTTTTCCCGCAGACGACGCATAACGGCCTGTTGGATGGCGATAGGGAGACGGGGCGTTTTCATAGCGGCTGAGGATAAAGCGAAGAAAAGATGACTGCAAGAGGTGGCTTCCTCCGCGACGGGAGGAAGCCAGAGACGATTAATCGTGAGCGCCGATTTCGCGCAGTTTACGACCCTTCATCAGATTACGTTCAATGTGTTCCAGCGAAACGTGTTTGGTTTCCGGTACCAGCCACAATGTCAGCAGGATAAACAACACGTTCAGAGCCGCATACACCCAGAAGGTGTTGGCGTTGCCCAGCGTGTTGAGCATAGTCAGGAACGTTGCGCCGACGATCATGTTGGCAATCCAGTTGGTGGCGGTGGAGCAGGTGATGCCAAAATCGCGGCCTTTCAGCGGCTGAATTTCAGAACACAGTACCCAAATCAACGGACCTGCGCTCATGGCAAAACCGACAATAAACATCAGCAGCATGGCAATGGCAAAATACTGCGCCGACGGTGAGTGGATACCGATATGCATCATCGTACCCAGTATGCCCATGCCAGCAGCCATTACCATGAAGCCCAGCGTCAGCGTCGGTTTCCGTCCCCAGCGGTCAACCAGACCAATAGCGATAAAGGTGGCGAGTACGTTGGTCAGACCAACGATCACTGTCCCCCACATTTGCTCGGTAGTATTGGTATAACCCGCCAGTTCGAAGATTTTGGGCGCGTAATACATGATGACGTTCATCCCGGTGAATTGCTGCATCACCTGTAACAGCACGCCAAGGAATACCGCACGACGGAAGTTGCTGTTTTCTTTAAACAGTGCCCAACCGCTCTGTTTGACCTGCAAACTTTCACGGATTTCATCCAGTTCGCGTTTCGCTTCCGCGCTGGTGTCGCGCAGGCGCAGCAGCACGCGTTCGGCATCAACAAAACGGCGTTTGGCGGCAAACCAACGTGGGCTGTCTGGCAGGAAGAAAACACCAATCAGTAGCAGAATTGCCGGGATGATAATCACACCCAGCATCCAGCGCCATGCGCCGGTGTAGCTGAAGGCGGTATCAGAAAGATAAGCGCCGAGAATGCCGATGGTAATCATCAACTGATACATCGAGATCATACTGCCACGAATTTTCTCTGGCGCAATTTCGGAGAGGTATAGTGGCGCGGTATAGGAAGCAACACCCACCGCCAGACCCAGCAGAACGCGAGAAAGAATCAGTACTTCAACGTTTGGCGCTGCGGCTGAGAACAGCGAACCAGCAACAAACAGAATAGCGCCGATCATCAGGCTCTTTTTACGTCCGAGTTTAAAAGAGAGCCAGCCGCTACCCACCGCACCGACTGCCGCACCAAACATCATGGAGCTTACGACCCATTCTTGCGTGTGCGAGGTAATCTGGAATTCATCTGCAATAAACGGCAGTGCGCCAGCAATTACACCGATATCCAGGCCAAAGAGTAATCCCGCCAGAGCGGCAAGGAAGCAGACGAAAAACGTCATTGCCTTGTTTGACCGCCCCTGTTTTTTAGCGTCAGGCATGATGCCCTCCAATATGTTATTTTTTATTGTGAATTAAGATAGGTGAGTACGACGCAAAAAGATGTGAAGCATGTCACATCAGTGTAATCGCTTACACTAACATTTATAGTGGTTATAATTTAAGTACATGAAAACAATTGAGTTATAACATCATAGATTAAGCGAAGTTATCTGCAATTAAGACTTTGCTGAAAAGAAATGTAACAATCATGAAAACTGAATAATATGATGAAAATATTATAAATACTGGGTTGCTATGGTTGGTGTAATCGGTTTCAGTTGTTGTGATGAACTACGGATAAACGTGTTCAGCAACGGAATGTTGCTATCGTGTGGGCGGCTTTTGCCGGATGCGGCGTGAACGTTTTAGCCAGCCTACATGTAGCAATGGTTGTAGGCCTGGTAAGCGTAGCGCATTGGGCATTTTTTAGAAAAGAAAAAGGCCAGTGCGAGGCTGGCCTTAGAAAGTGGGGATGAAAGATTATTTCAGACCGGCGGCATCGCGCAGTAGCTGCGCTTTGTCGGTTTTTTCCCACGGGAAATGCTCGCGACCAAAGTGACCATATGCAGCGGTATCTTTATAGATTGGGTGCAGCAGATCCAGCATCTTAATCAGACCGTATGGACGCAGGTCGAAGAACTCGCGCACCAGCAGGGTCAGTTGTTCAGTAGGGACTTTCTCAGTACCGAAAGTTTCTACCATGATGGAAGTCGGTTCAGCCACGCCGATCGCGTAGGAAACCTGAATTTCACAACGGTCAGCCAGACCCGCTGCCACGATGTTTTTCGCAACATAGCGTGCTGCGTAAGCTGCGGAACGGTCCACTTTGGATGGATCTTTACCAGAAAACGCGCCACCACCGTGACGAGCCATGCCGCCGTAGGTATCAACGATAATTTTACGCCCCGTCAGACCGCAGTCACCCATCGGGCCGCCGATAACAAAACGTCCGGTCGGGTTGATGAAGAATTTGGTTGCGGAAGTCAGCCATTCTGCTGGCAGGATCGGCTTAATGATCTCTTCCATTACCGCTTCTTGCAGGGATTTCTGATCGATATCTTCAGAGTGCTGGGTGGAAAGCACTACTGCATCGATGCCAACGATTTTGCCGTCGTCATACTGGAAAGTAACCTGGCTTTTTGCGTCCGGGCGCAGCCACGGCAGAGTGCCGTTTTTACGCACTTCAGCCTGACGTTGTACCAGACGGTGTGCATAGGTGATTGGCGCTGGCATCAGCACATCGGTTTCGTTGGTGGCATAGCCAAACATCAGACCCTGGTCGCCAGCGCCTTGTTCCAGCGGATCAGCACGATCAACGCCCTGGTTAATGTCAGGGGACTGTTTGCCGATAGCGCTCAGAACCGCACAAGAGTTAGCGTCAAAGCCCATGTCGGAATGCACATAGCCAATTTCGCGAACGGTGTTACGGGTGATCTCTTCAATGTCCACCCAGGCGCTGGTGGTGATTTCACCGCCAACTAAAACCATGCCGGTTTTTACGTAGGTTTCGCAAGCAACACGTGCTTTCGGATCCTGTTCGAGGATCGCATCTAAAACGGCATCAGAGATTTGGTCAGCAATTTTGTCAGGATGCCCTTCAGAGACGGACTCGGACGTAAAAAGGTGTTTTGCCATATTTAATATCACCTAAAGAGAATTTAGTTAGCTCAAACTGTTGTGTGGATTTTCTGTGGTAGTGGCTCCTTCCACGACTCTGCAGGTTAAAAACACTGGCAGTCTGAGTGTTAATCAGTATGGATGGATTAACATCTGGATGGCTATTTTAGGTCAAGACGTCATCCGATTTCCACTTTTTTTTGAAGCGTATCTCATTCCGTTAAAAACGTAGCTGGAAATTTTTCCTGACAATGCTGGCATTCTGTGTATTTATCTTTTGCAATTTTCTGCCATTGTGGGGTATAAAACGCGGCGCGCGGCTTAAATAAAAAGCACACGACGTTCCTTTCGTGTTGCCACTTCCAGCCGGGTTGAAATCAGTGTTTTAGCTTGTTGGTTCGTCTTCGCAGGCGGCCGTGGAGGTGATACGAAATAATGAATCGTTGTCTGCTGCTTAATCTGTCGCACCGTTCTGGTGTAGATTCGTTCCCCGCACTCTGCATCTCTGCATTGCATACCTGCCGATGTTATACCCATCTCGGCGCTTCTCAGGATTCAAGAGCTGGCAACAGTTACTGATGACTGAACAAGGGCGCTCTTGTAAATACAAGAGTTTTCTCGTGGTTTCGCCGGACTGTCACACTTACGTTCGGTTATGTGCTTAATAATGTTATGAAAAAGAAACCGGTTGCGCAGTCGGAGCGTCAGCATACGCTGCTGGAAAATCCGTGTGCTTATGGGTTGTTATCGCAGTTTCAGGCTGCGATAGTGGTTAACTGTTTTACACTTAATAAAATAATTTGAGGTTCGCTATGTCTGACGACATGTCTATGAGTTTGCCTTCGTCAGCGGGCGAACACGGTGTACTACGCTCCATGCAGGAGGTTGCAATGAGCTCCCAGGAAGCCAGCAAGATGCTGCGTACTTACAATATTGCCTGGTGGGGCAATAACTACTATGACGTTAACGAGCTGGGTCACATTAGCGTGTGCCCTGACCCGGACGTCCCGGAAGCTCGCGTTGATCTCGCGCAGTTAGTGAAGACCCGCGAAGCGCAGGGCCAGCGCCTGCCTGCACTGTTCTGCTTTCCGCAGATCCTGCAGCACCGTTTGCGTTCTATTAACGCCGCGTTTAAACGTGCGCGGGAATCCTATGGCTATAACGGTGACTACTTCCTCGTTTACCCGATCAAGGTTAACCAGCACCGCCGCGTGATTGAGTCCTTGATTCATTCTGGTGAACCGCTGGGGCTGGAAGCAGGTTCAAAAGCTGAGTTGATGGCGGTGCTGGCGCATGCTGGCATGACCCGCAGCGTCATCGTCTGTAACGGCTATAAAGACCGCGAATATATCCGCCTGGCGCTGATTGGCGAGAAGATGGGCCATAAGGTTTATCTGGTTATCGAGAAGATGTCTGAAATCGCCATTGTGCTGGATGAAGCGGAACGTCTGAACGTGATCCCTCGTCTTGGCGTACGTGCGCGTCTGGCCTCGCAGGGGTCTGGTAAATGGCAGTCTTCCGGTGGTGAAAAATCGAAGTTCGGTCTGGCGGCAACCCAGGTACTGCAACTGGTTGAGACACTGCGTGAAGCCGGACGTCTCGATAGCCTGCAACTGCTGCACTTCCACCTCGGTTCGCAGATGGCGAATATTCGCGATATCGCGACAGGCGTTCGTGAATCTGCGCGCTTCTATGTTGAGCTGCATAAGCTGGGCGTCAACATTCAGTGCTTTGACGTTGGCGGTGGTCTGGGCGTGGATTATGAAGGCACCCGTTCGCAATCCGATTGTTCGGTGAACTACGGCCTCAATGAATACGCTAATAACATTATCTGGGCAATTGGCGATGCCTGTGAAGAGAATGGTCTGCCACATCCGACGGTGATCACCGAATCGGGTCGTGCGGTGACTGCGCATCACACTGTGCTGGTTTCCAATATTATCGGTGTGGAACGTAACGAATACACCGTTCCAACCGCACCAGCAGAGGATGCGCCGCGCGCACTGCAAAGCATGTGGGAAACCTGGAAGGAGATGCACGAACCGGGAACTCGCCGCTCTCTGCGTGAATGGCTGCATGATAGCCAGATGGATCTGCACGATATCCATATTGGTTATTCTTCTGGCACTTACAATCTGCAAGAACGTGCATGGGCAGAACAGCTCTATTTGAGCATGTGTCATGAAGTGCAGAAGCAACTGGATCCGCAAAACCGCGCCCATCGCCCGATTATCGACGAATTACAGGAGCGTATGGCGGACAAAATGTACGTCAACTTCTCGCTATTCCAGTCGATGCCGGATGCATGGGGTATCGACCAGTTGTTCCCGGTTCTGCCGCTGGAAGGGCTGGATCAAGTGCCGGAACGCCGCGCTGTGCTGCTGGATATCACCTGTGACTCTGATGGAGCCATCGACCACTATATCGATGGTGACGGCATTGCTACGACAATGCCAATGCCGGAGTACGATCCGGAGAATCCGCCGATGCTCGGTTTCTTTATGGTCGGTGCCTATCAGGAGATCCTCGGCAACATGCACAATCTGTTTGGTGATACCGAAGCGGTTGACGTGTTCGTCTTCCCTGACGGCAGCGTAGAAGTGGAGCTGTCTGACGAGGGCGATACCGTTGCGGATATGCTGCAATATGTGCAGCTCGATCCAAAAACGTTGTTAACCCAGTTCCGTGACCAGGTGAAGAAAACCGATCTTGATGCCGAACTGCAACAACAGTTCCTTGAAGAGTTCGAGGCAGGTTTGTACGGTTATACCTACCTTGAAGATGAATAATTAAGATTATTCTGCTGGCGGGCCGATTTAATTGATTAATTCGGCCCGCTTTTTATTTATATATTCTTAAAAATAATCTGGTTACTTTCCTTCTAATATAATCTCCCTACAATCGCTGCATTAATTAAATGCAGAGGGATCGGTTATGAAAAAATGGAAAGTACGCGTTGCGCTGGTGGGATTGTTCGTACTGCTGGCAGGTTGTTCCAGTAATGCGCAGTATAATAGTAGTGCATCTGGCAATGTCGGCACTGCCTGGGGCGGGGATGTGCACTCAACGGTTCAAGGCGTATCTGCTGAACGCGCCTGGCGCGATCCGGCAGAGATGATCGTTATTAGTTATTCGACTAACATTCCTTCCGGATACGACCGCGTTTATAGCATTCGGATTAACGAACTGGAATATGCTATTCGCGATGCTAATTTTAATTCGCTTCCTATTACGCGGGTATATGATTCATCGAATAATAAACCTCGATATATTGTTCATGCCAGAGTGGGAATGAATTATCAATTATATGTTCGTAACTATAGCCGTAACACTAACTATGAGATCGTTGCCACAGTTGATGGGCTGGATGTTCTGAACGGCAAGCAAGGTTCGCTGAATAACAATGGCTATATTGTGAATGCCGGTGATTCGTTAGCGATTAAAGGTTTCCGTAAAGATAAACATACCGAAGCTGCTTTTCAGTTTGCCAACGTTGCTGATTCCTACGCCGCCAATTCGGCGCAAGGCGATGTACGTAACACAGGGGTGATTGGTTTTGCCGCTTTTGAATTACAAGGCTCAGCGAAAAATGCGCTACCGCCGTGCTCTGGACAAGCCTTTCCGGCAGACAACAATGGCTATGCGCCACCACCGTGTCGTAAATAGCAACCCCGCTTGATGCTTCACCCATTTAGGGCGATAATTAGCACAAACTTGTGTTTCGCAAATCCAACCCTTCCTCGTCGGGCCTAACGACGCGGAAGGGTTTTTTTATATCGACTTTGTAAAAGGAGTCCATCCATGAGCACCTTAGGTCATCAATACGATAACTCACTGGTTTCCAACGCCTTTGGTTTTTTACGCCTGCCGATGAACTTCCAGCCGTATGACAGCGATGCTGACTGGGTAATTACCGGCGTGCCGTTCGATATGGCTACTTCTGGTCGTGCGGGGGGGCGTCACGGTCCGGCAGCTATTCGCCAGGTTTCGACTAATCTGGCCTGGGAACACAACCGCTTCCCGTGGAATTTCGACATGCGTGAACGTCTGAATGTCGTCGACTGTGGTGATCTGGTATATGCCTTCGGTGATGCCCGTGAAATGAGCGAGAAACTGCAGGCGCACGCTGAGAAGCTGCTGGCTGCCGGTAAGCGTATGCTCTCCTTCGGTGGTGACCACTTTGTTACGCTGCCGCTGCTGCGTGCTCATGCTAAACATTTTGGCAAAATGGCGCTGGTACACTTTGACGCCCACACCGATACCTACGCGAACGGTTGTGAGTTTGACCACGGCACTATGTTTTATACCGCGCCGAAAGAAGGTCTGATTGACCCGAATCATTCCGTGCAAATTGGTATTCGTACTGAGTTCGATAAAGACAACGGCTTTACCGTGCTGGACGCCTGCCAGGTGAACGATCGCAGCGTGGATGACGTTATCGCCCAGGTGAAGCAGATTGTTGGTGATATGCCGGTCTACCTGACTTTTGATATCGATTGCCTGGATCCTGCGTTTGCGCCGGGAACGGGTACGCCGGTAATTGGCGGCCTGACCTCCGATCGCGCCATTAAACTGGTACGCGGCCTGAAAGATCTCAACATCGTTGGGATGGACGTAGTGGAAGTGGCTCCGGCATACGATCAGTCGGAAATCACTGCTCTGGCAGCGGCAACGCTGGCGCTGGAGATGCTGTATATTCAGGCAGCGAAAAAGGGCGAGTAAGCGCCGGATGTGATGCCATCCGTAGGCCGGATAAGATGCGCCAGCATCGCATCCGGCGATGTGCTCTGGCCATATATGTCAGATGCGGCCTAAACGCCTTATCTGACCTACGTTCGGCACCACCAGGTCTTACTTAACCCCATCAGCGCTCATACGGTCGCGAATATGCTGGGCGCGCTCCGCGGATGCTGGATGGTCGTCAAACATTGAGCTTTGACGGCCTTCTTCCAGCTTCGCCAGTTTTTCAAAGCTGGTGGCAAGGCCTGCCGGACTGATGCCGCGTTGGCGCAGCAAGTCATAGGAGTAATCGTCCGCCTCAGCTTCCTGACGCTGGGAGAATTGCGAATTGACTAATTTCTCGCCCAGATCGCCTAGTTGTGATTGAGATAAACTACCGACAATCCCGCCCGCCGATGCCGCAGCTACTCGCACTGCGTTTGTTCCAAGCGCGACCTGCATCCCTTTCTTCACATGGCCTAACGCCACGTGTCCCATTTCGTGACCGATCACCGCTTCGACTTCGTTATCAGTCATCATATCCATCAGTCCGCTATAAACACGGATGCAGCCGTTGGCCATCGCAAAGGCGTTCACATCCTTTGCCATATACACTTTGTAATTTACCGGCTGACCGTTGATATTGTTGCCCAGCGCGTTGGCAATAGTGGCCAGACGTTTAGCATATTCGCTACTGGCTGGCGCAATCGTCGCCTTACTGTCCATCTCCTGACATGCCTGATCGCTCAGGGCTTTGACCTGCGCATCACTCAGAGTGTAAGCCTGAAAAGCTTCCGCTCCTGATGAGAGCAGCCCACTGGAGTCCATATTCTGGCAACCGGTCAATACCGTTGCCACGCTCATTGCTATCAATAAGGCGCGAATTTTCATGTTTTCTCTTCCGCACAAAGTCAGGATTATTCTAAAAATGCGCCGTTTGCAGGTGAATCGACGCTCAGTCTAAGTATAAGGAAAAGCGCAGCGGACGGGCGAGCAGATTGCGCAACATGCGAGCATGATCCAGAGATTTCTGAACCGGCAAAAGGATGTTCCATGTACATGACGCGTGGCTTGCGGTAAATTGTTGGCAAATTTTCCGGCGTAGCCCAAAACGCGCTGTCGTCAAGTCGTTAAGGGCGTGCCCTTCATCATCCGATCTGGAGTCAAAATGTCCTCACGTAAAGAGCTTGCCAATGCTATTCGTGCGCTGAGCATGGACGCAGTACAGAAAGCCAAATCCGGTCACCCGGGCGCCCCGATGGGTATGGCTGACATTGCCGAAGTCCTGTGGCGTGATTTCCTGAAACACAACCCGCAGAATCCGTCCTGGGCTGACCGTGACCGCTTCGTGCTGTCCAACGGCCACGGCTCCATGCTGATCTACAGCCTGCTGCACCTCACTGGTTATGATCTGCCAATGGAAGAGCTGAAGAACTTCCGTCAGTTGCACTCCAAAACTCCGGGCCACCCGGAAGTGGGTTACACCGCAGGTGTAGAAACCACCACCGGTCCGTTGGGTCAGGGTATTGCTAACGCAGTCGGTATGGCGATTGCAGAAAAAACGCTGGCGGCGCAGTTTAACCGTCCAGGTCACGACATTGTCGACCACTACACCTACGCCTTCATGGGCGACGGCTGCATGATGGAAGGCATTTCCCACGAGGTTTGCTCTCTGGCGGGTACGCTGAAGCTGGGTAAACTGATTGCGTTCTACGATGACAACGGTATCTCTATCGATGGCCATGTTGAAGGCTGGTTCACCGATGACACTGCAATGCGTTTCGAAGCTTACGGCTGGCACGTAATCCGCGGTATTGACGGTCACGACGCTGCCGCTATTAAACGCGCAGTAGAAGAAGCGCGTGCAGTGACTGACAAACCGTCTCTGCTGATGTGCAAGACTATCATTGGTTTCGGTTCCCCGAACAAAGCCGGTACGCATGACTCCCACGGCGCGCCGCTGGGCGATGCGGAAATTGCACTGACTCGTGAGCAGCTAGGCTGGAAATACGCGCCGTTCGAAATCCCGTCTGAAATCTATGCTCAGTGGGATGCGAAAGAAGCCGGTCAGGCGAAAGAGTCTGCATGGAACGAGAAGTTTGCGGCTTACGCGAAAGCTTACCCGCAAGAAGCGGCTGAATTTACCCGTCGTATGAAAGGTGAAATGCCGTCTGACTTCGACGCGAAAGCGAAAGAGTTCATTGCTAAACTGCAGGCTAATCCGGCTAAAATTGCCAGCCGTAAAGCGTCTCAGAATGCCATCGAAGCATTCGGTCCGCTGTTGCCGGAATTCCTTGGCGGCTCCGCTGACCTGGCTCCGTCTAACCTGACCCTGTGGTCTGGCTCTAAGGCAATCAACGAAGATGCTGCCGGTAACTACATCCATTATGGTGTTCGCGAATTTGGTATGACCGCGATTGCCAACGGTATCTCCCTGCACGGTGGCTTCCTGCCGTACACCTCCACCTTCCTGATGTTCGTGGAATACGCACGTAACGCTGTACGTATGGCTGCACTGATGAAACAGCGTCAGGTGATGGTTTATACCCACGACTCCATCGGTCTGGGCGAAGACGGCCCGACTCACCAGCCGGTTGAGCAGGTTGCTTCTCTGCGCGTGACCCCGAACATGTCTACATGGCGTCCGTGTGACCAGGTTGAATCCGCCGTTGCGTGGAAATATGGCGTTGAGCGTCAGGACGGCCCGACCGCGCTGATCCTCTCCCGTCAGAACCTGGCGCAGCAGGAACGTACGGAAGAGCAACTGGCAAACATCGCGCGCGGTGGTTACGTGCTGAAAGATTGTGCCGGTCAACCGGAACTGATCTTCATCGCCACCGGTTCTGAAGTCGAGCTGGCGGTTGCAGCATACGAAAAACTGACTGCTGAAGGCGTGAAAGCGCGCGTAGTTTCCATGCCGTCTACCGACGTGTTCGACAAACAGGACGCGGCTTACCGTGAATCCGTACTGCCGAAAGCCGTCACCGCACGCGTTGCAGTGGAAGCAGGTATTGTTGACTACTGGTACAAGTATGTTGGCCTGAACGGTGCTATCGTCGGTATGACCACCTTTGGTGAATCTGCTCCGGCAGAGCAACTGTTCGAAGAGTTCGGCTTCACCGTTGAAAACGTGGTAGCGAAAGCGAAAGAACTGCTGTAATTAACACTATGGTGTGTGAAGAGCCGCAAATGCGGCTCTTTTTTATTTGGTTGAGATAAACGGAACGGTACTGCCAGGGATCATGGTATCGGGCAGTTTTCCGTCCCAGCGTTCGGCAGTGGTAAGGGCAACAAGCCCTGGGTTATCTCGCAGAGCTTCACCGCGCAGGCGGATAGCTTCTGCTTCAGCCCCACTTTTTAAACGAATAGTTTCTGCTTCTGCCGCGCCTCTTACGCGAATCGTCTCCGCTTCTGCTTTGGCTGCCGCCAGTTTACTTTCTGCTTCTGCCTGCGCCTGAGTTACCGCAATTTGTGCCTGGATTTTCTCTGTTTCCAGATTTTGTTTCCGTGTGGCAATGGCGACTTCCGCTTTCATACGATCTTCAATTGATTTTTCATAAGCGTCCGAAAAATCAATATTTTCAATCTGGACCCCGTCAATCACCACCGGACCAACAACGGCTTTGCGCATTGCATTTTGCAGATCCTGAACCAGTTTCGTGCGATCCTGTACAGCGCTGATGGCCGTATATTGACCGAAAACGTTCTCCAGTTGGGTTGGCAACTGGCGAACAATCAGGCGATCTTTTAATGCTTCAATGGTGTTGTAGGTGGTATAAACCGCACCTGCTTCCGAAGGCTTAATATGGAAACTGACTGACACAGTCATTTGTGCGGGTTGCTGGTCGCGGCTGTATGCCTGTAATCCCTGATAGACAACAGCCTGATTACGCGTGGAAATTTTCTCTACGCTTTCCATAAACGGGATCTTAAAACCCAGCCCCGGATCGGCAACTTTTACTATTTTTCCATAGCGCAACAAAATACCACGTTCACCTTCATTCACGGTGTAATACGACAGAAATGGCAGCACAATAACGGCAAGCACGCCAATGGCGATGGCAAGCGATTTTTGTGGGCGGAATGAGGTTATTGAAACAGGTGCTTTCATGTGAGTCTTCCTTGAGTAAAGTGTGGAAATATGTCACATGAGGTGAGAAGAAAACAGCCAACAGTCGAGAATTCAGAATCTATAAAGGGGGAATGGCGGAAAACCAACGAATGAAATAAGTATGTTTTCGAACATTCAATAAACAAATGGTGATATGCATCACGAATGTAATAACGTATAAAATATCTATTGTGTGACATACACAGCAAATATATAGTTGACTTGCGTAAAATTATTTTTATGTCATTGTTATTTAATACTTTGCTATTTTGGCTCGTGGAGTTTGTGCTCTCACGTGCACAATTGCTTTCATTAAGTCGCACGAGTATTTTATTTTTACCGCCGGACAGCACCCTAAAAATAAAATAAGGATAATTTATGCGGCTTATTGATTATTTCCCGGAATCATCAATCTCAGTTATATCTTCAGCAAAAGACTGGCAGGATGTTATCGATTTTTCGATGGCGTCATTGTTAGCAAAAAATTATATCAACGAGAATTACATTCAGTCTATTAAAGACTCAACTACCCGCAACGGGCCTTATTATATTCTCGCGCCGGGCGTAGCAATGCCCCATGCACGACCGGAATGTGGGGCGCTTAAAACCGGGATGTCACTGACATTACTCGAACAGCCAGTTTGTTTCCCCGGAAGTGATGAACCGATCAAATTACTCATCGGGCTTTCTGCTGCCGATGCTGATTCGCACATTGGTGCTATTCAGGCGTTAAGTGAATTACTGTGCGAAGAAGAAATACTCGAACAACTATTAACAGCAACATCAAAAAAACAATTAGCGGACATTATCAGCCGCGGATAATTACTCTCTCCTCTACAGGATAATATTATGGAAAACAAGTCTGCTCGTGCAAAGGTCCAGGCTTTTGGTGGCTTTTTGACTGCAATGGTCATCCCCAATATCGGTGCTTTCATTGCCTGGGGTTTTATTACTGCTTTATTTATTCCTACGGGTTGGATGCCTAACGAACACTTCGCCAAAATTGTTGGCCCCATGATTACCTATTTATTGCCCGTGATGATTGGTTCTACCGGTGGTCATCTGGTCGGCGGTAAACGCGGTGCGGTCATGGGGGGAATAGGGACGATTGGTGTGATCGTCGGTGCGGATATTCCGATGTTTCTCGGTTCGATGATCATGGGGCCGTTAGGTGGTCTGGTCATAAAATATGTTGATAAAGCACTGGAAAAACGCATACCTGCTGGTTTTGAGATGGTTATCAATAACTTCTCATTAGGTATTGCCGGGATGATCCTCTGCCTGTTGGGCTTTGAAGTCATCGGTCCGGCAGTGTTAATTGCCAATACTTTCGTCAAAGAGTGTATTGAGGCGCTGGTACATGCGGGTTATCTACCTCTGCTGTCAGTCATCAATGAACCGGCAAAAGTGCTTTTCCTTAATAATGCGATCGAGCAGGGCGTCTATTACCCGTTGGGAATGCAGCAGGCATCGGTTAACGGTAAATCTATCTTCTTTATGGTGGCGTCCAATCCTGGGCCGGGTTTAGGCTTGCTGCTGGCATTCACTCTGTTTGGTAAAGGGATGAGCAAACGCTCTGCGCCTGGTGCGATGATTATTCACTTCCTCGGTGGCATCCACGAGCTGTATTTTCCGTATGTATTGATGAAGCCGTTGACCATTATCGCCATGATTGCAGGCGGTATGTCTGGCACCTGGATGTTCAATTTGCTGGATGGCGGCCTGGTGGCAGGTCCTAGCCCGGGTTCTATTTTTGCTTATCTGGCACTGACGCCGAAAGGCTCGTTCCTGGCGACAATTGCCGGTGTTACGGTCGGTACTCTGGTGTCCTTTGTCATCACATCCCTGATACTGAAGATGGAAAAAACGGTGGAAACGGAGAGCGAAGATGAGTTCACCGAGTCAGCCAATGCGGTAAAAGCTATGAAGCAGGAAGGTGCATTTTCATTAAGTCGTGTGAAACGTATTGCCTTTGTTTGTGATGCGGGAATGGGCTCCAGCGCAATGGGGGCAACCACCTTCCGCAAACGTCTGGAAAAAGCCGGACTGACCATTGAAGTAAAACATTACGCCATAGAAAACGTGCCTTCGGATGCTGATATCGTCGTCACTCACGCCAGTCTGGAAGGACGAGTGAAACGTGTGACGGATAAACCGCTGATATTGATTAATAACTACATTGGCGATCCAAAACTCGACACTTTATTTAATCAATTAACCGCCGAACATAAAAACTGATTGCAGAGGTAAAAATGAAAACCAAAGTTGCTGCTATTTATGGCAAGCGGGATATCCGTCTGCGTGAATTTGAGTTACCCGAAATTACTGATAATGAACTGCTGGTCAGTGTAATTTCTGATAGTGTTTGTTTATCCACCTGGAAAGCGGCGTTGCTTGGTAGCGAACATAAACGGGTGCCGGACGATTTAGAAAATCACCCGGCGATCACCGGGCATGAATGTGCCGGAGTCATTGTTGAAGTGGGTAAAAATCTTACCGACAAATATAAAAAAGGTCAGCGATTTGTTTTACAGCCTGCGATGGGGTTACCCAGCGGATATTCTGCGGGATACAGCTACGAATATTTTGGTGGTAATGCCACCTATATGATTATTCCTGAAATCGCGATTAATTTAGGCTGCGTATTACCGTATCACGGCTCTTATTTTGCTGCGGCGTCTCTGGCGGAGCCGATGTGCTGCATTATTGGCGCTTATCATGCTAATTATCACACTGCGCAATATGTTTATGAGCATCGAATGGGCGTCAAATCTGGCGGCAATATTGCGCTACTGGCGTGTGCTGGCCCGATGGGAATTGGCGCTATCGATTACGCCATTAACGGCGGCATTCAACCATCACGGGTGGTAGTGGTCGACATCGATGAAAAACGGCTGGCACAAGTACAGAAGCTGCTGCCGGTGGAGATGGCGGCCAGCAAAGGGATTGAGCTGGTATACGTGAATACCAAAGGGATGAGCGATCCGGTACAGATGCTGCGGTCGCTGACAGGAGATGTCGGGTTCGATGATGTTTTTGTCTATGCGGCGGTGCCTTCGGTCGTTGAGATGGCTGATGAATTGCTGGCGGAAGATGGTTGTCTGAACTTCTTTGCCGGGCCAACGGATAAAAACTTCAAAGTGCCGTTTAACTTTTACAACGTGCATTACAACAGCACTCACGTCGTTGGGACGTCCGGTGGTTCTACGGATGATATGAAAGAGGCGATTGCCCTTAGCGCCACGGGGCAGTTGCAGCCGTCGTTTATGGTGACCCATATTGGTGGCCTGGATGCGGTGCCAGAAACCGTACTCAATTTGCCGGATATTCCCGGCGGTAAAAAACTCATTTATAACGGCGTCACCATGCCGCTGACCGCCATTGCCGATTTTGCCGAAAAAGGGAAAACAGATCCGCTGTTTAAAGAGTTGGCGCGACGGGTTGAGGAAACGCACGGCATCTGGAATGAACAGGCCGAGAAATATCTGCTGGCACAATTTGGCGTTGATATCGGGGAGGCAGCGCAATGATGTCCCTTGCGTGGCCATTATTTCGCGTTACGGAACAGGCCGCGTTGGCTGCCTGGCCGCAAACCGGATGTGGCGACAAAAATAAAATTGATGGCCTGGCGGTTACCGCGATGCGTCAGGCATTAAACGACGTCGCTTTTCGTGGGAGAGTGGTTATCGGTGAGGGGGAAATTGACCATGCGCCGATGCTGTGGATTGGCGAAGAGGTTGGCAAAGGTGATGGGCCAGAAGTCGATATCGCGGTTGATCCGATTGAAGGCACCCGGATGGTGGCGATGGGGCAGAGTAATGCCCTGGCAGTAATGGCCTTCGCCCCACGAGATAGCCTGTTACACGCGCCCGATATGTATATGAAAAAACTGGTCGTTAACCGACTGGCTGCAGGAGTGATTAATCTGTCTTTGCCCCTGACGGATAACTTGCGCAATGTGGCAAAAGCATTGGGCAAACCATTGGATCGATTACGCATGGTTACGCTGGATAAACCCCGTCTTCATGCCGCGATTGAAGAAGCGACGCAACTGGGCGTGAAAGTATTCGCCCTGCCGGATGGCGATGTTGCTGCCAGTGTGCTGACTTGCTGGCAGGATAATCCTTACGACGTGATGTACACCATCGGTGGTGCGCCAGAAGGCGTTATTTCTGCCTGTGCAGTCAAAGCGTTAGGTGGAGATATGCAGGCAGAGCTTATTGATTTTTGTCAGGCCAAAGGTGATTACACGGAAAATCGGCAGATTGCACAACAGGAGCGCCAGCGTTGC
Source organism: Escherichia sp. MOD1-EC5950 (assembly GCF_002965345.1). Taxonomy (NCBI): domain Bacteria; kingdom Pseudomonadati; phylum Pseudomonadota; class Gammaproteobacteria; order Enterobacterales; family Enterobacteriaceae; genus Escherichia; species Escherichia sp. MOD1-EC5950. The sequence continues at coordinate 180,868 of NZ_PTSR01000001.1, forward strand.
AAGGAAATGGGGGTTGAGGTCAACCGTGTGTACTCGCTCGACGAACTGGTGAGAGATAAAAATATCCTCTTTAGCGCCACGGGTGTGACGGGCGGAGAGCTGGTGAACGGTATACAACAGACGGCGAATGGGGTGCGGACGCAGACATTACTGATCGGTGGCGCAGACCAAACGTGTAATATAATAGACTCCCTGCATTGATGGTGATCTATCGGAAGACGAATGGCGACGCTGACAGAAGATGATGTGCTTGAGCAACTGGATGCACAGGACAATTTATTGTCATTTATGAAAACTGCGCATGCCATTTTGCTCCAGGGGATACGCCAGTTTCTGCCGTCGCTGTTTGTCGATAACGATGAAGAGATCGTGGAATATGCAGTGAAGCCGTTGCTCGCCCAAAGCGGCCCGCTTGACGATATTGATGTTGCGCTGCGTTTGATTTATGCGCTGGGGAAAATGGATAAATGGCTGTACGCCGATATTACGCACTTTTCTCAATTCTGGCATTACCTGAACGAGCAGAATGAAACGCCCGGATTTGTCGATGACATTACCTGGGATTTTATCAGCAACGTTAATAGCATAACCCGTAATACTTCCCTCTATGATGCGTTGAAAGCGATGAAGTTCGCTGATTTCGCGGTCTGGTCAGAGGCGCGTTTTAGCGGAATGGTCAAAACGGCGCTGACGCTGGCAGTAACGACAACTTTAAAGGAATTAACGCCGTGAAAATCGAACTGACGGTGAATGGACTAAAGGTACAGGCGCAGTACTCTGATGATGAAATTGAAAATGTACATAAACCGCTACTGCGTATGCTGGCGGCCTTACAGGCGGTAAACCCGCAGCGGCGTACGGTGGTATTTCTGAGTGCTCCACCAGGGACGGGTAAATCTACCTTAACTACCTTCTGGGAATATCTCGCACAACAAGATCCCGAATTACCCGCTATTCAGACGCTCCCGATGGATGGTTTTCACCATTACAACATCTGGCTGGATGAGCATCAGCTTCGCCCTTATAAAGGCGCGCCGCAAACGTTTGACGTGGCGAAACTGGCGGAAAATCTGCGTCAGGCCGTGCAAGGCGACTGTACGTGGCCGCAGTATGATCGACAAAAACATGATCCGGTAGAAGATGCGTTGCACGTTACCGCGCCGCTGGTCATCGTCGAAGGAAACTGGCTATTGCTGGATGACGAGCAGTGGCGCACGTTAGCGCAATTTTGTGATTTCTCGATATTTATCAACGCGCCCGCATCTGCGTTACGGGAACGACTGGTGGGGCGCAAGTTGGCGGGGGGATTATCGCAGGCAGATGCTGAAGCTTTTTATGAACGTACCGACGGGCCGAATGTTCGTCGGGTGCTGGAACAGAGTCGGCCTGCAAATTTGACCTTAATGATGACGCCTAACGGTGAATACTGTCTGGCAGATTGACCTCCCTCACTACACCACCTTCCAGTCGCATGACGCGAGAAAAATGACGCCGGGTAAATGCGGCGTCATGACTGATTGCCACCACACTCGTGCCACGAAGGCGGCACTTTTCCAGCCAACTTTCAAATACTGCCAGCCATTGGGCATCAAAATCCCGGCTCGGTTCGTCAAGTAATAACAGCGGCGGGGCGAGAGCTTCCAGGCAGGCGACGGCCACCATCCGTCGCTGGGCGCTATGCAGATCTAACGGATGAGCGCTGGCAACATCTGTTAACTGACAGCATTGCAGGACAGCGTCGGTGCGTTGAGCAATTTCATCAGTTGGGCATTTTTGCAGTTTCAAACCAAATGCGATCTCTTCCGCGACGGTACTGTGAAATAACTGGTTTTCCGCTTCCTGAAACAGCACACCAATGTTTGCCGCGCGTTGGCGGTTCTTGAGTGTATGTAGCGCCAGATGTTGCAACATTACCGTGCCGGACGAAGGGGGTAGAAGACCCGCCATGATACGCAACAGGGTCGATTTTCCCGCGCCATTGTCGCCGGTCAGCGCCAGCCATTCACCTTTTTTGAGTTGTAGAGAAATGTTGCAAAGACAATACGTTGCTGCGTCAGGCCAGCGATAAGTTACCTGATTTAACGTTAACATAATGGCTGGAGTGCTCCGTTTTGCAGTTGCCACGCTTGCTGGCAGTAGTTCAGGAAAGGTGTTTGATGGCGTTCAAAAAGAATAATCAGCGAATCACGTTTCAACGCCCAGTGTTGTAAGCGCTGCAACAGCATTTCGCTGGCCTGCGACGTCAGTCGGCTAAAGGCTTCGTCGAGAATTAAAATCTTAGGTTGCATCGCGATAGCACAAGCGATGACCACGCGTTGGGTTTCCCCGCCGGAGAGTGTTGCCGGATGGCGATGACGCAATGGCTGGCACCCGGTCAGAGTCAGAGCGGCGTCAATACGCGCCATAATCTCTGCTTCAGCAAGACACAGATTTTCTGGCCCAAACGCGACTTCTTCTTCCACGTTGAAGGTACAGCCAGAAAGCTGCAAGTAGGGGGATTGCTGGACGAGTTGAATGGTCGCAGATTGTTCGTTGAGTGAGCGTTGCCCAATGGGCGTATCGAGGAGCATTCCCGTACCTGCTATGTCACCCGGCAAGAAGTCGGGATACCACCCCGCCATCAGTTGCGCCAGCGTGCTTTTGCCACTGCCGTTGTCCCCAAAGATGGCGATCATCCCCGGTTCGTCATAGTAAAAGTCATAACAGAACGGAGGAATTGTTGAGTGTGTCGGGCAATAGCGAAACTGTTCTAACGTAACCATATCCACGCTCCGAATTCTGCCAGCATCAGCAAGATCATGGTGTAACGCGCCACTTTTTCCAGGTTACTGTCAGGTGGTGCCCACAGCGTAGTGCGCCGGTTGTGGAGTCGAAATGCCCGCATATCCAGCGCCGCGCCGCGGATCGCCAGATCGTTAAGCGCATTATGAGTTAGCGGAATAATTAACGCGGGCATCGCACGTAAACGTTGATACCAGCCTTCATCCAGCGGCACGCCGCGAGCGCGTTGTGCTTCATAAATAATCGCTAATTGTCGTTTTAACTGCTCAACGACCAATAACGGCCCGGCAAACAGATAAGCGACGCCCGGCGGCAGGCGAGAAGCAAACAAAGCGCGGATAAAACCTTGCACGGGGACGAATTGCATCCACAACTGTGAAGTTGAAACAATAGCCAGAATACGCAACCAGAGCGTAATGGCATGTGCCCACCGTTCTGGAGAGCGTGGCGCGTCACTTATCCATTCTGTCAGCCAGCCACCGTGCACCAGCCACAGACCGACGCCCAGCGAAAACATCAGCCAGGTGACATATTTTGCCCGCCGCCGCGCGGCCTTTAGCGCGATAAGGCAGAAAAAGGTCGCCGCGCTATAGATCGGCAAAATGGTCTGCGCGGGCAGGATAAGCGTGGTGCAGGCAGCCAGCGCCCACAACGTTAATGAGGTAAACGGATGCATTTAGCGCACGGCGGCCATCATTGGAAAATGGCGTGTGGTGCGAATCGGTAGTTGTCGCAGTAAAAGCCAGACAATCACCGCTGTGAGAATTTTATCGACCAGGTTAGCGCCTATCACCGTAATCGCCACTGATTCCACCAGGTTTTGCCCCATTGAATGTATCCAGGCGACGAACAAATCCGCTCCGCTACCGGTTACTCCGCCAAACAAGGCTGTACGCAGCGGCACGGCAACAATTGTCACCGCAAGAGTAATAATCACCCCGCTGACAATGACTTTCGGCAGAGTACGGAACCAACCCGCTCGCGCCAGCCAACCCGTGACCAGACCGATGACCATCGCCACGGGGGCAAAAGCGGCGGCGATCGGGTCAGTCAGTAACCCCCAGAGTAAATTGGTCAGTAAGCCGGTCAGCATACCGATCACTGGACCAAGCAGTACCGCGCTAATAAGCGTGCCGATGGAGTCGAGAAAAATAGGCAATTTGACTATGCTGGCCAGTTGACCGCCGATCATATTGATGGCGATAGAGATAACGATCAGCACCAAAGCCTGACTGGAAAAGTGGCGACGCGCCATAAGAAAACCTCTCTAAAGGGTGTTATTTAACAGGGGAAATATGCAACTCGTCGTAACCAGAAAGCGCGCAAGGCTGGCGACTGAATGCCAGTTCTTCCAGGCTACCGATCACCAGTTCAAGGGTGGTGCGCACGGTACAGCCAGGCATCATATGACCGCCGAGCATTGCGCCGTGCGGGTCTGAAATGCAGAGATGAAGATGTTCACCTGTCTGTTCCAGTGTGCCGTTCAGTGCGATTACTTCAAACTTACCGTTAAGATGGGTGGTGTTTTCTTGCCCGGCATAGCGTAAGGCGACGTCAGTCAGACTGCCGGTACAACCCGCAATCCACGCGGCGTGAAGTTGTTGCTGTCGCGCGAAGGCGCGTAATTGAGAGAAAACTTCCTGATCGGGAAGCAGGCGCAGCGCGTAAAAGCGCGCAGTTGAAGAATAAAGGTGGGGCAATGTCATCATTGAAGTACTCCGAAACTCGGACGTATTGCGGATGATATCGACGCGACATCAGTCATATTCTGATATAAATCAGGGTTTATGACGGCACAGCGAAAAGATTTTGCTACGCTTATTCGTGATTCTGCAAAGTGGAATAATTCCTGGCATACCATGGCCAAAAACGTGACGTAAGTCAGATAATTGTCTTCTTTGACTGGACAATCATTCCTTTTATTCCGCGTTTCGCTTATCCTAGCTGAAGCGTTTCAGTCGATTAAATGTTCGACAATTAACCAATCAGTCGCAATTTGCGACAGGTAAGGTTTTCCCGAACGATTTGCTGGACTACTCTGTCTGGCAAATTTGCTTTGAGAAAGCCTTGCAGGAGACCTATGACCGTACGCGTAGCGATAAATGGCTTCGGTCGCATCGGGCGTAATGTGGTTCGTGCTATGTATGAATCCGGACGCCGGGCGGAAATCACCGTGGTGGCAATCAACGAACTGGCGGATGCTGCGGGCATGGCGCATTTGTTGAAATATGACACCAGTCATGGCCGTTTTGCATGGGAAGTGCGTCAGGAACGCGATCAACTTTTTGTTGGTGATGACGCCATCCGCGTATTGCATGAACGTTCACTGCAATCGCTCCCCTGGCGTGAACTTGGCGTCGATGTGGTGCTCGATTGCACCGGCGTGTATGGCACCCGCGAGCATGGCGAAGCGCATATTGCCGCCGGGGCCCAAAAAGTGCTCTTTTCACATCCTGGCAGCAACGATCTCGACGCAACTATTGTTTATGGCGTCAATCAGGATCAACTTCGCGCGGAACACCGCATTGTTTCTAACGCTTCCTGTACCACGAATTGCATAATTCCCGTCATCAAATTGTTAGATGATGCGTACGGCATTGAGTCCGGCACTGTGACCACAATTCACTCCGCCATGCACGATCAGCAGGTTATTGATGCGTACCATCCCGACCTGCGCCGCACTCGGGCCGCCAGTCAGTCGATCATCCCGGTCGATACTAAACTGGCCGCCGGTATCACGCGTTTTTTCCCGCAGTTTAACGATCGCTTTGAAGCGATTGCGGTACGTGTGCCAACCATTAATGTGACGGCAATCGACCTGAGCGTGACGGTGAAGAAACCTGTAAAAGCCAATGAAGTCAACCAGTTGTTGCAAAAGGCAGCACAAGGTGCATTTCATGGTATAGTTGACTATACGGAATTGCCGTTGGTCTCTGTAGATTTTAACCACGACCCGCACAGTGCCATTGTCGATGGCACCCAAACCCGGGTCAGTGGCGCACACCTGATCAAAACGTTGGTCTGGTGCGATAACGAATGGGGCTTTGCTAACCGAATGATCGACACGACGTTAGCAATGGCCGCTGTTGCTTTCAGGTAAGACGCAAGCAGCGTCTGCAAAACTTTTAGAATCAACGAGAGGATTCACCATGTCTGTAATTAAGATGACCGATCTGGATCTTGCTGGGAAACGTGTATTTATCCGTGCGGATCTGAACGTACCAGTAAAAGACGGGAAAGTAACCAGCGACGCACGTATCCGTGCTTCTCTGCCGACCATTGAACTGGCCCTGAAACAAGGCGCGAAAGTGATGGTAACTTCCCACCTGGGTCGTCCTACCGAAGGCGAGTACAACGAAGAATTCTCTCTGCTGCCGGTTGTTAACTACCTGAAAGACAAACTGTCTAACCCGGTTCGTCTGGTTAAAGATTACCTCGACGGCGTTGACGTTGCTGAAGGTGAACTGGTTGTACTGGAAAACGTTCGCTTCAACAAAGGCGAGAAGAAAGACGACGAAACCCTGTCCAAAAAATATGCTGCACTGTGTGACGTATTCGTAATGGACGCATTCGGTACTGCTCACCGCGCGCAGGCTTCTACTCATGGTATCGGTAAATTTGCTGACGTTGCGTGCGCAGGCCCGCTGCTGGCGGCTGAACTTGACGCGCTGGGTAAAGCACTGAAAGAACCTGCTCGTCCGATGGTGGCTATCGTTGGTGGTTCTAAAGTTTCTACCAAACTGACCGTTCTGGATTCCCTGTCTAAAATCGCTGACCAGTTGATCGTTGGTGGTGGTATCGCAAACACCTTTATCGCGGCACAAGGCCACGATGTAGGTAAATCTCTGTACGAAGCAGACCTGGTTGACGAAGCAAAACGTCTGCTGACCACCTGCAACATCCCGGTTCCGTCTGATGTTCGCGTAGCAACTGAGTTCTCTGAAACTGCTCCGGCTACCCTGAAATCTGTTAACGACGTGAAAGCTGACGAGCAGATCCTGGATATCGGTGATGCTTCCGCACAGGAACTGGCTGAAATCCTGAAGAATGCGAAAACTATTCTGTGGAACGGCCCGGTTGGCGTGTTCGAATTCCCGAACTTCCGCAAAGGTACTGAAATCGTGGCTAACGCTATCGCAGATAGCGAAGCGTTCTCCATCGCTGGCGGCGGCGACACTCTGGCAGCAATCGACCTGTTCGGCATTGCTGACAAAATCTCCTACATCTCCACTGGTGGCGGCGCATTCCTTGAATTCGTAGAAGGTAAAGTACTGCCTGCAGTAGCGATGCTCGAAGAGCGCGCTAAGAAGTAAAAAATCACAGGGCAGGGAAACCTGCCCTTGTTTCAGCGCGCTCATGTAGCACGCACTTTTTCTCAAGCCCGACGATACAGGACAAAGAAACATGTCTAAGATTTTTGATTTCGTAAAACCTGGCGTAATCACTGGTGATGACGTACAGAAAGTTTTCCAGGTAGCAAAAGAAAATAACTTCGCACTGCCAGCAGTAAACTGCGTCGGTACTGACTCCATCAACGCCGTACTGGAAACCGCTGCTAAAGTTAAAGCGCCGGTTATCGTTCAGTTCTCCAACGGCGGTGCTTCCTTTATCGCTGGTAAAGGCGTGAAATCTGATGTTCCGCAGGGGGCTGCAATCCTGGGCGCTATCTCTGGTGCGCATCACGTACACCAGATGGCTGAACACTATGGTGTTCCTGTAATCCTGCACACTGACCACTGCGCGAAGAAACTGCTGCCGTGGATTGACGGTCTGCTGGACGCAGGTGAAAAACACTTCGCAGCTACCGGTAAGCCGCTGTTCTCTTCTCATATGATCGACCTGTCTGAAGAATCTCTGCAAGAGAACATCGAAATCTGCTCTAAATACCTGGAGCGCATGTCCAAAATCGGTATGACTCTGGAAATCGAACTGGGTTGCACTGGTGGTGAAGAAGACGGTGTGGACAACAGCCACATGGACGCTTCTGCACTGTACACCCAGCCGGAAGACGTTGATTACGCATACACCGAGCTGAGCAAAATCAGCCCGCGTTTCACCATCGCGGCTTCCTTCGGTAACGTACACGGCGTTTACAAGCCGGGTAACGTGGTTCTGACCCCGACTATCTTGCGTGATTCTCAGGAATATGTTTCTAAGAAACACAACCTGCCGCACAACAGCCTGAACTTCGTATTCCACGGCGGTTCCGGTTCTACTGCTCAGGAAATCAAAGACTCCGTAAGCTACGGCGTAGTGAAAATGAACATCGATACCGATACCCAATGGGCAACCTGGGAAGGTGTTCTGAACTACTACAAAGAAAACGAAGCTTACCTGCAGGGTCAATTGGGCAACCCGAAAGGCGAAGATCAGCCGAACAAGAAATACTACGATCCGCGCGTATGGCTGCGTGCTGGTCAGACTTCGATGATCGCTCGTCTGGAAAAAGCATTCCAGGAACTGAACGCAATCGACGTTCTGTAAGATATTCCTTTCTGCTTATCTCAAGGCCCGCTCTGCGGGTCTTTTTTTCGCCAAAAGCAAAATTGCCTGATGCGCTACGCTTATCAGGCCTACACGTATCCTGCAATATATTGAATTTGCAGGTTTTTGTTGGCCGGATAAGGCGTTCACGCCGCATCCGGCATGACAAAGCGCACATTGTCATATGTCTGAGCCCCACTCTGCGGGGCTTTTTTTCGCCAAAAGCAAGGTGATGTACTTAAGAAATTTGTGATCTATTTGGCAAAATTATACTTTATTGTTTACCCTTGTCAGACTGCCCGTCATAAGGCGGCGGAGTGTATTTCTCCATTTTGAGTCAGTTGAAAAGGAATATTGAATGGAAGATTTGAATGTTGTCGATAGCATACACGGTGCAGGTTCCTGGTTGGTGAATAATCAGGCGCTGTTGCTGAGTTATGCTGTAAACATCGTGGCGGCTCTCGCGATTATCATCATTGGTTTGATTGTCGCGCGGATGATTTCCAATGCGGTGAATCGCCTGATGATCTCCCGTAAAATTGATGCCACCGTTGCTGATTTTCTTTCTGCATTAGTCCGTTACGCAGTTATTGCCTTTACGCTAATTGCTGCACTGGGTCGCGTGGGCGTACAAACCGCATCGGTTATCGCCGTACTGGGTGCCGCAGGTTTAGCTGTAGGTTTGGCGTTGCAGGGTTCGCTGTCTAACCTGGCCGCTGGCGTGTTGCTGGTAATGTTCCGCCCGTTCCGTGCCGGTGAATATGTTGACCTCGGCGGTGTTGCCGGTACTGTGCAGAGCGTGCAGATTTTCTCTACGACTATGCGCACCGCAGACGGTAAAATTATCGTTATTCCGAACGGTAAAATTATTGCCGGTAATATTATTAACTTCTCTCGCGAGCCGGCGCGCCGTAACGAATTTATTATTGGCGTGGCGTATGATTCTGATATCGATCAGGTTAAGCAGATCCTGACTGATATTATTCAGTCCGAAGATCGTATTTTAAAAGATCGTGAAATTACCGTGCGCCTGCATGAACTTGGCGCATCCTCGGTTAATTTTATCGTTCGTGCCTGGAGCAACAGCGGTGATCTGCAAAACGTGTACTGGGACGTGCTGGAACGTATTAAACGCGAGTTTGATGCTGCTGGTATCAGCTTCCCATATCCGCAAATGGATGTGAACTTCAAGCGGGTGAAAGAGAATAAAGAGAGCGATGCGGTAACGCGTTAATCATGTAAAGCGCCCATAAGATTCATGGGCGCACTAACAATTCAATGGATTGTTCTATCAAGAAGATTGGCAACTTTTTGCATCACTTCCCTGGCATTGTCTATACCTTCAGCTTTCTGCTTTGCTACCCACTGAGCTTGTTCTTGCTGATAACCAATCGCTTTCCGCCAGGCCTCCAGTTCTGCTTTTGTCAGATAGCGAACATGTGTGCCTTCCTGTTCAAGCGTTTTTACCATGTTGATCAGATTGTTATCTAATGCCTGGCCCAGCGCCTTCTGGGTTGTAATAGCAGCTCGCTGAATCGCCTCGCGATCTTGAGTACTGAGGCTTTCCCAGGTGTGTTTATTCATCGTCAAAAGATAAACATGGCCGAGCCAGAGCGAAGGAGAGAGCAACACATTCGGCGCAGCACGTTCAGCATGGATGTCATACCCGCTATCGAGATTGACCATTAAGCCATCGAGTTTCCCGTCGCGGAGTGCTGTCGTAATTTGCTCATTCCACGGTAAGGTTACGGTTTTTGCTCCTGTATTAACTAAATAAGCCCGATGCCAGAAACTGGCTGTTCGCCAGGAAGTTCCCTGAAGAGCGGTTAATTTCATAATGGGTTTGGTAGAAAAAAAGCCTACCGGATAGCCAAGGAAAAATTGTAAGTTCACGACATTGTTACGCTCAATTTCAGCGTTAAGTTCGGGAATTTCTGCATATACGCGACGAAAGAATTCTACCTGACTGGCTCCATGCTCCGGGCCAATAGCAAAGCTCTTGAATATTTGATGAAGCGGTAATTGTTTCGCTGTGTATTCTGGCACCACTATACCCATATCAGCTTTGCTGCCATCACTTATCGTCGCCAGTGCGTCATAGCTGATGGCGATTTCACCGTTCCAGTGAGGTTCAATTTTCAAACGTCCTTGTGACTCTTTTCCAATTTCTGCAAATAATACCTCTTTAATGAGTTGTGTACGCATTCCACCATAAGGTTCATGATCGGTATAGCGAAGTATTTTTTCAGCAGCAATGTTGGGGAAAGATACCAGAAGTAACCCTGATATCAGAGAAAATAAAAAGTGTTTGAATGTCATATCAGTTCCTTCTGTAATTTTGTTGGTCGTCGTTAATATTAAAAGCAGTGAACTTTAACAACTAAAATCAAACTTCATATTTTTAAAGTCCAGCCAGACATTACCTGTGCCAAAATTATACCCGCCGAAATACTCTTCAAACTCAATATAATAAGGCGACATTCCGTCTGGTATAGGCTGCACGAGCGCCATCGAACCACCGAGATGATCGGGCAGATGTGCGCTATGCCACTGGAGAGGTTCACATTTGCTCTTTCCCTCTGCATCTTTAGAAAAATAATGAATGGACTGATATTCCGTATCATTTCTTTCTGAGGGGCTAATTCCCGCATTAGGATCAAAAGCGCGCGGCTCGCATGAAATCGCCAGATTGAACGCCAGCGACTGCTCAGGAATGGTGCCCAATTTACGGTAAATAAAATTGCTTTCAGGCGTATCTTTTGGTCTGACGTTAGCCTGAAAATAACTAAATGCACTGCCAATAGTCATCCATTCTGGCGTATCTTGCTGGTCGCGATAGTGGTCAGGTATAAGTTCAGGTGGCTCGCAAAATGGGCCGTTGAACTCGTACTGGGTTAGTAAAATTACCGCATAAGAACAACCTAATATATCTGCCATCCGAAATAGCCGTGGATGTCGTTGCTTTTCTGCCAGCCAAAAAACATAAAGATTTGGATCTTCTGGGGGCGTGCAGGATTCAAAATTTTCAAACACATCCAATATTTCTTCTGTACACGGAGTTCCGCCATCGTTGTGTTCTGGCGCAACTGCAAAGAAAGATAACGCGACAACCTCTGGTCCATAAATCCGATAGTCCTCTGGCAATAGTAGGGTAAATCCATGATTCAATGGGAAACCATTATTTGGATCCAGCGGCCACTGTTCGGGTGTTATGCCTGGTGGTAGTCCAAAGCACCAACCTTGTTGTCGCGGCATATTTTCGCGGATAGGGTAGGGGAGCAGAGTGAGATCATATGATTGCATTGTGTTAGTCCTTTACAACGCGAGCAGGGAAGCGAGTCATAACGTCGTTTACGCCATGGGGAATGTTGAGATTGTTATTCTAAAATCAGTCACCGAGTAGAATTATTTAAATTAATATTAAAATTATTTATATGCTATTAGAATTATCAATTTTATCTAATAACAATCCCGCGCTATAGTCTCTGCATCAGGTAATCAACTCGGAATTTTTAACGTGTTTTCTTATTATTTTCAAGGTCTTGCGCTTGGTGCGGCTATGATCCTGCCGCTCGGTCCGCAAAATGCTTTTGTGATGAATCAGGGCATTCGCCGTCAGTACCACATAATGATTGCCTTACTTTGTGCAATCAGCGATTTAGTCCTGATTTGCGCCGGGATTTTTGGTGGTAGCGCGTTACTGATGCAGTCTCCGTGGTTATTGGCATTAGTGACCTGGGGTGGTGTTGCCTTTTTGTTGTGGTATGGCTTTGGCGCTTTTAAAACTGCGATGGGCAGTAATATTGAACTGGCGAGTGCCGAAGTGATGAAACAGGGGCGATGGAAAATTATCGCCACCATGCTGGCGGTGACCTGGCTGAATCCGCATGTCTATCTGGATACCTTTGTGGTACTGGGCAGCCTGGGCGGTCAACTTGATCCTGACCCAAAACGTTGGTTTGCATTCGGGACGATTAGCGCCTCTTTCCTGTGGTTTTTTGGCCTGGCGTTATTAGCCGCCTGGCTGGCACCGCGTTTGCGTACCGCCAAAGCGCAGCGCATTATCAATTTCGTGGTGGGCTGCGTGATGTGGTTTATCGCTCTACAACTGGCGAAAGAGGGGATTGCCCATGCACAAGCCTTGTTCAGTTAGGTGCTATCTGATGGAAAATTAAAACAGAGACGCTAAGCTTGCCTCCAGAGGTCCTGAATTTTGGGCAAGTCAATTAACACGGAGAGACTAACGTGAAGTTCAAAGTTATCGCCCTGGCGGCATTGATGGGTTTCAGCGGAATGGCAGTACAGGCCAATGAACTACCGGATGGTCCGCATATTGTCACTTCAGGAACAGCAAGCGTGGATGCGGTGCCAGACATTGCCACCCTTGCGATTGAAGTCAACGTGGCAGCGAAGGATGCCGCGACCGCCAAGAAGCAGGCGGATGAGCGTGTGGCGCAATATATCTCTTTCCTTGAACTCAATCAGATCGCGAAAAAAGATATCAGCTCTGCAAATTTACGCACCCAGCCTGATTACGATTACCAGGATGGTAAAAGTATTCTGAAAGGCTACCGGGCGGTGAGAACGGTGGAAGTAACGCTTCGTCAGTTAGACAAACTGAATTCTTTGCTGGATGGCGCGCTGAAGGCCGGGCTTAACGAAATTCGTTCTGTTTCCTTGGGTGTGGCGCAACCTGATGCCTATAAAGATAAAGCGCGTAAGGCGGCGATTGATAATGCGATTCATCAGGCACAGGAGCTGGCGAACGGCTTTAATCGCAAGCTGGGTCCGGTATATAGCGTGCGCTACCATGTTTCCAACTATCAGCCCAGCCCGATGGTTCGAATGATGAAAGCTGATGCCGCGCCGGTTTCCACTCAGGAAACTTACGAGCAGGCTGCTATTCAGTTTGATGATCAGGTTGATGTGGTCTTCCAGTTAGAACCTGTTGATCAGCAACCAGCAAAAACACCTACCGCACAATAATACTTTTAGCCCGACGCCTTTGTCGGGCTAATGTCTTCACCTGATATCGCCTCCTTTTTCTGTAATTTTCTGTAAAACCATGATGCAATCACCTATCTTTGCACGCGATTTCATCAAAGATTGAATAACTGAAACGGTTAAGCGGACAGTGATGTTTGGGGAGAGGGTATGGATATTTTTATTTCAAAAAAGATGCGCAATTTTATTTTATTAGCGCAAACTAATAATATTGCCCGGGCAGCAGAAAAAATACATATGACGGCGTCGCCGTTCGGCAAAAGTATTGCCGCGCTGGAGGAGCAAATTGGTTATACATTGTTTACCCGTAAAGATAACAATATTAGTCTTAATAAAGCTGGACAGGAACTTTATCAAAAACTTTTTCCGGTTTACCAACGAATTTCTGCTATTGATAATGAAATTCATAATTCCGGGCGTCGTTCTCGTGAAATTGTAATTGGTATAGATAATACCTATCCGACGATTATTTTTGATCAGCTAATCAGCCTTGGTGACAAATATGAAGGGGTGACAGCCCAGCCGGTTGAGTTTAGCGAAAATGGGGTTATTGATAATCTCTTCCACCACCAGTTTGATTTTATTATCTCTCCGCAGCATGTCTCCGGGCGTGTAAAGGGGTTGGAGAGCCTGACTATCAGCGAACTTTCGCCGCTGCGACTGGGGTTTCTCGTTTCTCGCCGTTTTGAAGAACGCCAGGAGCAGGAGTTATTACAGGAGCTGCCGTGGTTACAGATGCGCTTTCAGAACCGCGCTAACTATGAAGCGATGATTGATGCGAACATGCGTCCTTGTGGGATTAATCCAACAATCATTTATCGTCCCTACAGTTTTATGGCCAAAATAAGCGCCGTTGAGCGCGGACATTTCCTGACAGTCATTCCACATTTTGCCTGGCGGTTGGTGAACCCGGCAACGCTGAAATATTTTGATGCGCCGCATACGCCAATGTATATGCAGGAATACCTCTATTCACTGAAAAACCATCGCTATACCGCCACGATGCTACAGCAAATTTCTGAAGATCGTGACGGTACGAGCAATTAACTCAGCATCGAGCCAGTTTCGATCAAGTTACGATGCAGATCGAAAACGTGGCTAAGATCGTGGTGAATATGCCCACCAGGTGCATTTTCCAGATAGTGATGCAGATAGTCACGGTACATGGGATGGGCACAGTTATCGATGATAGCGCGTGCGCGCTGAAGTGGGGAGAGGCCGCGCAGGTCGGCAATCCCTTGTTCAGTGATGATCACTTTCACGCTGTGTTCGCTGTGATCGACATGGCTACACATTGGCACGATAGTTGATATCTTGCCTTCTTTGGCGATCGACGGTGCCATAAAGATCGACAGGTAAGCATTGCGTTCAAAATCGCCGCTGCCGCCGATACCGTTCATCAAATTAACTCCGGCAACATGCGTTGAGTTGGCATGTCCGTAAATATCAAACTCCAGACCCACGTTCAGAGCGATAACACCAAGGCGGCGGATAATTTCCGGGTTATTGGAAATCTCCTGCGGACGTAACACAATGCGGCTGGAGAAGTAGTCCATATTGTCGTAAATCTTACGCAGTGAATCGGCAGAGATTGTCAGACTGGAGGCGCTGGCACCGGTGATTTTGCCGGTTTCCAGAAGATGAACCACCGATTCCTGTAGCACTTCCGAATACATCATAAACGGTGGAATATCCGGGTTATCTCCGAGACGTGCCATTACCGCATTATTGATGTTGCCAACCCCACTTTGCAATGGCAAAAACTCCGGTGGAATACGCCCCTGTGCCATTTCACGTAACAGAAAGGTGACTACATTGTCAGCGATTTGCTGGCACATGGGATTTTGCTTATCCAGGATATTACCTGCATCAGGTAAGTTGGTTTCCACGACCGCAACAATCTTTTTCGGATCAATGTGCACATAACGAGTACCGACGCGATCCATTGCATGGAAGATCGAAACGCTATTGCGCCGCGGTGGTGCTCCTGGAATCACAATATCTGCCAGTTCCGCAACGCGCGGATCGTGATAGTGATTGAGTTCAATGATCACTTTCTTTGCCTGCAGTAACCAGGTCGGCGCGTTACCGATCCCACTGGTCAACCAGACACGTCCATCCGGTGCGATCTCTGAAGCTTCAATTACCGCAACATCAATGTCACCGAAGAAGCCGTAGTTGACCATTTGCGCTACTTCGCTCAAATGTAGATCAACAAAACTGACCGCACCCTGATTGATCTTTTTGCGTAATCCAGATGATGTTTGATACGGAGCGCGCCACGAAACAGCGTCAGCTTCAGAGAGTACATCATCGGCGGCGGCGCTAATTGACGCTCCGGTTAGCAGGCGAATTTGGTACGGTTTTTTCGCCTCATGCTGTTCATTGGCACGACGGGCAATAGCAGCAGGCAGGGCTTTAGGTGAACCCGCAGGGGTAAAGCCGCTGAATGCCACCATATCGTTGTGCCGGATAATTTCCGCCGCTTCATCGGCGGTCATCCTTGCCCAGGTCATACTCATCCTTTACTCCTTTGTTCGCAGATCATTAATGACCGACGAAATTAGGTTTACGTTTTTCCAGGAAGGCGTTCATACCTTCCTGATAATCCTCGCTGTCATAAACCTCCCGGCGCATCCCCTGAATACGTTCAAACTCATCTGAATTCATGGTGTGTGCTTCGCCCAACACGCGCAGTTCTTCCTTGATTACCGCAATCGCCAGCGGTGCTTTTTCGGAAATGTGGTGAGCCATTTGTAAGGTGAAATCTTCCAGCTCGTTGATGTCAACAACGTGGTTGAGAATGCCAACAGCCAGCGCGCGTTGGGCTGTGATTGGCGAAGCGGTAAAAATCAGCTCTTTGACAATGTGGAAACCCGCGTCACGGGTCAGGTTGTGAATGCCGACCAGGTTATATGGGACGCCGAGGTTAACTGGCGTCATTGAGAAGGTGGAGGTGCTGGCGGCGATGATCAGATCGGAACTCATGATCATTTCAAATGCGCCTCCCCAGACGCTCCCTTCAACCATCGAAATTACCGGTTTGGGGCATTTTTGGATCATGCGGGTGATTTGGCGTAGCGGATCATCGTAGGAGAGTGGATCGCGGCCGCCTGATGGCAGTTCATGAATATCGTGACCTGCGGAGAACACTTTGGAACCACTCGGGGCACGCAGAATGATACAACGGATTTCCGGACGGTTGAGATCGCTTAATGCCTGGAGCAGGTCATCAATAAAGACTTTACTTAATGCATTGAGTTTGCGGCCATAGTTAAACTCAATTACCGCAACTTTGTTGATGGTGACAACATTAACATACTGATAAGACATAAAAATTCCTTTAATCAAAATATTGAGTCTGGATAAATTCACTGAGTTGCCGCAGGCCGGTGCGCGGCGAAAGCGTGTTGTTTTTGACTGCTAATAGCGTCTGGCGGTAATAGCGATCGAAATCTTCATTAGCGAACAGGTGGTGCAGCACTTCTTCCTCGGTTTGCTTACGCAGCCATTCCACCGATTGTTGCTGCCGCATCAGGGGCAAACGACCGCTGGCGGTAAGCGCGGTTTTGAAATCGATAATCGCGTGCCAAATCTCATCGATACCGCATTTTTCCAGTGCGCTACAGGTGAGGACTCGTGGTTGCCATTCTTCATATTTGCGACGCAGAATATGTAGGGCGCTTTCGTACATATGGCGGGCAATGGCGACATTCGTGTGGTTATCGCCATCGTCTTTGTTGATGACAACCAGATCTGCCACCTCCATTAGCCCCTTTTTAATGCCCTGGAGATCATCACCACCACCGGCAATTTGTAGTGAGATAAAACAGTCGACCATGCGGGCTACTTCCGTTTCCGACTGTCCGACGCCGACGGTTTCAACGATCACCACGTCATAACCCGCCGCTTCGCATAACAGCATTAACTCCCGTGCTCGTTGGCTGGCACCGCCCAGATGACCAGATGACGGAACCGGGCGAATAAACGCCGCATCGGCACGAGCCAGTTCGGTCATACGTGTCTTGTCGCCAAGGATGCTGCCACCGGTTACCGGGCTGCTGGGATCAACGGCAATCACCGCGACCTTCAACCCCTGGCGAATTAGCTGCATGCCGAAGACTTCAAGAAAGGTACTTTTCCCCGCGCCGGGTGTACCGGTAACGCCCAGCCGCAGCGCATTTCCACAGAATGGCATGATGGCATCGAGCAACAGGTTACTTAGCGCCTGATGACGCGGATGGCGGCTTTCTACCAGCGTCATGGCTTGGGCAAGTGTGGCTCGTTCACCCTCACGTAAGCGGCGAATGTTGTCTGCTAGTGTGGTTTCGTTAATCATGATGCTGGCTAATTCGGTTCAGCACATCACGTACACTGTCGAGCATGGGAGTACCCGGGCCATAAATCGCCGCCACGCCACGCTCTTGCAGGAAGGCATAATCTTGCGGTGGAATAACGCCGCCAGCGACTACACAGATATCTTCGCGCCCCCATTTTTTAAGGGCTTCGACCAGTTCCGGGATCAGCGTTTTGTGTCCAGCCGCGAGAGAGGATGCGCCCACCACATGAACGTCGTTTTCTACCGCCAGTCTGGAGATCTCTTCTGGCGTCGAGAACATCGGGCTGAGATCAACATCAAAACCCAGATCGGAATAGGCGCTGGCAATGACTTTCGCTCCGCGATCGTGCCCATCCTGACCCATTTTTGCGATCAGAATACGTGGGCGACGACCATTGTTGGCGAGGAACAGCTCCGTTTGCGCAACAATGGCATCAAATTCGCAGGCTGATTTTTCCGACTGGTGATAACTTTGCGCAATCACGCCGGTAACACACTGACTCGGCACCAGATAACGGTCAAAAGCGGCCTCCAGTGCATCGGAAATCTCACCCAATGTCGCGCGAACGCGTGCTGCATTAACAGCGGCAGCCAGCAGGTTTTCGTTTTGCAGCGCAGCGTTAGTCAGGGCGTTCAGCGCGGCGGTTACGGCTGCATCATCACGGGTGGCACGAATGCGTTCCAGCGAAGCAATTTGCTCGTTACGAACCATCACATTGTCGATCTCCAGTACATCGGTTTTGTCTTCGTGATCCCGTTTGTACTTGTTCACGCCAACTATCACCCGTTTGCCCTGGTCGATCAGCGATTGTTCACGCGCAGATGCTTCTTCGATCATTCGTTTTGGCAAGCCCGCTTCGATCGCTTTCGCCATGCCACCGGCTTCGTCGATCTGATCAATGATGGCTCTGGCCTGTTTCACGATCTGATCAGTTAGTGACTCAACGTAATAAGAACCGGCTAGCGGATCGACGGTGCGGCAGAGTTCTGACTCTTCCTGAATAATGATCTGAGTGTTGCGGGCAATACGTGCCGAGAAATCGGTCGGCAGACCAAGAGCTTCATCAAAAGCGTTGGTATGCAGCGACTGAGTACCGCCCAGAGTCGCGGCCAGTGCCTCAATGGTGGTGCGGATAACGTTGTTATAGGGATCTTGCTCGGTGAGACTCCAGCCGGAGGTTTGACAATGGGTACGCAGCGCCAGTGATTTCGGATCTTTGGCTCCAAATCCGCTTACCGCTTCGCTCCAGAGATAACGTGCGGCACGCAGCATGGCGATGTTCATAAACAGATCCATGCCAATACCGAAGAAGAACGACAGACGTGGGGCAAAGTCGTCAATTTTCAGACCAGCAGAGAGTGCAGCTTTGATGTATTCAATCCCATCAGCCAGGGTGAATGCCACCTGCTGCACGCAATTTGCACCCGCTTCGCCCATGTGGTAGCCGCTAATACTGATGGTATTAAAGCGCGGCATATTGCCGGAACACCAGGCGATGATATCAGCGATAATGCGCATAGACGGTTTCGGCGGGTAAATATAGGTATTGCGGCAGAGGTACTCTTTCAGGATGTCGTTCTGGATGGTGCCAGTAAGTTTATCGGGGGGAACTCCTTGCTCTTCAGCGGCCACGATATAAAACGCCAGTACTGGCAGGACTGCGCCGTTCATGGTCATTGACACCGACATTTTATCCAGTGGAATTTGGTCGAACAGCACCTTCATATCTTCTACGGTGTCTATAGCAACGCCCGCTTTTCCGACATCGCCAGCAACACGCGGATTGTCGGAGTCGTAACCGCGGTGGGTGGCGAGGTCAAAGGCAACGGAAAGACCTTTTTGCCCGGCCGCGAGGTTACGGCGATAAAAGGCGTTAGACTCTTTGGCCGTTGAGAAACCGGCATATTGGCGGATGGTCCATGGCTGGGCTGTGTACATGGTGGCGCGGGGGCCACGAACGTAGGGCGGCAAGCCAGGAAGGGTGCCTGTCACTTCCAAATTGTTGAGATCGACTTCGGTATACAGCGGCTTGATGGCGATCCCTTCCGCCGTTTGCCGTACCAGTGAGTCGACGGTTTTTTCCCGACGGCTCAACTCCTTGTTGGCAAGCTGTTGCCACTCCTGCACGTTTGACATTATTTGCTCCATAAAGCGCAATAAAAATAGGGGATTTGCGCTTACGGTGAGCTTTTTAAACGGGTTTGTCGCCAGCAAAAAAAATGCATTGAGGCGTCGTTTTTTGCCGTGTGAGATTTGTCTCTTTTGTGACGTTGTTCAAAGAAGGTAAAAAGAAAGAAGGAAAATGCCTGATATGTGCTATCAGGCATTAAGTGATTGATTAATCCTGACGAAGTACTTTGTGACCATAGTCGAGCAAAGCATCAGTGACTTTACGCATCATGCGGCTTTCTGGGGCAAAGCGATGCCAGTAGAGCATTCGCCGTTGAAACAGCCCCGGTGTCAGGTCTATTAACTCGCCGCTAGCCAGTTCTTTCTCAATTTGTAGGTGTGGGATCATACAGCAGGTTGTTCCCTGGCGAGCGAGTTGAACGAAGGCTTCTGACGAGTTAACGATATGGCACGGTACGCTACCTGGCGGCAGATCGAAGTTTTGCTGCAAAAATGCCTGGTGCATATCGTCAAGATGGTCAAACGCCACCACCGGTGCCTTGAGCAGCGCGGAGCGGCTTACTCCGTTGGGGAAGTATTTCTCAGCAAACGGTTTGGAGCTGACGAACAGATAGTCAAGCGCGCCAAGTTTATCGACAAGACAGCTTGGTAGCGCCTGATGTTGAATACTCACCGCGCCGACCACTTCGCCACGACGCAGGCGCTCCTGGGTACGGGTTTCATCTTCCACCTGTAAATTCAGACGGATAGGAGAGTCAGCCAGCACAGGAGCGAGCGCCGGAAGCAGCCAGGTTGCCAGACTGTCGGCGTTGACTGCAAGCGAAAGCAGTAGCGGGGTTGAACCGGTTTGTTCATCGCCCAGCCACTCCTCTTCCAGCAACTCAACCTGGCGAAGCAGTGCCAGCAGTTTTTGCCCTTGCTCAGTAGGCCGCGGCGGGACAGTGCGCACCAGTAACGGCTGCCCGAACATATTTTCTAGCTGCTTAATGCGCTGTGAGACGGCTGATTGCGTAATGCACAATTTCTGTGCCGCACGCTCAAATCCTCGTTCACGTATCACCGCATCCAGTGCCTGTAATGTCCTGTAGTCCGGGCGTTTCATTGCTTTAACCTACTCCTCAAATTTTCTTATGCCGAACTATGACATAATTTTGCTTTGGGTACAGAGCATTTAGCGTATGAAAAAGTAGCTATAATGGAAATTTTGGGTGGCGTTACCGTGTCTTTTTGTCTTTGTGGAGACCCGGGAAAAGTTCTGTAGAGCTTCACTTTTATCGGTGCAGCTTCAGATATGCACGCTGGTTGATAAAAGGGGTCACCCGATGCCTGCTGATATCCAGGCTTGCAGGGACGAAAGAGAATTCCCCCTATTGCCTGTTATTCATGGATGAGTTAGTCGCACGACTTGCTGACGGGGTCTGAACCGCGTTTTTTGTATATAATGCGTGTGAAATTTCATACCACAGGCGAAACGATCATGACGCAGGATGAATTGAAAAAAGCAGTAGGATGGGCGGCACTTCAGTATGTTCAGCCCGGGACCATTGTTGGTGTAGGTACAGGTTCCACCGCCGCACACTTTATTGATGCACTCGGCACGATGAAAGGTCAGATTGAAGGGGCAGTTTCCAGCTCCGATGCATCCACTGAAAAACTGAAAAGCCTTGGCATTCACGTTTTTGACCTCAATGAAGTGGACAGCCTTGGAATTTACGTCGACGGAGCAGATGAAATCAACGGCCATATGCAGATGATCAAAGGTGGCGGCGCGGCGCTGACCCGTGAAAAAATCATCGCTTCAGTCGCGAAGAAGTTTATCTGTATTGCAGATGCTTCCAAGCAGGTCGATATTCTGGGTAAATTCCCACTGCCGGTAGAAGTTATCCCGATGGCGCGTAGTGCAGTAGCTCGTCAGTTGGTGAAATTAGGCGGCCGTCCGGAATACCGTCAGGGCGTGGTGACTGATAACGGCAACGTGATCCTCGACGTTCACGGCATGGAAATTCTTGACCCGGTGGCGATGGAAAACGCAATTAACGCTATCCCTGGCGTGGTTACTGTTGGTCTGTTTGCCAACCGTGGTGCGGATGTCGCGCTGATTGGCACACCTGACGGCGTCAAAACCATTGTGAAATGATCTGACGGGGGAGTTCTCTCCCCCGTTAAAAATTTTTTTCATTGTTAAATTTGGTGACATCTGTCACGTTTTTAACCCTCTGTTACCTAACGCTCTAAACAAAGTCTTATCTCCAGCATTTTCTTCTGTTAATCAACCTTGTGTGATATTTCCTCAACATCGCGACGCAAACGTTCATATTGCCGCAATATTATTTTTTGATATGTTGAAAGGCGGATGTAAATCCACACACAACATTTCAAAGACAGGATTGGGTAAATGGCAAAGGTATCGCTGGAGAAAGACAAGATTAAGTTTCTGCTGGTAGAAGGCGTGCACCAAAAGGCGCTGGAAAGCCTTCGCGCGGCGGGTTACACCAACATCGAATTTCACAAAGGCGCGCTGGATGATGAACAATTAAAAGAATCCATCCGCGATGCCCACTTCATCGGCCTGCGATCCCGTACCCATCTGACAGAAGACGTGATCAATGCCGCAGAAAAGCTGGTCGCTATTGGTTGTTTCTGCATAGGCACAAACCAGGTTGATTTAAATGCTGCGGCAAAACGTGGGATCCCGGTATTTAACGCACCGTTTTCGAATACGCGTTCCGTTGCTGAGCTGGTGATTGGCGAACTTTTGCTGCTATTGCGCGGAGTGCCGGAGGCCAACGCTAAAGCGCACCGTGGCGTGTGGAACAAACTGGCGGCGGGTTCTTTTGAAGCTCGCGGCAAAAAGCTGGGTATCATTGGCTATGGTCATATTGGTACGCAGCTTGGCATTCTCGCGGAGTCGCTGGGGATGTATGTTTACTTCTATGATATTGAAAACAAACTGCCACTGGGCAACGCGACTCAAGTGCAACATCTTTCCGACCTGCTGAATATGAGCGACGTGGTAAGTCTGCATGTGCCAGAAAATCCGTCCACCAAAAATATGATGGGCGCGAAAGAGATTGCGCTGATGAAGCCCGGTTCGCTACTGATTAACGCCTCGCGCGGTACTGTAGTCGATATTCCGGCACTGTGTGACGCGCTGGCGAGCAAACACCTTGCTGGTGCGGCAATTGACGTATTCCCGACGGAACCGGCGACCAATAGTGATCCGTTTACCTCTCCGCTGTGCGAATTCGACAACGTCCTGCTGACGCCACACATTGGCGGTTCGACTCAGGAAGCGCAGGAGAATATCGGCCTGGAAGTTGCAGGAAAATTGATCAAGTACTCTGACAATGGCTCCACGCTTTCTGCGGTGAACTTCCCGGAAGTATCGCTGCCGTTGCACGGTGGTCGTCGTCTGATGCACATCCATGAAAACCGTCCGGGCGTGCTGACTGCGCTGAACAAAATATTTGCCGAGCAGGGCGTTAACATCGCCGCGCAGTACCTGCAAACGTCTGCTCAGATGGGCTACGTAGTTATTGATATTGAAGCCGATGAAGACGTTGCCGAAAAAGCATTGCAGGCCATGAAAGCTATTCCTGGCACCATTCGCGCCCGTTTGCTGTACTGATTCCCCTTCTCTGACAAACAACGGGCAGGTCGCTGACTTGCCCGTTTTTTTGTCCCTTTTCCCCATGCTTCTCACCACATTTGCAGGGTTGTGCAATCGCCTTTGTGAGCCTGCTCGAAGAAAGAAATCAAAGCCAGATCAATACGTTGTGTTTACTCGAAGAAGATTTACGATGGCGGTGCAGCATGGCGCTGTAACGGTAAAGCCCTCACCGAAGCGAGGGCTTAAAGGAGAAGGGGTATGATGTGACTTGTCATCATACTGATTGTACTGTTACTGATAAATTTGCCAGCTTATTAACAGTCAGTCTCAGGACCCTTACTCACTAAATTAGGTTAAAAAATAAACGATGTCAATCAGGGCGATGCAGGTGTGTCGTTTTGAGCCAATATAAATCTATATAAACAGTATCAGTCGTATTCTGGGGCGCTGGGGAAAAGTACTATATATGATCTATTCACATAATGAATATATGTAAATTACATATATCAGAATATGTGATTTCAATCGCACATTTCATCACAATTGTGGACAACTTGCTGCCGAAAATTTGTGAGCAAATAATCTTGTGGTTTTTTAAATGAGATTTATTATTCCGTTATTACGATTTAATGGGGTGTTATTATGAAAGGAATTAATCAGAATTTTACTAATGTCATTAGATTCACGGATGACCTGGTTTTTCTTCGCCAGCGTTTTATCGACTCTGATGATTTCTTTCATACTGTAAATGAAAAACTTCTGGCTGCTAATTTGGTAACAATTGACTTTCTTCAGAATATTCGTTTGCGAGAGAGAGAATATCCTACCGGATTGGCGTTGGAATCGTTTTCAATTGCTATTCCTCATACAGATATTAAATTTATAAAAGAACCATTTGTCGCTTTTTATCAACTTGCCGAAGAGATGCCATGGAATGAAATGGGGGCAGACGAAAATAAACTTAAAATCAAATTTATTATATTGTTAGGACTGGTAGATACTTCCAGTCATATTGATTTTCTACAAAATCTGATCACCTTATTTTCAACTGAGAATCATGCAGATTGGTTAAGCAAAACCCAAAGTAGCCATGACGCTACTAATTACCTTAATAAATACATTTAATTAAATTATAAGGAATTATCATGAAAAAGATTGTTGTAGCCTGTGGTAGTGGCGTAGCAACTTCACAAACAGTAGCAAGTAAAGTGGGACGTTTGTTAAAAGAAAAAGGATTTGAAGATATCAGAATTGAGGTTGTCGATCTCAAATCTCTGGATAATCATCTCCGGGATTCTGTTGCTTATGTGGCGATTACAAAAATAGATAAGGAATATCCGATCCCTGTTATAAACGGCATCGCGTTTTTAACAGGGATCGGTATGGAACAAGAATTACAAAAAATTATTAATCTTTGCCAATAGACAATTATCACGTCTACAAGGAATAAATACTATGGATTTTCTTGCGCAAATAATTAATTACATCCTGAATTTAGGTGCTCCGGTTTTCGTGCCATTTATTATGCTGTTAGCTGGGCTTTGTGTCAAAATGCGTTTTAAAGAAGCCTGTTCGGCTGCAATAACACTTGGTGTGGCTTTTGTGGGCATGAGTATGCTTATCGGCTTTATGGTTGGAGCCATCGGTGTTGCTGCTGAAGCAATGATGAAACGAACAGGACTTGAACTTAGCATCATTGATGGTGGCTGGACCACAATGGCAAATATTTCATGGGCCTGGCCATATGCGTTTTTAATGTTCCCATTGCAGATTGGCATCAATATCCTGATGCTGATGTTAAAAAAGACCGATACTTTCAATGCAGATTTATGGAATGTCTGGGGGAAAATATTTACCGCATTTATCGTTATGGGGACGGTAACGCCACTGTTTGGCTCAACCTGGGCATTAGTGATAGCATTTATCATCGCCTCTTTGCAAATTATCCTCGAACTAAAGTCTGGTGACTTACACCAGTATCGTATCGAGAAAATGACCGGGATCCCGGGAATTACCTGCACGCACCGGATGATGTTTCTCGGTGCTATTTATTATCCCTTTGATGTGTTGTTACGCAAAATTCCTTTGTTGAATAAACCAATGGATGCGGCAACGTTACGTAAGAAAGTCGGGATCTTTGCGGAAAACCATGTTATTGGTTTCATCCTCGGGATACTTTTTGGCATCGTAGCGGGTTACGATGTGGCGAAAACCTTGATGTTGGGAATACAGGCGGCTACGGCGTTACATCTATTTCCTGTCATTTCGAAGTTTTTTATGCAGGCACTATCGCCACTCTCTGAAGCGATTAGTGATTACATGAATAAACGGTTTTCAGGACGTAAGCTCTTTGTTGGTATTGACTGGCCATTTCTTGGCGGGGCGAGTGAAATTTGGTTTGTTATTATTGTCGCAATTCCTCTTACCTTGCTCTGGGCTATAATCTTACCGGGGAATAAAATTCTACCTTTTGCCGGCATTATTAACATAGTGTTAGTGGTTCCGGCCTATCTGTTAACGCAGGGTAATACTTTACGAATGGTCATTCTTAGTTTTATTGGTATTCCATTCTTTTTATTTGTGGGGACTGAGTTTGCACCCATAATTACTGAGCTGGGGAATGTGACCAAAGCGATAGACATTCCTGTAGGTAAGCTCATATCAAATAGCTGTATTGATGCACCAGTGTTTACCTATGCGTTTTCTCATTTATTTCAGTTTATGCAA
Organism: Escherichia sp. MOD1-EC5950; assembly: GCF_002965345.1. NCBI lineage: Bacteria > Pseudomonadati > Pseudomonadota > Gammaproteobacteria > Enterobacterales > Enterobacteriaceae > Escherichia > Escherichia sp. MOD1-EC5950. Next base: position 206,944 of record NZ_PTSR01000001.1, read on the forward strand.
GGGAATTTTGTTCCATTAGTAATGGCAATAATCTGGAGTATTGGCTTTTACTTTTATTGTCGAGGGTTATCACAGGACGCGAAACAAGTAGAGTAAAAATCCTAACCCGCAATACTTATAATAAAGAGGTTGTTACTATGATTGATAACCGTATTTATGCAGTGCTGAATGCCATAGTACGTGAACCTCTTATTACCAGTGGAGAGTTGTGTAAGAAATTTGTATTAACCAGGAAACAACTCAGTTATACATTGCTTAAAATAAATGACTATCTGGCGACGAAAGAACTTTTGCCAATTTCCCGTCAACGCAGCGGTGGTTTCAGTGTTGATGCTAATGTATTAGCACTTTTTTACAGCGATATTGAATATCAGCTTAACGAGCGTTATGTCTATAGCGAAAAAGAGCGACATTATATTATACTGTTTTTATTATTGTGTCGTAATGAGAGAATTAAACTTTTTCACTTTACTCAAACATTACGTGTAAGCCAGAATACTATTCTTAATGATATTAAGAAAATTAATTCAATAACTGATCGCTACGAAGTTCTGATCGTTTATGAAAGGAGGCAGGGCTATTTTATTGAGGGCAGTGAAATCCAAAAAAGATACTTATTACTGGAGGTTGTGACTTATTGTCTTTCCAGACCATTTTTTGAGGATTTCACTGTAGAAATTACTAAAAATGTTGAACTGCACCGGAGAGTGTTTGCTGATGCACTGACCTTAATTGAACATGAGTTTAAAATATTTCTGACCGATGAGAAAATCCAGCAACTGACTTTATACATGAGTCTGGTCATGCTACGAATTAGTGCCGGGAAAATTCTACATGCTTTGCCAGAACATCTCCATGAGGTCTACCGGACTCGTGAGTTTTTAATTATAGGTAAGATTTTAAATAAAGTAGGTATTAACCAGGTTTCTGAACAATCATTTTTAACGGCGATAATTCGTAGTGCAAATATTCAGACAATTTCAGATCGTTATTTTAATCTTGAGCCATTATTGTTAGAAGGGATAGTTGCTGTTGTTAATAATTTTGAGAAATTATGCTGTATTGCCTTTCGTGACAAGGATGAGTTGATTAACAAAATCTATCAACACTGGAAGCCAGCTTATTATCGCATTATTTATAATTTTACTTATGATTCTGGAGTTTATGAATTAATTGCTCAGGAGTTTAACTATCTTCATCAACTTGTCATTCGCTCAATTAGCCCGCTGGAGAGTTTGCTGCAGCAAGGACTACCGGAAGAGGAAGTTGCCTCATTGACGGTAATATTTGGGGGATGGTTAACGCGTGAGGGGTTGCTGCATAAGGTTAAAGTGAAAAAGTCTGGAGTTGTGGTGAGCTCAGGTAATGTCACGGTTTCTACATGGATTTTCTTGACGTTACAATCGCTGCTGCCTGAAATCTACTTTCAGGATATCTTGTCATTTCGCGAGTATGAAAAATATACTAAAGAGCATGACGTTATTTTTAGCACCAGCCTTTTTTCGACCCATCGCCCTTTGTTGCTAATTAATTTACCTTTTGATAATGGACAAAAAAATACGCTACGCGGTCAGGCTCTTTCGTTATTGGGATATCAGGATAATGAATCTGTACAGGTTGAGAATGTTTTAGCTATCGTTGAACGGTATGGCACTATCCAACAACGAAAGGATCTTCGGACTGCTCTTGAAGACTACCTCTATAGCCATTCAAGACCCGTTAACAATTTAGTGGCAGCCCATCCGTTACCCTCTTTGGGCAGCTTGCTGCAGAAAGATTTTATCACTCTTGAGATGGATATACCAAAGACATGGCAAGAAGTTATTCATCAGGCAGCATTACCATTACTGAAAAATGGTGTAATCGAGTCATGTTATATATCTGCGATTATTAATAAGATTATTAACGAGCGGCCATATATTATGTTAGGGGAAGGGGTGATAATTGCTCATGCCGGAGTTGATGAAGGCGTTAATAAAATTGGCTTTTCATTATATCGATTACCACATCCGGTTCTGATAAATGATTATATATATGCAGATATTATCATTACATGTGCAACCCATAATACGCAGGGGCATTTAAAAGCTTTATCGCAGTTAAATAATTATCTTGAAGAATGCAATGGCGCAAAATTTATTCGTGACGCAGTAGATAAAGAAGTGATCATACGAGCGTTACAATACTACTCGTAATCAACAGAAGGAACGTTATTATGTTAGAAATACTAAAGCAGCAAGTTGTAGAAATGGCAAAAACGACCCAACAGTGGGGGATGTGTAAGCACAAAGCCGGGAATACCAGTGTCCGGGATCCAGAAACGGGGCTTATCTGTGTTACACCAACCACCGTTGACAAAAATGAATTAACCGTTCGGGATATCGTTGTCCTTTCTCCAGAGGGAGAAATTGTCGAAAACCTTTCCGGGCTGCGACCCACCAGTGAATGTATGATGCACCTGCAGGCCTACCGGACACGGCAGGATATTCACGCTGTTTGTCATACGCATTCACGTTTTGCTTCCATTTTTGCAGTACTGGAAAAAAGTATCCCCGCGGTTATTTATGAATGTGCAATTTTAAATCTGCAACAGGGGATTGTACCCGTTGCACCATTTGCATTACCTGGTACTCAAGAGCTGGCATTAAGTATCATTGAGCCCCTACAACAAGCCGATGCTATTTTATTAGGTCGCCATGGAGCGATGACCGTTGATGTGTCGTCTTATGATGCTGTATTAAAATCCGCCTACCTGGAAGAACTGGCTGAAATTTATTATCACACACTACTGGTAAATGGTCCGCAGGAACCGAAAGTATTTAGTGGTGAGGAACTGGCATGCTGGTCGTATCCACAGGTTATTAGATGAGCCACTATTAGCTATAGAGAAATTAGGTGGCCTATGATTAAAGAAATAGTGTGGGTGACAAACAAAACGGGGCTTCATGCCCGACCTGCAAGTGTACTAGCGAAAACTGTAAGACAATTTCAATGTGTGACAACCTTAAACTATAAGGGAAAAAATATCAAACCACACAGTGCGATGGCGTTATTAACGGCAGGTATCAAAGCTAACTCTCAAGTTGAACTGATTTGTGAAGGTGTTGATGAACAGCAAGCAATTTCGGAGTTGAAAAGATTATTTGCTATTGGTTTTGGTCATGATTAAACGAAAAATTTATTAATCCATTTATAACACAACATCCGTTGAATAAGGAAATCATTGTGACAAACAGAATCGTACTTAATCCCATTGCCTATTTTGGTAATGGGGCGATAAAACGCATCCTTGATGAAGTAAAAAAACGAAAATTAACAAAAGCATTTATTGTAACGGACTCAGAGATTGTCCGGTGCGGTGTAAACGAAAAAATAACTAACTTATTAAAGCACAACGATCTCACTTACACAGTATTCGATGGCGTTGAAGCGAATCCAACAATAGAAAATGTACAAGCTGGCGTCAGGGCGTTTAAGTGCAGTAATGCAGATTATTTGATTGCGGTAGGGGGCGGTTCTTCAATCGATACGGCTAAAGCAATTGGAATAATTATTGCTAATCCTGGTTTTGCCGATGTTCGTTCTCTGGAAGGGGGCGCAGCCACAGAGAACCCTGCGATACCGACTATTGCTGTTCCAACTACAGCGGGGACTGCGGCAGAAGTGACCATTAACTATGTCATCACAGATGTGGAGAATAGGCGCAAATTTGTTTGTTACGATCCACATTCTGTACCAGTGGCTTCAATTATTGATGCAGACATGATGTCTTCTATGCCGCCATCATTAAAAGCGGCAACCGGGATTGATGCACTCACACATGCGATTGAAGGTTACACCACTCTCGGCGCATGGACGTTGACAGATATGTTCCATATACAAGCGATTGGACTCATTGCCGATGCGCTAAGAGCTTCCGTGGCAGGAGATACACAGGCGAGCGAAGATATGGCGCTGGGACAATACATTGCCGGGATGGGCTTTTCAAATGTTGGGTTGGGGTTGGTGCACGGCATGGCGCACCCGTTGAGTGCATTTTACGGTACGCCTCATGGCGTGGCGAATGCTGTTTTGCTACCGTCTATCATGGAGTGGAATGCGGAATTTACCGAGGAGAAATATCGCAATATAGCGGCAGCGTTTGATATACCGCAAGCGTATACCATGCCATTATCCGAAGCGCGTAGAGAGGCAGTGAACGCGGTTCGAAGACTTAATCAGGATATCGGTATTCCATCACGCTTACGCGAAATTGGGATGAAAGAAGAGGATGTGATGGCTTTAGCGACTGCCGCTATGGCTGACATTTGTACAGGGGGCAATCCTCGGCCTGTAACCTTGACGGATATCCAGCAGCTTTATCGTCAAATGTATTAATTACTCTATGGGAGTGTGTCGTCCTCACCACTCCCAGACTTTCGACGGTGTAACCACCGCAGGTAGCGGAATATCCCACTCTTCGACAGGAAGTTTTTCTACTAACTGACAATCATGTGCATAACCAACTGGTTGCATTTTATAGTGCTGCCAGTTTTGCAATGTCCGATCATAAAAACCGCCACCCATTCCCAGGCGTTGACCGTACTTATCAAAGGCTACCAGCGGCGTTATGAGGACATCTAATTGGGAAAGGGGAAGTACATCGCGCACGTCCAGTTTCGGCTCGTGGATTTTTAATCTGTTCACCACCAGTTCACTTTGCGGATGGTAATTCAGGAACAGTAAGTTACCGACACTAAAGGGATGCAAAACTGGAAGATATACGCGCTTACCGGCACGCCAGAGCTGTTCTATGAGCGGTTGGGTGTCGAGTTCGCCATCAAATGAGAGAAAAACGGCAACCGTATGCGCCATTACAACAGGGGGGTAGTTCATCATCCGGGTTGCGGCCTGCTGACCCATTTCGCATTGTTGCTCCGGCGTTAAGGCACGACGGCGATGCCGAATCATTTTACGGATTTCTTGTCGGGATAATGTAAGTGGAAGTTCTGGTAGTTGTGTCATGGCTGGTGCCAGATAAGAAGGGAATCTCCGAGATGCCGCCGCAGGCTGTAACCCTTGAACCCTTGGTTCAAGGTGAATGTGTCGTCGCAGTTTTAAGGCTTCTCGGACGAACCGAGCATGCTCACCAACCACGGAGCGCCACATTCTTGTGGTATGAAATATCGGCTCAGGGGACTGGCCCGCTTGCGAACATCTCAGAGAAATTTTGTCTTCACGTTTACTCTACCACAGTAAACCGAAAAGTGTCATTCAAAGTTTTGGTTCGTTTTTTCGGTGATGCGACCTTGTTCAAGTAACGCTTGTTCTATGGTCTGTTGCAGCATCCGAATACGCTGTTCCATACTTGCCGCGTAGTCACGAGTCTTCGCTTTTTCTTGCGCTAACTCATAGCTGATGTTCAATGCAGCAATGAAAACCAACTGTTCTGTATTTGTGACTCTAGTGCGTTCTTTCAGATCTTGCAACCGTTGGTTCAGATCGTCCGCAGCCTGATTCAACGCATCCCTTTGGTCAGGCGGGCAGTTCACACGCAGTGAACGGCCAAAAATTTGGATATCGACGGGTTGTGCAGACATGCCACCTTCCTGCTGATTGACTGCGCTGCCTTCGCCTTCAGACCTTTGGTCTGCGAAGGGGCGAAACTATAGCTACCCTGGTGCAATGAGACAAGCCCTTTTCTGGTTCACCAGGGTCCAAAGTGATAGCATATCATGAATCTTCCTCCCTTTGATGTCGAATGCTTATGTCTATACAGAACGAAATGCCTGGTTACAACGAGATGAACCAGTATCTGAACCAACAAGGGACAGGTCTGACCCCTGCTGAAATGCATGGTTTAATCAGCGGGATGCTTTGCGGTGGCAATGATGACAGCTCATGGCTACCGCTGCTTCATGACCTGACGAACGAAGGCATGGCTTTCGGTCATGAGCTGGCACAGGCATTGCGTAAAATGCACTCTGCTACCAGCGATGCCCTGCAAGATGACGGCTTCCTTTTTCAGCTTTATCTGCCTGATGGCGATGATGTCAGCGTTTTCGATCGCGCTGATGCACTGGCAGGCTGGGTAAATCACTTCCTGCTTGGTCTTGGCGTCACACAACCGAAGCTCGACAAAGTGACCGGTGAAACCGGTGAAGCTATTGACGATTTGCGTAACATTGCACAACTGGGCTACGACGAAGACGAAGATCAGGAAGAGCTGGAAATGTCCCTCGAAGAGATCATTGAATACGTTCGTGTTGCTGCGCTGTTATGTCACGACACCTTTACCCATCCGCAACCGACCGCGCCAGAAGTACAAAAGCCGACTCTACACTAAAAACAAAAAACGTAAGGAGAGTGTTATGAGTGAGATATCTCAGCAAGAATTTCAGCGCCGCCGCCAGGCTTTACTGGCGCAAATGCAACCTGCCAGCGCCGCGCTGATTTTCGCAGCGCCAGAAGTGACCCGTAGCGCCGACAGCGAATATCCCTATCGTCAAAACAGCGACTTCTGGTACTTCACTGGCTTTAATGAGCCAGAAGCAGTGCTGGTGCTGATTAAAAGCGATGACACTCATAACCACAGCGTTCTGTTTAACCGCGTTCGCGACCTGACGGCAGAGATCTGGTTTGGCCGTCGCCTGGGGCAAGATGCCGCACCGGAAAAACTAGGCGTTGACCGCGCACTGGCATTCAGCGAAATCAATCAGCAACTTTATCAACTACTTAACGGTCTGGATGTGGTTTACCATGCCCAGGGCGAATATGCGTATGCTGATGAAATAGTGAACAGTGCACTGGAAAAACTGCGTAAAGGCTCGCGGCAAAATCTCACCGCTCCGGCAACGATGATCGACTGGCGCCCTGTTGTTCATGAAATGCGCCTGTTCAAATCGCCAGAAGAGATTGCCGTACTTCGCCGCGCTGGTGAAATCACCGCACTGGCGCACACTCGGGCGATGGAAAAATGCCGTCCAGGAATGTTTGAGTACCATCTGGAAGGCGAAATTCACCACGAATTTAACCGCCACGGCGCACGTTATCCTTCCTACAACACCATTGTCGGCAGCGGTGAAAATGGCTGCATTTTGCATTACACCGAAAACGAGTGTGAACTGCGCGACGGCGACCTGGTGTTGATTGACGCGGGGTGTGAATATAAAGGTTACGCTGGCGATATTACCCGCACCTTCCCGGTCAATGGCAAATTCACTCAGGCACAGCGTGAAATCTACGACATTGTGCTGGAGTCTCTTGAAACCAGTTTGCGCCTGTATCGTCCGGGAACCTCCATTCAGGAAGTCACGGGTGAAGTGGTGCGTATCATGATTAGTGGCCTGGTAAAACTGGGGATCCTGAAAGGTGACGTCGATGAACTGATCGCCCAAAATGCCCATCGTCCTTTCTTTATGCATGGCCTTAGCCACTGGTTAGGTCTGGATGTTCATGATGTGGGTGTTTATGGTCAGGATCGCTCGCGCATTCTTGAACCGGGTATGGCTTTGACCGTAGAGCCGGGGCTGTATATCGCGCCGGATGCAGATGTGCCGGAACAATATCGCGGTATCGGCATTCGTATTGAAGACGATATTGTGATTACTGAAACCGGTAACGAAAACCTCACCGCCAGCGTGGTGAAAAAGCCGGAAGAAATCGAAGCATTGATGGCGGCCGCGAGAAAGCAATGAGCGTAATCATCGTCGGTGGCGGCATGGCTGGCGCGACGCTGGCGCTGGCTATTTCCCGGTTAAGTCACGGGGCGCTGCCGGTACATCTGATTGAAGCGACTGCACCGGAATCACATGTTCATCCTGGCTTTGATGGCCGAGCTATTGCGCTGGCGGCGGGCACCTGCCAGCAACTGGCGCGCATCGGCGTCTGGCAATCTCTGGCTGATTGCGCAACCGCCATCACCACTGTTCATGTCAGCGATTGCGGTCATGCTGGATTCGTCACCCTCGCCGCAGAAGATTATCAACTGGCGGCACTGGGGCAGGTTGTTGAGTTGCACAATGTCGGGCAACGGCTGTTTACATTGTTGCGCAAAGCGCCTGGCGTGACGCTGCACTGTCCGGATCGCGTTGCTAACGTTTCTCGTACTCAGGATAACGTTGCCGTAACGCTGGAGAGTGGCGAGACGCTGACGGGGCGTGTGCTGGTTGCGGCTGATGGTACGCATTCAGCATTAGCGACCACCTGCGGCGTTGACTGGCAGCAAGAGCCTTACGAACAACTGGCAGTGATTGCTAATGTTGCTACCTCTGTTGCGCATGAAGGCCGTGCTTTTGAGCGCTTTACGCAATATGGCCCGCTGGCGATGTTGCCGATGTCTGGCGGACGTTGTTCGCTGGTCTGGTGTCACCCGCTGGAACGGGGCGATGAGGTCATGGCGTGGAGCGACGAGACGTTTTGCCGTGAACTCCAGTCCGCTTTTGGCTGGCGTCTGGGGCAAATTACCCACGCCGGTAAACGCAGTGCTTATCCGCTGGCGTTAACCCGCGCCGCTAAACCCATTACCCATCGCACCGTGCTGGTGGGTAATGCAGCGCAAACCCTGCATCCGATTGCCGGACAAGGATTTAACCTCGGTATGCGTGATGTTATGAGCCTTGCAGAAACCCTGACTCAGGCGCAAGAACGTGGTGAAGACATTGGTGATTACGGCGTATTGTGCCGCTACCAGCAGCGTCGGCAGAGCGATCGCGAAGCGACTATCGGCGTTACGGACAGTCTGGTGCATCTTTTTGCCAACCGTTGGGTGCCGCTGGTTGTCGGGCGCAACCTCGGGCTGATGGCGATGGAATTATTCACTCCGGCACGCGATGTGCTGACGCAGCGCACCCTCGGTTGGGTGGCGCGTTGAAGGCGGTTTTAAGGAATAAACAATGCAAAGTGTTGATGTAGCCATTGTTGGCGGCGGCATGGTGGGGCTGGCGGTTGCCTGCGGCTTACAGGGGAGCGGCTTACGCGTCGCCGTACTGGAACAGCGTGTACCGGAACCTCTGGCGGCGGATGCACCACCACAACTGCGCGTTTCGGCTATCAATGCCGCCAGCGAAAAATTACTCACCCGTCTTGGCATCTGGCAGGACATTCTCTCCCGTAGAGCCAGTTGCTATCACGGTATGGAAGTGTGGGATAAAGACAGTTTTGGTCACATCTCTTTTGACGATCAAAGCATGGGCTATAGCCATCTTGGGCATATTGTTGAAAACGCAGTGATTCACTACGCGCTGTGGAACAAAGCGCAACAGTCGTCAGATATCACCCTGTTTGCCCCTGCAGAATTACAGCAGGTCGCCTGGGGGGAAAACGAAACCTTCCTGACGCTGAAAGACGGCAGCATGTTAACGGCGCGTCTGGTGATTGGCGCGGACGGGGCAAATTCCTGGTTGCGCAACAAAGCCGATATCCCGCTGACTTTCTGGGATTATCAGCATCACGCGCTGGTAGCGACCATTCGTACTGAAGAACCACATGAAGCGGTGGCGCGCCAGGTTTTCCACGGTGAAGGCATTCTGGCTTTTTTGCCGCTGAGCGATCCGCATCTTTGCTCGATTGTCTGGTCATTACCTCCTCAGGAGGCGCAGCGGATGCAGCAGGCGAGCGAAGATGAATTTAATCGCGCATTAAATATCGCTTTTGATAATCGCCTGGGCTTATGCAAGGTTGAGAGCGAGCGTCAGGTGTTCCCGTTGACGGGGCGTTATGCCCGCCAGTTTGCCGCTCACCGCCTGGCGTTGGTGGGCGACGCCGCGCATACCATTCACCCGCTGGCGGGGCAGGGGGTGAATCTCGGCTTTATGGATGCCGCAGAGCTGATTGCCGAACTGAAACGTCTGCACCGTCAGGGCAAAGACATCGGGCAGTACATTTACTTGCGTCGCTATGAACGCAGCCGCAAGCACAGTGCGGCGCTGATGCTGGCAAGTATGCAGGGATTCCGCGATCTCTTTTCCGGAGCTAATCCGGCGAAAAAACTGCTGCGCGATATTGGTTTGAAACTGGCCGACACGCTGCCTGGCGTTAAGCCGCAGCTTATTCGTCAGGCAATGGGGTTAAATGATTTGCCTGAATGGTTGCGTTAAAAATTTCTCCTCTGTTGTTTATTTGATACCCATCACACTTTAATCTCCCGGTTTTTCTGTCGGGAGATTTTCCTCATTTGAAATAAACTAATTTCACCTTCAATTTCGCATTATATTTTCTAATGTTACGATTTTTTGATTTAGTGATTTTTGACATATTTTCAGTTCTTAATATTGCTTTATCCAAATTCAATTTCTTAATACATTGTATTTATATAAAAATAAAATCAATTTTTGGTTTTTTATTCTGTTGAGATTTTTGCGTTTTTTAACCATAAGCTAATGTGATGATCAATTTTACCTTATGGTTAACCGTCTATTTCGGTGGTAAGTTCAGAGAAAAGAGAACGATTGCGTTGGGGACCGGGAGTGGCTCCGATGCTGGGTTTCGTGGTGATAATTTCACTGTGAAAAAGTTGTCAGCCCCGCTTATTCAATGAGGACAAGATGGCACAACAGACTCCTTTGTACGAACAACACACGCTTTGCGGCGCACGCATGGTGGATTTCCATGGCTGGATGATGCCGCTGCATTACGGTTCGCAAATCGACGAACATCATGCGGTACGAACCGATGCCGGAATGTTTGATGTGTCGCATATGACCATCGTCGATCTCCGCGGCAGCCGCACCCGGGAGTTTCTGCGTTATCTGCTGGCGAACGATGTGGCGAAGCTCACCAAAAGTGGCAAAGCGCTCTACTCCGGGATGTTGAATGCCTCTGGCGGAGTGATAGATGACCTGATCGTTTACTACTTCACTGAAGATTTCTTCCGCCTCGTTGTTAACTCCGCCACCCGCGAAAAAGACCTCTCCTGGATAACCCAACACGCTGAACCCTTCGGCATTGAAATTACCGTTCGTGATGACCTTTCCATGATTGCCGTACAAGGGCCGAATGCTCAGGTAAAAGCTGCCACACTGTTTAATGACGCCCAGCGTCAGGCGGTGGAAGGCATGAAGCCGTTCTTTGGCGTGCAGGCGGGCGATCTGTTTATTGCCACCACCGGTTATACCGGCGAAGCGGGCTATGAAATTGCGCTGCCAAATGAAAAAGCAGCAGATTTCTGGCGTGCGCTGGTGGAAGCGGGCGTTAAGCCATGCGGTCTGGGTGCGCGTGATACGCTGCGTCTGGAAGCGGGCATGAATCTTTATGGTCAGGAGATGGACGAAACCATCTCGCCGCTGGCAGCCAACATGGGCTGGACCATCGCCTGGGAACCGACTGACCGTGACTTCATCGGTCGTGAAGCACTGGAAGTGCAGCGTGAACATGGCACAGAGAAACTGGTTGGTCTGGTGATGACCGAAAAAGGTGTGCTGCGTAATGAACTGCCGGTGCGTTTTTCCGACGCGCAGGGTAATCAGCATGAAGGCATTATTACCAGCGGGACTTTCTCCCCAACGCTGGGTTACAGCATTGCGCTGGCGCGTGTGCCGGAAGGCATTGGCGAAACGGCGATTGTGCAAATTCGCAACCGTGAAATGCCGGTAAAAGTGACTAAACCTGTTTTTGTGCGTAACGGCAAAGCCGTCGCGTGATTTACTTTTTTGGAGATTGATTGATGAGCAACGTACCAGCAGAACTGAAATACAGCAAAGAACACGAATGGCTGCGTAAAGAAGCTGACGGCACTTACACCGTTGGCATCACCGAGCATGCTCAGGAACTGTTAGGCGATATGGTGTTTGTTGACCTGCCGGAAGTGGGCGCAACGGTAAGCGCGGGCGATGACTGCGCGGTTGCCGAATCAGTAAAAGCGGCGTCAGACATTTATGCGCCAGTAAGTGGTGAAATCGTAGCGGTGAACGACGCACTGAGCGACTCCCCGGAACTGGTAAACAGCGAGCCATACACTGGCGGCTGGATCTTTAAAATCAAAGCCAGCGATGAAAGCGAACTGGAATCACTGCTGGACGCCACCGCATACGAAGCATTGTTAGAAGACGAGTAACGGCTTTATCCCTCTTCTTTGGGAGAGGGGCAGGGTGAGGAAAATTTACGCCTCACCCTTACTCTCTTCGCAAGAAGGGAGGTTCACAATTCACTGCACGTTTCAGGAACCATCGCTCATGACACAGACGTTAAGCCAGCTTGAAAACAGCGGCGCTTTTATTGAACGCCATATCGGACCGGACGCCGCGCAACAGCAAGAAATGCTGAATGCCGTTGGCGCACAATCGTTAAACGCGCTGATCGGCCAGATTGTGCCGAAAGATATTCAGCTTGCGACCCCGCCGCAGGTTGGCGCACCGGCGACCGAATACGCCGCGCTGGCGGAACTCAAGGCTATTGCCAGTCGCAATAAACGCTTCACGTCTTACATCGGCATGGGTTACACCGCCGTGCAGTTGCCGCCGGTTATTCTGCGCAACATGCTGGAAAATCCGGGCTGGTATACCGCGTATACCCCGTATCAGCCTGAAGTCTCCCAGGGCCGCCTCGAAGCCCTGCTCAACTTCCAGCAGGTAACGTTGGATCTGACCGGGCTGGATATGGCTTCGGCGTCTCTGCTGGACGAAGCTACCGCAGCCGCTGAAGCAATGGCGATGGCTAAACGCGTCAGCAAACTGAAAAATGCCAATCGCTTCTTCGTTGCTTCTGACGTTCATCCGCAAACGCTGGATGTGGTTCGCACCCGTGCAGAAACCTTTGGTTTTGAAGTGATTGTCGATGACGCGCAAAAAGTGCTCGATCATCAGGAAGTGTTCGGCGTGCTGTTACAGCAGGTTGGCACTACCGGTGAAATCCACGATTACACAACGCTTATCAGCGAACTGAAATCACGCAAAATTGTGGTCAGTGTTGCCGCTGACATTATGGCACTGGTGCTGCTTACTGCACCGGGAAAACAGGGCGCGGATATTGTCTTTGGTTCGGCGCAACGCTTCGGTGTGCCGATGGGCTACGGTGGCCCGCACGCGGCCTTCTTTGCGGCGAAAGATGAATATAAACGTTCTATGCCGGGCCGTATTATTGGTGTATCGAAAGATGCCGCAGGCAATACCGCGCTGCGAATGGCGATGCAGACTCGCGAACAACATATTCGCCGCGAGAAAGCGAACTCCAACATTTGTACTTCCCAGGTACTGCTGGCAAACATCGCCAGCCTGTATGCCGTTTATCACGGTCCGGTTGGCCTGAAACGCATCGCTAACCGCATTCATCGTCTGACCGATATTCTGGCTGCTGGCCTGCAACAAAAAGGTCTGAAGCTGCGCCATGCGTACTATTTCGACACGTTGTGTGTAGACGTAGCTGACAAAGCAGGCGTGCTGGCGCGTGCCGAAGCGGCTGAAATCAACCTGCGTAGCGACATTCTGAACGCCGTGGGGATCACCCTTGATGAAACCACGACGCGTGAAAACGTGATGCAGCTTTTCAGCGTGCTGCTGGGTGATAATCACGGGCTGGATATCGACACGCTGGACAAAGACGTGGCTCACGACAGCCGCTCTATCCAGCCTGTAATGTTGCGCGACGATGAAATCCTGACGCACCCGGTATTTAATCGCTACCACAGCGAAACCGAAATGATGCGCTATATGCATTCGCTGGAGCGTAAAGATCTGGCGCTGAATCAGGCGATGATCCCGCTGGGTTCCTGCACCATGAAACTGAACGCCGCCGCCGAGATGATCCCGATCACCTGGCCGGAGTTTGCTGAACTGCACCCGTTCTGCCCACCGGAGCAGGCCGAAGGTTATCAGCAGATGATTGCGCAACTGGCTGACTGGCTGGTCAAACTGACTGGTTATGACACCGTCTGTATGCAGCCGAACTCCGGTGCTCAGGGTGAATACGCGGGCCTGCTGGCGATTCGTCATTACCATGAAAGCCGCAACGAAGGGCATCGTGATATCTGCCTGATCCCGGCATCTGCCCACGGGACTAACCCAGCTTCTGCGCATATGGCGGGAATGCAGGTGGTGGTCGTGGCATGTGATAAAAACGGCAATATCGATTTGACTGACCTGCGCGCGAAAGCGGAACAGGCTGGCGATAATCTCTCCTGCATCATGGTGACTTATCCATCCACCCACGGTGTGTACGAAGAAACAATCCGTGAAGTGTGTGAAATCGTGCATCAGTTTGGCGGTCAGGTTTACCTTGATGGCGCAAACATGAACGCCCAGGTCGGCATCACTTCACCGGGCTTTATTGGTGCGGACGTTTCGCACCTCAACCTGCATAAAACTTTCTGTATTCCGCACGGCGGTGGCGGCCCGGGTATGGGGCCGATCGGCGTGAAATCGCATCTGGCACCGTTTGTGCCGGGTCATAGCGTGGTACAAATCGAAGGCATGTTAACCCGTCAGGGCGCGGTTTCTGCGGCACCGTTCGGTAGTGCATCCATTCTGCCAATCAGTTGGATGTACATTCGCATGATGGGCGCAGAAGGGCTTAAAAAAGCAAGCCAGGTAGCAATTCTTAACGCCAACTATATTGCCAGCCGCCTGCAGGATGCCTTCCCGGTGCTGTATACCGGTCGCGATGGTCGCGTGGCGCACGAATGTATTCTCGATATTCGTCCGCTGAAAGAAGAAACCGGCATCAGCGAGCTGGATATAGCCAAACGTCTGATCGACTACGGTTTCCACGCGCCGACAATGTCATTCCCGGTTGCGGGGACGCTGATGGTGGAACCGACTGAATCCGAAAGCAAAGTGGAACTGGATCGCTTTATTGACGCGATGCTGGCTATCCGTGCGGAAATTGACCAGGTGAAAGCCGGAGTCTGGCCGCTGGAAGATAACCCGTTGGTAAACGCGCCGCACATTCAGAACGAACTGGTTGCTGAGTGGGGGCATCCGTACAGCCGTGAAATTGCGGTGTTCCCGGCAGGCGTGGCAGACAAATACTGGCCGACGGTGAAACGTCTGGACGATGTTTACGGTGACCGTAACCTGTTCTGTTCCTGCGTACCGATTAGCGAATACCAGTAATTAACTGATTTGACTATCTTCTAAAGGCGCTTCGGCGCCTTTTTAGTTTGTTAATAAGGTGCGCTTTGTGTGTCGGATGAAGCGTAAATACAAAATCCTGGAGTTCAATATATGACAGGAGCTCCAGGCCTGATGAGCGGGGCGCATCAGGCACATCGGCTAATTAAAGTTTCTCGCCGTTGCTGGCGATCACCTCTTTGTACCAGTTAAAGCTCTTCTTACGTGAACGCGACATATCACCAGTACCGTCGTCATGCTTATTCACATAGATAAAACCGTAGCGTTTGCTGTACTGCCCGGTGGTGAATGATACGCAGTCGATGCAGCCCCACGGCGTGTAGCCCATCAGATCGACGCCATCGTAAGTCACCGCTTTTTTCATCTCTTCAATGTGGGCGCGCAGGTAATCAATGCGGTAGTCATCGTTGATGCTGCCGTCCTCTTCTACTTTATCGTAAGCGCCAAAACCGTTTTCGACGATAAATAGAGGCTTCTGATAACGCTCATACAGTTCGCAGAGCGCGTAACGCAGACCCACCGGATCAATCTGCCAGCCCCAGTCAGAGGCTTTCACATATGGGTTCGGCACGCTGCCTTCGAAACCAGAAATCGCATCACCGGTGCCGCCTTCGGCTTTTACCGCGTTGGTCATGTAATAGCTGAAGCCGAGATAATCGCAGGTACCTTCGTGCAGTACATTCAGATCGCCATCTTCCATTTTGATGTTAAATCCGCGACGCTCCCACTCGTTCAACACATAGGACGGGTAATAGCCGCGCAGTTGCACATCGGTAAAGACATAACGTTCGCGCATCGATTCCTGGGCGAACATCACATCGTCCGGGTTACAGGAGTAAGGATAAAGTGGCACCATTGCCAGCATACAACCGACTTTCATCTCCGGGTTGATGCGACGTGCCGCTTTCACCGCCAGGGCGCTGGCAACAAACTGATGATGCAGCACCTGGTACATCGTCTCTTCTGGATTTTCATGTTCGGTATAAACCACGCCAGAGCAGCAATAGCCAAACAGCGGTGCGCGCCAGTTACGCTGGTTGTTAATCTCGTTGAAGGTCATCCAGTATTTGACTTTGTGCTTATAGCGTTCAAACACCACTTCAGCAAAACGTACAAAGAAATCAACCACCTTACGGTTGGTCCAACTGCCGTATTGCTGCACCAGATGTAGCGGCATTTCAAAGTGAGAAAGGGTGATCACCGGTTCAATGTTGTATTTCAGCAGTTCATCGAACAGGGCGTCGTAAAACTTCAGCCCTTCTTCATTAGGCTGGGCTTCATCGCCTTTCGGGAAAATGCGCGTCCAGGCGATGGAAGTACGAAAACATTTGAAGCCCATTTCGGCAAACAGCTTGATGTCTTCCTTATAGTGACCATAAAAATCTACTGCTTCATGGTTCGGATAGTATTTGCCTGGCAAGACTTCTTTGGTGATTTCGCGCGGTACGCCGTGTGCGCCGCCGGTCAGAACGTCACAAATGCTTGGCCCTTTGCCGCCTTTGTTCCAGCCGCCTTCGACCTGATGGGCGGCAACTGCGCCGCCCCATAAGAAATCTTTCGGTAAGGTGAGTTTTTTCACTATCATAGGCTCCAAATGAGTCAATTCTTACAGGAAATATTACCATGCAGCCAAACGACATCACTTTTTTTCAACGTTTCCAGGATGACATTCTGGCTGGGCGTAAAACCATCACCATCCGTGACGAATCTGAATCGCACTTTAAAACGGGCGATGTACTTCGCGTCGGGCGCTTTGAAGATGATGGCTATTTTTGCACTATTGAAGTCACCGCAACTTCAACAGTGACGCTGGATACTCTCACAGAAAAACATGCGCAACAGGAAAATATGACTCTGGCTGAACTGAAAAAGGTCATTGCTGACATCTATCCCGGTCAGACGCAGTTTTATGTAATTGAATTTAAATGCCTTTAAGTTGAACTAACGCCTGTTAGCTGAAACTTTATATTTAATTTCATGATTTTTCGGAGATTACTCTCAAATCAGAATTTATTTTAGCTAACAGGTGTTCACTGGAACTATTCTCAGTTACGCTGGAGTTGCAATCACGCGCGTGGACGTTCTCCGGAGTAAGTTATGGTTCAGAAGCCCCTCTCTAAACAGGGATATTCGCTGGCAGAGGAAATTGCCAATAGTGTCAGTCATGGTATCGGACTGGTGTTTGGCATTGTCGGGCTGGTGTTACTACTGGTTCAGGCTGTTGATCTCAACGCCAGCGCCACGGCGATAACCAGTTATAGCCTCTATGGCGGTAGTATGATCCTGCTGTTTCTGGCCTCGACGCTGTATCACGCTATTCCCCATCAACGGGCAAAAATGTGGCTGAAGAAATTTGACCACTGCGCCATTTATCTGTTGATTGCCGGAACTTACACACCTTTTTTGCTGGTGGGGCTGGATTCACCGCTGGCGCGCGGGCTGATGATTGTTATCTGGAGCATGGCGCTGCTGGGGATTCTGTTCAAGCTGACCATCGCGCACCGATTTAAAATATTATCGCTGGTGACCTATCTGGCTATGGGCTGGTTGTCGCTGGTGGTTATTTATGAAATGGCAGTGAAGCTCGCGGCGGGCAGCGTTACCTTACTGGCGGTAGGCGGCGTGGTTTACTCGCTTGGCGTAATTTTCTACGTCTGCAAACGCATCCCATACAACCATGCCATCTGGCACGGATTTGTGCTCGGCGGCAGCGTGTGCCATTTCCTGGCGATCTATTTGTATATTGGGCAGGCGTAATTGGCGCACAACCGCCGGATACGGCGAAAACGCCTTATCCGGCTTACGGGTAGCGTGCCCATTGTGAAAACAGATACCCACTCCCATGCCTGATAAGACGTGTCAGCGCCGCATCAGGCAATAGATGCCAGGAGCGATACAGAGATTTACTCTTCCAGCGAATAAGGTAGCGGCTCGATATGCAGCGTATTCGCATCGTCACGAACGCGGAAGATGCTGTCCGGCTCCATATCGTTATTCATGACTACCTGAACCACGACATGACCATCGTCCAGTTTTACCGCCGCCAGTACGGTTCCGGTACGACGCCAGTTCTCGCCCATTTTCAGTTCTAAGTCTTCGCCCACTTCCGGCACACGACTGGCACTACCCGCCAGCAACCAGAGTGCACGTTTGTTGGCACCGCGGAATTTAGCTCGTGCCACCATCTCTTGTCCGGTGTAGCAACCCTTCTTAAAGCTGATCCCACCCAGCGCCTGAATATTCGTCGCTTGTGGGATAAACTGCCCACTGTTGGCCGCGTCAATCACCGGGAAACCCGCTTCAATATTCAACGCCAGCCACTGTTGGCTATTGTTCAACTCCGCTTCACCGCGAAGTTTATCGGTCAGCATATTGGCGGTGGCTTCATCGGTGACGATCAGAAAACGCTCTGCCGGATGTTCAAACCAAAGTAGGGTTGTCGCGCCTTCTCTGACTACCTGTTTTTCCTGAGTCGGCAGCTCACTGAAAAGATTCGCTAATGCGGCGCGCGCCTGGAACCCGGCAACACCAAGCAGTACACGTTCATCGTCCGGGACGATAGTCACTTTAGAGAAGACCGCATATTTTTTCAGTTCGGTAAGCTGGTTGTCGCGCACGCTGCGACGTTCAATCCAGGCAAAACCGTCGCCGTCGCGGAACAGACGTAAATTGCTCCACATCTTACCTTTGGCATCGCAGTGCGCGGCAAGCAGATGCTGGTCTTCGGTCATCTGGCTGACATCTGCCGTTACCTGGCCCTGCATATATTTTTCGCTATCTGCGCCGGTAATGGTGGCAAGCGCCCAATCATCAAGCGTCATCAACGTCAGCGGTAAACGGGCAGAAGCCGTGGGCTGACGGGGAGGAAAAGGTGTAAAAGCCATAATGGAGTCCTGTTTTACAAACGGCGTAATTAATGACTAATGGTAAAAGAGCTATGGGGCATTGCAAGTGCTTTCACTACGCGATCCGTGCCTTCTGATTCGCTTTGCGAGATGACTTCCAAAAAAATGAAGCCATTGAATTGTTGTGGATTAATTTCGCGATCGCGATTGTGTTTACCGATATTCCCGCAAAAGAAGTCGAAAAACACGTTACAATATCCTGGTACTGGATTTTCGTGAGACAGGAAGAAAATGGATATTAACAACAAAGCCCGCATTCATTGGGCATGCCGCCGCGGTATGCGTGAACTCGATATTTCAATCATGCCGTTTTTCGAACATGAGTACGACAGCTTAAGCGATGACGAAAAACGCATCTTTATTCGTCTGCTGGAATGCGACGATCCGGACCTGTTCAACTGGCTGATGAATCATGGTAAACCTGCCGATGCAGAACTGGAAATGATGGTCAGACTCATTCAGACACGGAACCGGGATCGTGGTCCTGTGGCAATCTGAATTACGCGTCTCCTGGCGCGCGCAGTGGCTTTCCCTGCTGATTCATGGGCTGGTTGCCGCAGTTATTTTACTCATGCCATGGCCACTTAGTTACACCCCGCTATGGCTGGTGTTGCTTTCGCTGGTGGTGTTTGATTGCGTTCGCAGCCAGCGACGCATTAATTCCCGTCAGGGAGAGATTCGCCTGCTGATGGATGGGCGTTTACGTTGGCAAGGACAGGAATGGAGCATCGTCAAAACGCCGTGGATGATTAAAAGCGGCATGATGTTACGTTTACGTTCTGATAGCGGCAAACGTCAGCATTTGTGGCTGGCAGCAGACAGCATGGACGAAGCCGAATGGCGTGATTTACGGCGAATTTTGCTACAGCAAGAGATACGATGACGGCGAAGCAAATACGCTAAGCCGTCAGGGAAATCAGGCGTAGTGTTCCGCCATTTCATTAAGAATTTGCTCGCACCAGCTCTGAATACGCTCATCGCTGAGGTCATACTGGTTGGTTTCATCCAGCGCCAGGCCGACAAACAGTTGTCCGTCAGCAATAACGGGTTTCGGGCTGGTGAATTCATATCCTTCCGTTGGCCAGTAACCGACGAACTTCACGCCTTTGGTTGAGAGTTTGTCATGCAGCATTCCGAGCGCATCGAGGAACCACTCGCCATACCCGAGTTGATCGCCCAGCCCATACAGCGCAACAATTTTACCTTCGAGGTTCAGGTCGTCGAGCTGATCCCAGACGGCCTCCCAATCCTCCTGGATTTCACCAAAATCCCAGGTCGGAATTCCCAGAATGAGCACATCGTATTGCTCCATTAATTTAGGGGAGTCGTCCTTGAGGTTATGTAAGGTCACCAGTTCTGGACCGATAATATCGCGGATTTTTTCCGCCGCCATTTCGGTGTAACAGGTGCTGGAACCGTAAAAAAGACCCATATTCATAACGTAAGCTTCTCGATTCTGCTGTGGCTTTTGCGGCTAGTGTATCAGAATCGTTTTAGTCACGGCACAATAAGGCATAATGCATCAAACGAGAAATGTAAGGGGCGCAAGTGAAACAAGATTTGGCACGCATCGAGCAATTTCTTGATGCCCTGTGGCTGGAAAAAAATCTGGCAGAAAATACGTTGAACGCATATCGCCGCGATCTGTCAATGATGGTGGAGTGGTTGCATCATCGTGGGCTAACGCTGGCAACGGCGCAAAGCGGTGACTTACAGGCATTATTGGCAGAACGGCTGGAGGGCGGGTATAAAGCCACCAGTTCAGCCCGTTTATTGAGTGCGGTGCGCCGATTGTTCCAGTATCTTTACCGCGAAAAGTTTCGTGAAGACGATCCCAGTGCGCATCTTGCTTCACCGAAATTACCCCAGCGCTTACCGAAAGATTTAAGTGAAGCGCAGGTCGAAAGGTTATTGCAGGCACCGCTGGTGGATCAGCCACTGGAACTGCGTGACAAAGCGATGCTCGAAGTGTTGTATGCTACCGGGTTGCGCGTTTCTGAACTTGTCGGTCTGACGATGAGTGATATCAGCTTGCGTCAGGGGGTGGTGCGGGTAATAGGTAAAGGCAACAAAGAGCGACTGGTGCCGTTAGGTGAAGAGGCGGTCTACTGGCTGGAAACCTATCTGGAACATGGGCGACCGTGGTTGTTAAACGGTGTGTCGATTGATGTACTGTTTCCCAGCCAGCGCGCGCAGCAAATGACGCGGCAGACTTTCTGGCATCGCATTAAACACTATGCTGTGCTGGCGGGGATCGACAGCGAAAAGTTATCGCCGCACGTGTTGCGTCACGCCTTTGCCACCCATTTGTTAAATCATGGTGCGGATTTACGTGTGGTGCAGATGTTGCTGGGTCACAGTGATCTCTCCACGACTCAAATTTATACGCATGTCGCCACTGAGCGTCTGCGGCAACTTCATCAACAGCATCACCCGCGGGCGTGATAGCTGAAAAGAACAGGATGATTTATGAAGAAAGGTTTTATGTTGTTTACTTTGTTGGCGACGTTTTCTGGCTTTGTTCAGGCGGATGACGCGGCAATACAACAAACGTTAGCTAAAATGGGCATCAAAAGCAGCGATATTCAGCCCGCGCCCGTTGCTGGTATGAAAACAGTGCTAACTAACAGCGGCGTGCTGTATATCACCGATGACGGTAAACACATCATTCAGGGGCCAATGTATGATGTTAGCGGCGTGGCACCGGTCAACGTCACCAACCAGATGCTGTTAAAGCAACTGAATGCGCTGGAAAAAGAGATGATTATCTACAAAGCGCCGCAAGAAAAGCACGTCATCACCGTGTTTACCGACATTACCTGCGGTTACTGCCACAAACTGCATGAGCAGATGGCTGACTACAACGCGCTGGGGATCACCGTGCGTTATCTCGCGTTCCCGCGTCAGGGGCTGGAAAGCCAGGCGGAGCAACAAATGAAAGCCATTTGGTGTGCAAAAGATAAAAACAAAGCCTTTGATGACGTAATGGCAGGCAAAGCTGTTACTCCGGCAAGTTGCGATATCGATATTGCCGACCATTACGCACTTGGCGTACAGCTTGGTGTTAGTGGTACTCCGGCGGTTGTGCTGAATAACGGTACTCTGGTGCCGGGCTACCAGCCGCCGAAAGAGATGAAAGCATTCCTCGACGAACATCAAAAAATGACCAGCGGTAAATAATTCGCGTGAAACAACAGATACAACTTCGTCGTCGTGAAGTCGACGAAACGGCAGACTTGCCCGCTGACCTGCCCCCCTTGCTGCGCCGTTTATACGCCAGTCGGGGCGTGCGCAGCGCGCAGGAACTGGAGCGCAGTGTTAAAGGTATGTTGCCCTGGCAGCAACTGAGCGGTGTCGAAAAGGCTGTTGAGATCCTTTACAACGCTTTTCGTGAAGGAACGCGGATTATTGTGGTCGGGGATTTCGACGCCGACGGAGCCACCAGCACAGCCCTTAGCGTGCTGGCGATGCGTTCTCTCGGCTGTGACAACATCGACTATCTGGTGCCAAACCGTTTTGAAGACGGTTATGGTTTAAGTCCGGAAGTGGTCGATCAAGCTTATGCGCGTGGTGCGCAGTTGATTGTAACGGTTGATAACGGTATTTCTTCCCACGCAGGTGTTGAACACGCTCGCTCGCTGGGCATTCCGGTTATTGTTACCGATCACCATTTACCCGGCGAAACGTTACCCGCGGCGGAAGCCATTATTAATCCCAATTTGCGTGACTGCGAGTTCCCGTCAAAATCACTGGCAGGCGTTGGTGTGGCCTTTTATCTGATGCTGGCGTTACGCACCTTTTTACGTGATCAGGGATGGTTTGATGAGCGTGGCATCGCAATCCCCAATTTGGCGGAATTGCTGGATCTGGTCGCTCTGGGGACTGTGGCGGATGTTGTGCCACTGGACGCCAATAACCGCATCCTGACCTGGCAAGGGATGAGCCGTATTCGTGCCGGGAAGTGCCGACCGGGGATTAAAGCTCTGCTGGAAGTGGCAAATCGCGATCCGCAAAAACTCGCTGCCAGCGATTTAGGTTTTGCGCTGGGGCCGCGTCTCAATGCTGCCGGGCGACTGGATGATATGTCCGTTGGCGTGGCGTTGCTGCTTTGCGACAACATCGGTGAAGCGCGCGTTCTGGCCAATGAGCTTGATGCGTTAAACCAGACACGTAAAGAGATCGAACAGGGAATGCAGGTCGAAGCATTGACCCTGTGTGAGCAACTGGAGCGTAGTCGCGATACACTGCCCGGCGGGCTGGCAATGTATCACCCTGAATGGCATCAGGGCGTCGTTGGTATTCTGGCTTCGCGCATCAAAGAGCGTTTTCATCGTCCGGTTATCGCCTTTGCGCCTGCAGGTGATGGTACGCTGAAAGGTTCCGGTCGCTCCATTCAGGGACTGCATATGCGCGATGCGCTGGAGCGGTTAGACACGCTCTACCCTGGCATGATGCTCAAGTTTGGCGGTCATGCGATGGCGGCAGGATTGTCGCTGGAAGAGGATAAATTTGAACTCTTTCAGCAACGCTTTGGCGAGCTGGTTACCGAGTGGCTTGATCCTTCTTTATTGCAAGGCGAAGTTGTGTCAGACGGCCCGTTAAGTGCAGCGGAGATGACAATGGAAGTCGCGCAACTGCTGCGTGATGCCGGTCCGTGGGGGCAGATGTTCCCGGAACCGCTGTTTGACGGCCATTTCCGCCTGCTGCAACAGCGCCTGGTGGGGGAGCGCCATCTGAAGGTTATGGTTGAACCGGTCGGCGGCGGCCCGCTACTGGATGGTATTGCGTTTAACGTTGATACGGCTCTTTGGCCAGATAACGGCGTGCGCGAAGTGCAACTGGCTTACAAACTGGATATCAACGAGTTTCGCGGCAACAGCAATCTACAGATTATCATCGACAATATCTGGCCAATTTAGCGTCATCTTCTCTATAAAAAAGAGTGTGGATTGGGTACAATCCCGCTCTTATCACCGCATTTTGACTAGCTCAATAAAAGAAATCAGACCATGTTTGAAATTAATCCGGTAAAGAATCGCATTCAGGACCTCACGGAACGCTCCGACGTTCTTAGGGGGTATCTTTGACTACGACGCCAAGAAAGAGCGTCTGGAAGAAGTAAACGCCGAGCTGGAACAGCCGGATGTCTGGAACGAGCCTGAGCGTGCGCAGGCGCTGGGTAAAGAGCGTTCCTCCCTCGAGGCTGTTGTCGATACTCTCGACCAAATGAAACAAGGGCTGGAAGATGTTTCCGGTCTGCTGGAACTGGCAGTAGAAGCCGACGACGAAGAAACCTTTAACGAAGCCGTTGCTGAACTCGACGCCCTGGAAGAAAAACTGGCGCAGCTTGAGTTCCGCCGCATGTTCTCCGGCGAATATGACAGCGCCGATTGCTACCTCGATATCCAGGCGGGCTCCGGCGGCACAGAAGCGCAGGATTGGGCGAGCATGCTTGAGCGTATGTATCTGCGCTGGGCAGAATCACGTGGTTTTAAAACTGAAATTATCGAAGAGTCGGAAGGTGAAGTGGCGGGTATTAAATCCGTGACTATCAAGATCTCCGGTGATTACGCTTACGGTTGGCTGCGCACAGAAACCGGCGTTCACCGTCTGGTGCGTAAGAGCCCGTTTGACTCCGGTGGCCGTCGCCACACGTCCTTTAGTTCCGCATTTGTTTATCCAGAAGTAGATGACGATATCGATATCGAAATCAACCCAGCGGATCTGCGCATTGATGTTTATCGCGCATCCGGTGCGGGCGGTCAGCACGTTAACCGTACCGAATCTGCGGTGCGTATTACCCACATCCCGACAGGGATTGTGACTCAGTGCCAGAACGACCGTTCCCAGCACAAGAACAAAGACCAGGCCATGAAGCAGATGAAAGCGAAGCTTTATGAGCTGGAGATGCAGAAGAAGAACGCTGAGAAACAGGCGATGGAAGACAATAAATCTGACATCGGCTGGGGCAGCCAGATTCGTTCTTATGTCCTTGATGACTCCCGCATTAAAGATCTGCGCACCGGGGTGGAAACCCGCAATACGCAGGCAGTGCTGGATGGCAGCCTGGATCAATTTATCGAAGCAAGTTTGAAAGCTGGGTTATAAGGAACCAACATGTCTGAACAACACGTACAAGGCACTGACGCGGTAACCGATCTTAACAATGAACTGAAAACCCGTCGCGAAAAGCTGGCGAACCTGCGTGAGCAGGGGGTTGCTTTTCCGAACGATTTTCGTCGCGACCATACTTCTGACCAACTGCATACAGACTTCGACGACAAAGAGAACGAAGAGCTGGAGGAGTTGAACATCGAAGTGGCTGTTGCTGGTCGCATGATGACTCGTCGAATCATGGGTAAAGCCTCCTTCGTTACCCTGCAGGACGTCGGTGGCCGCATTCAGTTATATGTCGCTCGTGATGATCTGCCGGAAGGCGTTTATAACGATCAATTTAAGAAATGGGATCTTGGCGATATTATCGGCGCAAAAGGTAAGCTGTTTAAAACCAAGACCGGCGAACTGTCGATCCACTGCACCGAGCTGCGTCTGCTGACCAAAGCACTGCGTCCACTGCCGGACAAATTCCACGGTTTGCAGGATCAGGAAGCGCGTTATCGTCAGCGTTATCTGGACCTCATCTCTAACGATGAATCCCGCAACACCTTTAAAGTTCGCTCGCAGATCCTCGCTGGCATCCGTCAGTTCATGGTGAACCGCGGCTTTATGGAAGTTGAAACCCCGATGATGCAGGTGATCCCTGGCGGTGCGGCGGCGCGTCCGTTTATTACCCATCACAATGCGTTGGATCTCGACATGTACCTGCGTATTGCGCCGGAACTGTACCTCAAGCGTCTGGTGGTTGGTGGCTTTGAACGTGTGTTCGAAATCAACCGTAACTTCCGTAACGAAGGTATTTCCGTGCGTCATAACCCAGAGTTCACCATGATGGAACTCTATATGGCTTACGCGGATTACAAAGATCTGATTGAACTGACCGAATCGCTGTTCCGCACTCTGGCGCAGGATATTCTCGGTAAGACTGAAGTGACTTACGGTGATGTGAAGCTGGACTTCGGTAAGCCGTTCGAAAAACTGACCATGCGTGAAGCGATTAAGAAATATCGTCCGGAAACTGATATGGCGGATCTGGATAACTTCGACTCTGCGAAGGCGATTGCTGAATCTCTCGGCATTCACGTGGAGAAGAGCTGGGGTCTGGGTCGTATCGTCACTGAGATCTTCGACGAAGTGGCAGAAGCGAATCTGATTCAACCGACCTTCATTACTGAATATCCGGCAGAAGTTTCTCCGTTGGCGCGCCGTAACGACGTCAACCCGGAAATCACCGATCGCTTTGAGTTCTTCATTGGTGGTCGTGAAATCGGTAACGGCTTTAGCGAACTGAATGATGCTGAAGATCAGGCACAGCGTTTCCTCGATCAGGTTGCAGCAAAAGATGCAGGCGACGATGAAGCAATGTTCTACGATGAAGATTACGTTACTGCACTGGAACATGGTCTGCCGCCGACAGCAGGTCTGGGAATTGGTATCGACCGTATGGTTATGCTGTTCACCAACAGCCACACTATCCGTGACGTGATTCTGTTCCCGGCGATGCGTCCGGTAAAATAAGCCTTACGCGTAAGCACACAGCCCCGGCATTTGTCGGGGTTTTTTATTTTTGTTGCGCGAAGGCTGACAACATTTTTCTGGCTTCGCTGTTTGTCGCCTGCATGACCATCCACGGACTGAACGCCCACGGTGTGGCATCAATACTGCGTAATACTTCCGCTAAATCACACCATTGATAATCGATCACTTCATCATCGTTGAGCTGTAACGTACTGGTAATTCGTGCGGCAAATACCGGGCATACTTCATTTTCGACAATGCCATTCGGGTCAGTGGCGCGATAGTGGAAGTCTGGATAAACCGGTTCGGGTGGTGTTATTTCTACGCCCAGTTCATAGCGGCAACGGCGGATCACCGCCTCTTCATTGCTTTCACCCAGTTGCGGATGTCCGCATACCGAGTTGGTCCACACACCTGGCCACGCTTTTTTGTTTAGTGCACGGCGAGTAACCAGCAATTGTCCTTTGGCGTTAAATAGCCAACAGGAGAACGCGAGATGTAAGGGGGTATCAGCCGTGTGTGCAGCATATTTTTCCAGTGTTCCCGAAGGGACTCCCTGTGTATTCAGTAAAATGACGTGTTCCGTTGGCATAATTTCTCACATGTAATTCTAATCATTCGTCATTATAGATAACTAAAATGTTAAATGATTAACCAAGTGAGTGTTATCGGCAACCGCCCGTTTTGAGCGGATGCCGACAGAGGAATGTCAGCTAAAAAAGCAGCATCATATATTTGAAGCGACTTTCAATAGCCATTGCAACACAGTCAGAAATGACAGGAATGGAGATCATAAAGAGCAATAACAGGCTGAATATAGCGCGCATTACAAGATTCATATTATTCACCATGCTCATTTTTCTTCAGCTTGCGCATCAGAAGCCACATGCGTACTGTCCTGACTTTTAAATCTTTATCAGAGACAGATTCTTTCACCAAATCGGCATGATGCTGATAGCCATTAAAGAAAACGTTCAGCACAACAGCGCTAAGGGTTGCCAACATAATGCCGCTATGCAGCAATGGTTGTAGTACGGCTGGTAACTTAGAAAAGAAATCGTGAGAAAGCGTTGGGGTCATGCCCACGCCAAGGCTGATTGCCACAATATAGAGGTTGTAACGGTTGGTGGTGTAGTTACAACGCGACAGAATACGGATCCCTGTCGCCAGCACCATGCCGAACATGACAAGCCCTGCGCCACCAAGTACAAATTGCGGAATGGAAGCTACCAGCACTGCCATTTTGGGCACCATACCGAACAGAATAAGAATGATCCCGGAAGAGATACACACCCAGCGACTGTGAACGCGTGTTACGCTGACCAGACCGACGTTCTGCGAAAATGAGGTATGCGGGAAGCTGTTAAATGTACCGCCAATCATTGTTCCGACACCATCTACGCGCAGCCCGCGAATAATGTCTTGTGAAGAAAGTTTTCGACCAACAATTTCCCCCAAAGCCAGGAACATCCCCATTGACTCAATAAACACGATGATTAACACGGCGGTCATGGTCAGAATGGAAACAGGATCGAAAACTGGCATACCAAACGACATTGGCGTGACAATGGCAAACCACGATGCATCATATAATCCGGACAGATTTACTTCGTTCATCATCCATGAAAGGAAGAAGCCAAATACAATCCCCAGTAATACGGCAACGTTGGACATAAATCCTTTCGCATAGCGAGTAATGAGCAAGATAAAAATTAAGACTGCGAAAGAGATGCCTAAATAAACGGGATTGCCATATTGCGGATTGCCCTTACCACCAGCAGCCCAGTCAATACCAACCTGAATAATACTCAGCCCGATAGAGGTAATAACTACACCGGTAACCAGCGGTGGGAACAAAGGCATTAAGCGACCAATAAGTGGTGCTAATAATGTTGTGATAAACCCTGCTGCGATAGTCGCGCCAAAAATCCCCAGCAGGCCGATATCGGGGTTCATCCCAATGGCAATCATTGGCGTTACAGCCGCAAAGGTCACCGACATAATCACCGGCAGGCGGATCCCCATAAAGCGGCCGACACCGATACATTGCAATAACGTGACGATCCCGCAGCAAAAGAGATCCGAGCTAATAAGCATTGCTATTGCTTCTTTGGAGAGGCCGAGTCTGTCACCAATCATCAGTGGTACAGCGACCGCGCCTGCGTACATAACAAGGACGTGTTGCAGACCGAGTATGATCAACTTTCCTGGTGATAATATACGGTCAACCTCATCAGTGGGGCAGTCTTGCCCTGAAGATGAGGGTAATTGGGAATCTATGGCGCTCATCAGTCATTCTCCTTTCGCTCGCCAGAGTAAAAAGCAACCGTTTACGTTAATAAAACTGTCTAATGACATGCTCGTGGGATGCCAGTTTTAGCGATGAGAGGGAGTTATAGAATGGAAATGCGGAGGCAATCACATAATCGCGGTTAAACCGAAAAAGTGAGAAAATAAATGGGCAGTGAAATTATCTCTAATTTTCTCATATTGATATTTCTTTAATCATTCTGGCATGTCGGACTCTCGCATTTAATGTTTTTGAGTCGGATACTTCTGTTTTTTGTAATGATGTTTAATGAATGAAAGCAGCATATATTGGGGGGCAATAATTTGATCTCAGTAGCAAAATGATTATTAAATCGGGCATGTTCTATAATATATGCCCGTTTATTGCATCGCGACATTTGAGAAGACATAACTCATCAAATGAAAGGGATGCAAATGAATAAGTTTATCGCTGCTGATGCTGCGGAATGTATAGGCTGCCATGCCTGTGAAATTGCCTGTGCGGTGGCACACAATCAAGAACTCTGGCCGCTGAGTCATCGTGACTTTCGACCCCGTATCCACGTTGTTGGGAAAGGGCTGGCGGCTAATCCGGTGGCCTGCCATCATTGCAACAATGCTCCCTGCGTTACGGCTTGTCCGGTAAACGCTCTGACTTTTCAGCCCGATAGCGTACAACTGGACGAACAAAAATGTATTGGTTGTAAAAGATGCGCAATCGCTTGCCCCTTTGGGGTCATTGAGATGGCCGATACTATTGCGCAGAAATGTGACCTTTGTAACCAGCGCAGTTCCGGCACGCAAGCTTGTATTGAGAGTTGCCCAACACAGGCGTTACGGCTGATGGATGATAAAGGGTTACAGCAGATAAAAATGACCCGCCAACGCAAAACGGCACAAGGAAAAGCGTCAGAGGGAACTCCTCCATCCCGCCACGCGGCGTTGCTCCCTGTTAACCCACGCAAAGGCGCAGATAAAATTCCAGCGAATGAGCGGAAAAAACATTTTGGCGAAATTTATTGCGGGCTGGATCATCAACAAGCGGCTTATGAAAGCGAGCGATGTGTTTATTGTGCCGGGAAAGCCAACTGTAACTGGTTTTGCCCACTGCATAATGCGATTCCCGACTATGTTCATCTGGTACAGGAAGGGAAGATTATTGAAGCGGCAGAACTCTGTCACCAGACCAGCTCCTTACCAGAAATTTGCGGCAGGGTATGTCCACAGGACAGGCTTTGTGAAGGCGCATGTACGTTAAAAGATCACTCTGGCGCTGTATCGATCGGGAATCTGGAACGCTACATCACCGATACCGCGCTGGCGATGGGCTGGCGTCCCGATGTCAGCCTGGTTGCTCCCCGCGTGGAAAAAGTGGCGGTGATTGGCGCAGGGCCAGCGGGGCTGGGGTGTGCTGATATTCTGGCACGCGCGGGCGTTCACGTTGATGTCTTTGATCGTCATCCAGAAATTGGCGGTATGCTAACGTTTGGCATTCCTCCGTTCAAGCTCGATAAAAGGGTATTAAGCCAGCGGCGTGAGATATTCACCGCAATGGGAATCGACTTTCATCTCAACTGTGAAATTGGCCGCGATATCTCTTTCAACGAGTTAACGGTGGAATATGACGCAGTTTTCCTCGGTGTGGGGACTTACGGGATGATGCGTGCAGATCTGCCGCATGAAGACGCTCCCGGTGTCATTCAGGCGCTACCGTTCCTGACCGCCCATACCCGCCAGCTTATGGGATTGCCGGAGTCTGGAGAGTATCCGCTGACGGAAGTTGAAGGTAAGCGAGTCGTGGTATTGGGCGGGGGCGATACGACTATGGATTGTTTGCGTACTTCCATCCGTCTGAATGCCGCCAGTGTGACCTGTGCTTATCGTCGTGATGAAGTCAGTATGCCGGGTTCTCGCAAAGAGGTGGTCAACGCGCGCGAGGAAGGCGTTGAGTTTCAGTTCAATGTTCAGCCGCAATATATCGCCTGTGATGACGATGGGCGTTTAACTGCGGTGGGTCTGATTCGTACTGCAATGGGGGAGCCTGGGCCAGATGGTCGCCGTCGTCCACGTCCGGTGGCGGGGTCGGAGTTTGAGCTGCCCGCCGATGTTCTGATTATGGCCTTTGGTTTCCAGGCACATGCGATGCCGTGGTTGCAGGGCAGCGGAATTAAACTTGATAAATGGGGCCTGATTAAAACCGGCGACGCGGGATACTTATCTACTCAGACGCATCTGAAAAAAGTCTTTGCGGGTGGTGATGCCGTTCACGGCGCGGATCTGGTTGTTACCGCAATGGCCGCAGGAAGGCAGGCGGCGCGCGATATGTTAACTCTGTTTGATACAAAGGTATCGTGATGAAATCGTTAATTATCGTTAATCCGGCTGACTGTATTGGCTGCCGTACCTGTGAAGTTGCCTGTGTAGTCGCTCATCCGTCTGAACAGGAGTTGAATGCCGATGTCTTTTTACCCCGGCTAAAGGTACAGCGGCTGGACAGCATTAGTACGCCAGTGATGTGCCACCAGTGCGAAAACGCTCCTTGTGTTGGCGCTTGTCCCGTGCAGGCGTTGAGCATAGGGGAGCTGATGGTGCAGGCAAACTCTGCCCGCTGCATTGGTTGTCAGAGTTGTGTTAGTGCATGCCCATTTGGGATGATCACTATTCAGTCGTTGTCCGGTCATACCCGGCAACAAATCGTGAAATGTGATCTCTGTGAACAGCGGGAAGAGGGGCCAGCCTGCGTTGAATCTTGCCCGACGCAGGCTTTGCAGTTGCTGACCGAGAGAGAGCTCAAGCGAGTTCGCCAGCAGCGTATTGCAGCCAGCGGTGCGAATCCTCTTTGATAAAAACCTCCGCGCTGAAAGGCGCGGAGAATCGTTTAGATTGCCCAACCACCCGCGTAAAACGCGACCAGCGCGGCGGTAATGATAACAGTGCCGATATTCAGCTTGTGCCATTCGCGAGCAAAGACGCGACCTACGACCAGCGTCACAAACCCCAGCATAATACCGGTGACGATATTACAAGTCAGGACGATGAATACCGCGCAAACCAGCCCTGCCATTGCATCAATAAAGTCATTGAAGTCCAGCTTTGAGACGTTGCTCAACATCAGTAGCCCAACGTACATCAGCGCGGGGGCGGTGGCATAACCGGGGATCAGAAACGACAGCGGAGATAAAAACAGAATCAACAGAAACAGAACGCCAACCACGGTTGCGGTTAAACCGGTTTTACCCCCGGCTGCGGTCCCGGCCGCTGATTCGATATAAACTGCCGCAGGTGCTGCACCCACCAAACCGGAGAATATTGAACTTACCGAGTCACTGGTCAGGGCTTTGCCCCCGTTGATAATCTGGTTGTCTTTATCCAGCAGATTCGCCTGGCCGGCTACGGCACGGATGGTGCCAGTGGCGTCAAACACGGCGGTCATCACCAGCGCCAGTACACTCGGAAGTACGGTTGGCTGGAGCGCGCCCATAATATCCAGACTGAAAATCAGAGACTTACCATCTTCGCCAGTCAGGCTCGGCATTGCCACCAGACCGTGGTATTTCACCGCCGGATCAAAGATTAAACCGATGATCGAGATGGCGATAATGACCAACAAGATCCCGCCTGGTATGCGGCATTTTTCCAGACCGAAAATCACCGCTAATCCCAGCAAGCTCATCAGCACCGGGAAGGAGGTAAACGCGCCGAGCGCAACCGGTAAGCCTTCAATCGGGTTTTTGATAACCATACCAACACCGTTAGCGGCAATCAGTAGCAGGAAAAGACCAATACCGATACCTGTACCGTGTGCAATACCCATCGGTAAATTACGCAAGATCCAGGTACGAATACCTGTTACGGAGATGGCGGTGAATATCAACCCCATCAGAAAGACCGCCCCCAGTGCTACCGGAACGCTAATTTGTTGCCCGAGCACCAGACTGAATGCGGTAAATGCCGTTAAGGAAATGGCGCAACCAATCGCCATTGGCAGGTTAGCCCATAACCCCATCAGCAGGGAGCCAAAGCCTGCGACCAGACAGGTGGCAACAAAGACCGCTGCGGGAGGAAAACCTGCTTTACCCAGCATTCCTGGCACTACGATAACGGAGTAAACCATCGCCAGGAATGTGGTCAGGCCTGCCAGAACTTCCTGGCGAACGGTACTGCCACGAGCGGTAATTTTAAAATAATTATCCAGGGCGCCCTGTGGCTTTGATGCGTCCGGTGTTTGTAGGATGTCTCCAGACATAATGATGTCCTCACGAGGTTTATTATTAGTTACGTTCGTACACCAGACGACCATCAACGTAGGTGCGGTAGATCGAACGATCATCGCCCAGCGTCATCATCACGAACAATTTATCGACTAAAGATACAGAGTTGTCATAGCGCAGTTGCTGTAGCGGTGTGGCAGTGGGTTCCATCACCACAAAATCAGCCTCTTTGCCTGGTAAAAAATTGCCAATCAGGTTGTCAAGGCCCAGAGATTTCGCGCCGCCGAGCGTGGCAAGGTAAAACGCTTCATAGGCTGAGAGACGATAGCCCTGTAATTGCAACACTTTGTAGGCTTCGTTCAGTGTTTGCAGCATGTTGAAGGTGGTTCCGGCACCGATATCGGTTCCCATGCCCACTTTGACTTTCTTCTGCCATGCTTTTTGCAGATTGAATAAGCCGCTACCGAGATAAAGGTTGGAGGTCGGACAGAAAGCGATGCTGGATTGAGTTTCGCTAAGGCGATCCCACTCTTTTTCTTCCAGATGAACGCAGTGAGCAAAGACGCAGTTTTTACCGGTCAGACCGTACTGGTGGTAAACATCCAGATAACCATCATGTTCAGGATAAAGTGATTTCACCCAGGCAATTTCATCTTTGTTTTCACAGAGATGGGTATGTACCCACGTATCGGGGTACTCTTTTTTCAGGCGTTGCGCCATTGCCATCTGTTCGGGCGATGAAGTGGGGGCGAAGCGTGGCGTAATGGCGTACAACAGACGACCATTTTTGTGCCAGCGTTTGATCAGCTCTTTGCTTTGCAGGTAGCTGCTTTCGGCGGTATCAAGCAGATAATCCGGCGCGTTGCGATCCATCATCACCTTACCGGCAATCATGCGCATATTGATATGACTGGCGGCTTCAAACAGTGCATCAACGGATTGCGGATGAACCGTACCAAACACCAGTGCCGTGGTTGTGCCGTTACGTAAAAGTTGCTTGATGAAGAACGCCGACATTTCACGGGCGTACTCTAAATCCTCATAGCGACGTTCAGTAGGGAAGGTGTGTTTATTCAACCATTCCAGCAATTGTTCGCCATAGGCACCGACCATTTCACTTTGCGGGTAATGGATATGCGTATCGACAAAGCCCGGTACTATCAGTTTGCCGCGATAGTCGCGAACGCGAATGGTGTCAGGAATTTGATGCTTGCCGTCTTCCCATTCGCCAAACCATTCCACCTTCCCCTGTTTAATGAGTAATAAACCGTCCTCAATAAAACGCAGCGCAGAGGCAATCTCTTCCGGGTTATCGACTGTACGGGTGACATCAATAAAACTGCCTCGTACTGCTTTTAACGTGTGTTCTCCTGACATCATTGACTCCTTTATTGTTAATCCATCTCTTCCGCTGAGGTAATACCCGGCAGAACGCTTTCCTGTCGGTAGCCACCAGGGAGGATAATATTTAATAAAATCGCAGTTAACCCGCCTGCACAAATAGGGTTTTCAACTAATACATAAATTGAGGCAGGTAATATTTTAAAAATTTCGGGGTCGTAGGAGACGCCAAGCCCTAAACCTAAAGAAGTGGCGACAATAAGTGTTTCACGGCGTTTTAATCCGTTGGTGATAATGATGCGGATACCGGCGATGGCAATCATGGAAAACATTAGCGTCATTGCCCCACCCAGAACTGCTGAGGGAATGGTAGTGAAGAAGCCGCCGATCATCGGAAATAACCCGAGGATAACCAACATTACCGCGATGGTTCGCCCGACATAACGTGAGGCGACGCCGGTCATCTGAATAACACCGTTATTTTGCGCAAAGGTAGTTAATGGTAATGAGCCGACTGCGGAGGCGATAACAGAAACCAGACCATCAGCCAACACGCCGCCTTTCAAACGTGATTGATATTCTTCCCCCTGAATGGGGCGGCGGGAAACCATTGCCGTGGCGGTGATATCGCCTACTGCTTCCAGTACGCTAAGTAGATAAATCGTGCCGACCACCAGGAACTGATGAAAGTTGAAACTAAATCCGTATTTGAAGGGATGCGGGACGGTGATTAACGGCAGATTGCGCATACTGCTGAAATCTACCATTCCCAGGCATAAGGATGCGATATAGCCGACACATAGCCCAATGGCGATCCCGCCCATGCGTAACAACGGACTGCGGCAGCAGTTAAAGCCGATCACCACAATCAGAACCAATAATCCAACGCCGAGGTGTTCGTAATTGCCGAACGTACCGCTGCTTTTGGCTGCAAATCCACCACCAAAATCAATAATGCCGACTTTAATCAGACTTAAGCCGATCATCAGCACCACAATACCGCTGACGGTGGGGGAGATAACCCGACGTAAATAGGGCAGGATAAAAGAAGAACCGACAACCAGAAATGCGCCAACGAAGGAGACGCCGAGTAGCGACGACATGATTAATTCTTCGTGAAA
The DNA here is from genome assembly GCF_002965345.1 of Escherichia sp. MOD1-EC5950. NCBI lineage: Bacteria > Pseudomonadati > Pseudomonadota > Gammaproteobacteria > Enterobacterales > Enterobacteriaceae > Escherichia > Escherichia sp. MOD1-EC5950. The sequence continues at coordinate 242,487 of NZ_PTSR01000001.1, forward strand.
ACCGTCACTTTTCATGCTGCTGCCTAGCGCAATCATGACCGTAACAAATGAAAAATTAACGGATTGAATTGAGAGCAAACCGGAACCCACAATACCGTAACGGTTTACCTGTAACCAGGTGCCAATGCCAGAGGCAATCATCGCCATAGAAACCAGATAGGCGGTCGTTTCTGCAGAAAGCTGTAAAGCCGCACCAACAATTAATGCGGGGGTCACCATCGGAACAAAAATTGCCAACAGATGGGTAATGGCACCAACAATAGCCTGATGAAAGGGAGGGCGATCCTCCAGTTCAAATATAAGGTCGGAGCCTGCATGGTTTATATCAGACATCCCTTCACTCCTTTTAAAGTAAATTTGATCATCTGAATCAGTAAAATAAATACCCACGAATTTGGGGCGCAGGACGCCTTGAGAACGGCTTATCTCATTTTCGCAGTTACTAATTAGTTATCTTTAATACAAGGGAAACAGGCCGCCGAAGCGGCCATTAATTACTTATATTTTTTTCAGCGCGGTAAGTATTTTCTCCGGTGTGAAATGCCATTCGCGTAGCCAGATGCCGCAGGCATCGTGAATTGCGGTGGCAATTGCTGGTGCTGCACCATTTACACCAATTTCTGAGATCGATTTTGCTCCGAATGGACCGACTTTATCGTCGCTCGGCACCAACACGGCACGGAAATCACGCGGGATGTCACCAATTTTGGGAGCACCGTAGCTACGTAAATCACGTGTTAACGGGTGTCCTTCGGCGTCATAAATGATTTCTTCGCTCATACTGTGTCCGATAGCACGCAGGGTAGCTCCATAGATCTGTCCCAACGCTAACTCTGGGTTAACTGGCGTACCGCAATCCAGCAATGCGTAGAATTTGTCCAGGCGGATTTCACCGGTACGCGTGTTGACGGCAACTTCAGCAAAGTTTGCGCCATACGGAAAGGCGAAATCAGGCGTGATGTAGCAGGCTGTTCCCACCAGCGAACCAAAACCAGTACCGGTTTCGCCTTTATGGGCAATATCCCCGAAACTGACTTCGCCTTTCTTGCCACGAACGACACCTGGCGTTGCCAGTTGGACATCTTCCAGTGGTTCATCAAGCATTTGTGCGCCATGAAAGAGAATTTTCTCGCGCAGATTTTCTGCCGCCATACGCGCCGCGTTGCCTGAGAAGCAAGTACCAGACGAGGCATAAGCGCCTTTGTCAAACAATGCATGGTCAGTATCACCGGAGATAACATGCACATCCTGAGGTGGACAGTGCAGCACTTCTGCTGCCAGTTTTGTCACTACGGTATCCAGGCCGGTTCCGATATCAGCACCACCAGAATGGACAATAAAGGTGCCATCAGATTCCAGTTTGATCATGCAGTTAGCCTGATCGATATCCGGGATCCCCGATTTCTGCATGATAATGGCGACGCCACGACCTGTGCGCCAGTCACCTTCCTGTGATTTCGGTGAAGACCATTGGATCATTTCACGACCCTGACGCAGGATCTCTTCCAGTGCGCAACTGGCAGCAGAAGGAACGGAGGTTGGCGCTTTACCTTCACCAATCGCACCGAGGATCTTCAGCTCTTGCCCTTCATGTACCCGGTTACGTTCGATAATTTCCAGTTGATCAATCTGTAATTGTTCAGCAAGTTCTGCTAACGCCATGGTGATAGCAAAGTTACCTTTTGGCGCGCCATAGCCCTGATAAGCACCATTTGGACAAATGTTGCTGTAGTAGGTGGTGACCTGAAAATCGACGTTATCGCACGGGTACAGCGGCAACGACAGCGCCGGTCCGTTACACGGTACGGTGAGTGAGTGGTTGCCATAAGGGCCCGTATTGGCGCGGAAATCCATTTTCACTGCCGTCAGGCGACCATCTTTTTTTGCCCCCAGTTTGACGGTGACTTTCGCGACGTGACGAGAGGTGTTAGCAATAAACTCTTCTTCACGGGTGTAGTGGAACAGTACCGGACGCCCGGTCACACAGGTTGCCCAGGCGCACACTTCCTCCAGCAGGATGTCCTGTTTGGAGCCGAAACCGCCGCCCACGCGTTCTTTAATGACATGAACTTTATGCTGTTTCATACCAACGAGACGCGCTACCTGACGGCGCAGGTGCCACGGTACTTGGGTGGAGGCGTGGATCACCAGCCGATCGCCATCCATACGGGTAAAGCAGATATGTGTTTCAGTCGGGCATTGTTGTGCCTGAGTTGAATTATAGGTTCGCTCAATGATCACATCAGCATCAGCGAAGCCTTTGTCCATATCACCGATATGACCATGAATGCTGGCGGCAATATTTTTACGTGGGCGAGAACCGATAGGGAAGTTAATGATCATATGCTCGCCGCGCTGGGCCGCGTGGCTATTGTCTTCTTCCAGCGTCTCTGGCGCACCAGCGACGTACACCACCGGTTCATCGTGAACGACAGGGGCATCTTCCGCCATTGCTTCGTCAATCGACATTACCGGTTTAAGCACTTCATATTCAACGTCAATGAGCTTCAGTGCTTCGAGCGCAATTTCTTCACTTTCGGCAACGATCGCAGCAACGCGATCGCCAACGTGACGCATTTTTTTGCCGAACATGCGACGGTCGAGCGGTGAAGGTTCTGGCGCGCTTTGACCACCAGGAGTGTAGTAAATATCCGGGCAGTTGAGATGAGTGATAACGTGAACGACGCCCGGTAAGGCTTCGGCTTTGCTGACATCCAGATGAGTAATCAGTGCGTGAGCATGTGGGCTGCGTAACATTTTAATGACGCAGGCGTCAGCCGTTACGCGGTCTTCAACATAGCAGGGTTTCGCCTGCACCATTTTAGCAGCATCGGTTTTGGGGTAGTGCTTGCCAATAACTTCAAGGTCGTTACGGAAAGTGGGGGCGATGTCAATCGTGGCACGCGGGTTATTTTTACGCGCAATAGCCAGTTCAATGACTTGATAGTATTGCTGCCAACCCGCATCGCGGCTGAACAGACCAGAAAGCGCGTCGTCGATCTCTTCGCGGGTTGGCTCGGCAATGCGATCGAGTAGATCGGTAATAATCAAAGATGCTGCCGGATCGTTATAACCGGACTGCACCACGCCAACATCAACCATTGCCTGTTGAACCGGGCTTAATTCGTTCCATTTGCCTAAGGATTCTGCGGTGCGAATGTTTGCTTTTTCTAACTGTGCTGCAATCAGCAAGGAGGCATTAACGATGTTGCCGTTAAAAAGAATCGCATCAGAACCGGCGAAACCGAAACCATCATCACTGTTGCGCACGGAATGCATACCCATACCAAACAACAGCTTTTGCACGTTTTCGCCAGGGTTAACGGTTAGCCCCTGGGGTGCGCCATTTAAAGTAAAGTGGATGATCATACGGCTTCCTCCCCAGCCTGTTGGCAGTCGGCATAAAGGTCGGCCACCAGAACTCCCGTGATATAGCGTTTATACGCTACGCTCCCCCGCAAATCTTCCTGGGGGAAAATGGCGTTGGCGACGGCCTGTTCAAGTGCATTGCCTTCCAGGTTTTGTTTTTCGACATCGTGCAGGCGCAGGGCTTTACTGGCAACGCCATCCAGCGCAATTCGCAGTCCGTCGTGGTCAGTTAATGCAACGGCTGCAGTCACCACTGTTAACCCCGCCCGGGAACGGCTAATTTTACGGGTCGCACAGGTGCGATACGGATCTTTAATGATGATTTCGGTTAGCAGGCGATCGCCCGGATCGGCCAGATAGCTCTCAATCGACAACGTTTCACCATTGCCAAAGACCAGTTCTGCATCCAGTGCTAACAGAACCGGAAGAAGAACGGACTCTTCCTGCCGGGCCGCTATTTCGCCGCCGATAGTCGACTGATTTCGTACATGACGAGAGTAGACAAAGCCGAGAGCTTCACGCAGTGCCACTGGAATAAATCGCGCATCGCGCAGTGGTTGTAAGCGCGACATTGCGCCAATACGCAGTGCGCCGTTATCCCAGTCAATCCAGTCCAGTTCCAGATCCTGCAAGGAAATAGCAATTTTTTTATTGGTACGGGTTGGCGTGGCGTTGAGTTTGCTGCCCCCGGCAAACCAGACGGCTTCATCCTGGTAGCGGCGCTTCAGTTCCAGCGCCTGTTCTACAGAGTCGGGCCTGAAAAATTGTTCAATCATCTTCTTTCCTTATTTAACCCTCTTCCCTGAAGGAAGAGGGTATAGGTCATTTATGCCAGCGCATCCATCCGACGCCACATACTGGCGGCGGCTTTTCTGGCTTGCGCATAAATGGAATCGCAATCGAAGTTAAACTGACGATCTTCGTAGACCATCACGCCGTTAACCATCACGCTGTTAACGCTGCCTGAACCCATACCGAAGGCGATGTGGCCTGCAATATTGTCTGCCAGCAGCGGCGTTGGCGAGTTGTAATCGCAAATGGTTAAATCTGCTTTATAACCGGCTTCCAGAAGGCCAAATTTCGCACCAAAGTTGCGGCTCATCAGTTCGTTGCCGTTAGTCAGCGCTCTGGCAAAACTGTCTGGCCACAGTGGGCCACCAGAGTCACGATGTTTAAAGAAGGCGAATTTCATCTCTTCAAACATGTCTGAACCGATGCCGTCAGTTCCCAGTGCCAGATTGCGAATGTCGCTAAGATGATGGTTGTAACCAACATGGTTGTTCATGTTTGAACGGGCGTTATGTACCAGGAACGCGTCACGTTGGTTAAGCAGGGCAATATCCTCTTTCGACAGATACAGTCCATGAGCGACCAGCGTTTTGCTATCGATGAGATCGAATTGCGCCAGGCGTGCCAGCAGATCTTTTCCGTACCTGTGGTGACTGTAAGAAACGTCGTAAAGGTCTTCCGCAGCGTGTATGTGTAAACCACGGCCTGTGGCTTTCACTGCTTCGCGCAGCATTTCCAGACCAACATCTGGCACGGTAAACGGCGCGTGAGCACCGATATGCGCTTCTACCAGATACGGCTCGCTTGCCGCTTTCTTCGCGTCGTCAATCTGACGGGCGAAACGGATGTTTTCCTCTACCCCATCCTGCAACTCTTTAATACCGTTATTACGATCTGTTGTTTCAAAACAGGTCATCGCACGTAGACCAACTTTTAGAAATGCGTTGCGCAACGTCGAGAGCGATCCGCCGATATAAGCCGGAGAGGCATGGTGATCGATAACCGATGTACATCCGCTCTTAATCGCTTCCAGTGAACAAATCAGCCCGCTGTAATAGAGCGACTCTTCATCAAGGGCGCGATCGAGTCGCCACCAGAGATTTTTTAGCGTTGAGATGAAGTCCGGGCAGGGGGCAATATTCGCCATAATTCCGCGGGAAAGCCCTGAGTAAAAATGGTTGTGCGAGCATACGATCCCTGGCATCACAATCCGGCCATGCATCTCTTTGTAGCTGGCTTCAGGGTAGCGGTGTGTCAGGGCGTTGCCGATAGCGATAATGACATCATTTTCGATGGCGATATCGACGCCTTCCTGCACTTTCGCCGGGTGTAGCTGTACTGCAGTGACATTCTTCAGAATCAACATGATTACACCTCCACGCGGCCCAGCAGATAATGATGATGCTGGTGAATATGGCTGATAATGCGGCACATATCGTTCAGCTCTGGCGGTACGTTGTTGAACTGGCCTTCGCTATTAATGTTCAACACCCAGCTTTGGTTATTCAGACGTACGCTTACCCGATCATCTTCCACCAGGAAGCCAGGGTTGCTGCTGTTATCAAAGTCTTGCGACAGACTGAAGACGGTGATTTTGTCTTTGTACGGTTTACCGTTCCATGGACAGAACTGAGCACAGTTACCGCATTCGTTGCAGTAGGCATCAAGGTGCAGCGTCTGGAAACGGTTCTGGAAGCCAGGAACCGCAATTGAGATGTTGGCGCGGTTCGGGCAGACATCCACACACTTGCTGCAAACGTAGTTACATTCAAGGCAGCGCGCGGATTCCTGAGCGACAAATGCGTCACGATCATCGCTGTTCACCAGGGTGACAGAGATGTCGCCTTTACGTTGGTAGATTTCTGCCGGGTTAACGTTGTTCCAGTATTTATCGCGCTGGTGGGAACGGATATTTTCCCGGCTAAGGATGGCATCGGCTGCCCGACGAGCGGTGCTGACAGCGGCAACGATCGAGGACGGCCCGCGTTGTACGTCACCGATCATAAAGACGTCAGTCAGACGGGTTTCGCCGTTATGGTCGACGTCAGGCCAGCCGTTTTTGTCCAGTGGCACACCCATCGCATTCAGGGCTTCGGTATCCTGCTGTTCGCCAATGGCAGTAATCAGGCTGTCTACATGCAGCGTTACCGTTTCGTTGGTTTCAACCGGACGGCGGCGACCTTTCTCATCAGGTTCGCCAAGTGACATGACGCGCAATGTTAAGGTGCCATCAGCATCGAAACGTTGCGGATTGTTCAGGAAACGGAACTCCACGCCATCGTGCAACGCTTCTTCATACTCTTCGCGCCACGCGGGCATCTCTTGCAGTGAACGACGGTAAACCACAGTTGCTTTTTCTACGCCCGGAACGCGTAACGCTGCTCGCGCGCAGTCCATTGCGGTGTTGCCCGCACCGACAACCACTACATGTTTGCCAAGGTTGAGCGCCGTACCTTTATTGTACTCGCGCAGGAAGGGGAGTGATTTCCAGATATTCTGGTTGTCGCCTGCCAGTTTCACACCGCTGTTTTTATCGGTGCCGGTAGCAATCAGAACGTAGTGGTAGCCCTGATTCTTTAACTGCTCGACGGTCAGTTCCGGTGAGCAGCCATACTCAAATTTCACACCGTGATCGGCAACAAAATCGATATCGTGCTGAATTAACTCTGCCGGAATACGGAACTGAGGAATGATATTTTTCACCACGCCGCCTGCGTTGGCTTCGCGTTCAAATAACGTAACCGGATGACCCGCTCTGGCAAGGAAGTAACCGGCAGCCAGACCTGCTGGACCCGCGCCAATCACGGCAACCGGATGGCGTGAACCGGAACCGGCAGGTTTGTGCCAGCGTTGCTTATACTCATCCCAGCCTTTTTCCAGGGCGACTTTTTTCAGTTCGCGGATATTCAGTGCGCTGTCGTAATCGAGGCGGGTACAGTTGTACTGGCACTGATGATCGCAAATGTGGCCGGTAATGGCGGGCAGCGCATTACGTTGGTAGATGAGTTCCAGCGCATCGGCATAGCGATGTTCGCCCAACAGTCGAATGTATTCCGGAATATCTTGTTTGATGGCACAGGCAGTGACACATGGAGCAACGTAGCAATCGGTCAGCGGTAGATCTTCTGCCACTTCAATACGCTCTTCTGGCTTCCAGTGTTTTTGAGTGTATTCCATGGTTAATGCATCTGCTGCCAGCTTGCTCAGTCGTTCAACGTCAACGTGGTTAAGCCCCCAGGCGTCTGACCCTTCCAGTTCGCGCATACAGGCGCTTAAACGCAGATAGCCGCCAGGTTTCAGCAGGTCGGTTGCCATAGTGATCGGGCGAATACCGGTATCGAAAATATCGCGGATCGTCAGTTGGCTCGCACCACCGGAGTAAGAAATTGGCAGTTTGCCGTCAAAGGCACGAGACAGAACGGCTGCAACATTGATAGAGAGTGGGAACAGCGCGCGACCCGACATATACATCTCTTCACCAGGCAGTGCGCCTTTATTGTTGATAGTGCCGAGGGTGTTAGTCAGTTTGACGCCAAAGCCGAGTGATTTCTCTTTTGCCAGCGCCATCAGGCGTTCCAGCATTTCCAGTGCCTGCGCCAGCTTGAGGTCATGATCAAATGATTCTTCTTTTAAGCCGATGTAATCGAAGCCGCAGCCATCGAGAATCTCGCGAACACGAGCGTAACCTAATAAAGTTGGGTTGAGTTTTACAAAGGTATTCAGCTCTTTTTCTTCCAGCATGTAGCGGCAAATGGCTTCGATTTCATGCGGAGGGCAACCGTGCATGGTGGAGAGAGTAACGCCTTGTACCATGCTGGTGGGGATGCGTGCCGGTAATGCCTGTAAATGTTCGCGTTTATCCTGCAAATCGTGACGAGCCAAAAACGCGTCATCCTGAAGCAGTTTATTAAGCGTATCGCGGTATTGAGCGAATTTCGGATGGTCAGATGCGTCCATCATATTATCGATGAACTGCTGCATTGGCGGCTGCTTAATACCGTCGAGGTTGTAACCGACGCTCATATTAAAGATGAACGACTTGCCTGATTCTGAAGGCTGGAACAGGGCTTCAAGCAGATGCAAGGCAAACCAGGCTTTAAGGTATTCATCCCACGCTTTAAGCAGAGTGAATTCGGTAGACCATTCGGTGTTAAAACACTCGTCTTCGGCATCGATACAGGGTTTTTCCAGCTCCAGACGGTCAAGAATTTGTACAGTTTTTAGTTCGATGAATCGTCCGCCGGTCAGCCAGGAGGTGACGATGTTTTGCGCGAGCTGTGTGTGCGGTCCGGCGGCTGGGCCGACGGGGGTAGCACAGGTTTCACCGAAGACGCTAACAGATTTACCTTTTACGGGTGAGTAAAACTGTTGTTCGGGAATACCAAAGATTGAGCGTTGTTGTTGGTACTCATCAAATATGCGCGTCAAAAGTTCCTCAAACGGAATGGGACGCATAATATCCCCCATAACCCTCTCCTTAGCTTATACAGATATCATTGAGTGACCGGTATTGATAAATCCGGTGGTTTAAGGGGATAGAGCAACAATCGCACCACTCTTGCCCGGTTTGCCCGGAAATATAAAAAAATGTGAAGCGCCTCGAAACTTAATGGTTTTTTGTGAATGATCTCACAGGTGCCAAATGAGAATTAAAATCACTCCTGAACGTTATTATTCTTATGGCTTTTATCATCTTTTCTCATTTCTCAAAAACAGTGGTTCCTTATCATTATGATAAAGGAGTGGAGGGTGGATTAAATATTTGAACGCAATCGTTTAGCTTGATTTTCTAAAATTAAGTATGCCATTTTTGCGCATTAATAAAGTCATCCGGAGTATCAATGTCTAAAATTATTTCTTCATTTTCCATCTCGACGGAATAATGTTCACCCATGCGTAATGCCTGACGCATATTGATTACATTGGGGCGTTGTATTGCCTGCATCAGGCTCGATTTTGAGATTAAAATGGGATGGCCAGGGATACCATTGTGTAGCGGGAGTATTGCGCCGCTGTTACGTAACTGCCAGATTTTTAGGAAAATATCTCTATTTAGAGTTGGCATGTCACCATGGGTAATAAAGCAATGCTCTGTTTGCACTTCGTGGGCCGCTGCCTTCACCGAGGTCAGTAAACCCTGCTCATAATCTGGATTATAAATAAGAGTAATATTGGCAGTATGTGCGTAGCGATGATGCAGTTCATTGGCGCGAAAACCTGTGACTAAAATAATTCGGCTACAAAACTGCAACGCATTTTTGATACTTGCATCAAGAATTGTTCCTTGCTGCCAGGGTAACATCATTTTCCATTGTCCCATTCTTGATGATAATCCGGCAGCGGTAATTATACAGTCGATAGCTGGCATAGTCGTTCCATTATTTATATTGGGTAATAACGTCTGGGGATTACGTTACTTCCTGGTTAATGAATTTGTGGGGTTAATTTATCCCTGAGAGGACTATAAAGATTTGTGAAAAGTATAATTGACCCATCAGCGTTATTCATTGACTTAGACGTGCAGAAACGTCCTGCTGTGATTTCAGTTGTTGGCGCAGGGGGGAAAACCAGTCTGCTTTTTTGGCTGGCAGAGGTACTCCGGGCTAGTGGCAGACGTGTGTTAATTACTACGACTACGCATATGTTTATGCCAGTTTCTCATTGGCCTGTAGTTTTTTGCCGTGATCCTGCAACACTTCCTCATGCGTCTCTCACATCCCCCATTTTATTTTGTTTTCATCGTTGGAAAGCGATACAGGGGAAAGCACAGGGATTTTCGCCAGATGCCATTGATGCACTGGCGCAACGGTCGGAATGTGACGTAATTCTCATTGAGGCTGATGGCTCGCGTGGAATGCCGTTAAAAGCGCCGGATGAGCACGAACCTTGCATACCACGAAGCAGTTGTTGCGTGATTGCTGTGATGGGGGGGCATGTTTTAGGCGCAAAAGTTGGCGCGGAAAATGTCCATCGCTGGCCGCAGTTTGCCGACATTACTGGCCTGACGCCGGGGGCGACCTTGCAACTTAGCGATCTTGTTGCCCTGGTTCGCCATCCGCAAGGTGCGTTTAAAAACGTGCCATCAGGGTGTCGGCGGGTCTGGTTTATTAACCGTTTTTCTCAATGTGAGAATGCGATTGCGCAAAGCGAACTACTCAAACCACTGCAACACCACGACGTAGAGGCAATCTGGCTGGGCGATATACAAGAGTATCCTGCAATCGCGCGCAGATTTGTGAATTAGCGACCTGGGTATTCCGGGTTACTGAAAGGATATCGATTGAGGTTGGTATGAATATTTTCACAGAGGCTGCAAAACTCGAAGATCAAAATTGTCCGTTTGCTATGGCGCAAATTGTGGATAGCCGAGGCTCTACTCCCCGCCATTCTGCACAAATGTTAGTGCGTGCCGATGGTTCCATCGTTGGTACGATTGGTGGAGGAATGGTTGAGCGTAAGGTGATTGAAGAGTCGCTACAGGCATTGCAGGAACGTAAGCCGCGATTATTTCATGGACGAATGGCCCGTAACGGCGCGGATGCCGTCGGGTCAGACTGTGGAGGCGCAATGTCAGTGTTTATCAGCGTGCATGGTATGCGGCCACGTCTGGTGTTGATCGGCGCGGGGCATGTTAACCGGGCGATTGCCCAGAGTGCTGCGCTATTAGGGTTTGATATTGCTGTTGCCGATATTTATCGCGAAAGCCTCAATCCTGAACTTTTCCCGCCAGCAACCACGCTTCTACATGCCGATTCGTTTGGTGCAGCGGTAGAGGCGCTGGAAATTCGACCTGATAATTTTGTTCTCATTGCCACGAATAATCAGGATCGTGAAGCTCTCGATAAACTCATTGAACAGCCCATTGCATGGTTGGGGTTACTGGCAAGTCGCCGCAAGGTTCAGCTTTTCCTGCGTCAATTGCGTGAGAAAGGCGTGGCTGAAGAGCATATTGCCCGTTTACATGCACCAGTTGGTTATAACATTGGTGCGGAAACGCCGCAGGAGATCGCCATCAGCGTGTTGGCAGAAATATTACAGGTGAAAAATAACGCGCCGGGCGGGTTGATGATGAAACCTTCGCATCCTTCCGGGCATCAACTGGTGGTGATTCGTGGCGCGGGAGACATTGCCAGTGGAGTGGCGTTACGTCTGTATCATGCGGGTTTTAAAGTGATCATGCTGGAAGTTGAAAAGCCGACGGTGATTCGTTGTACCGTAGCGTTTGCCCAGGCCGTGTTCGACGGTGAAATGACAGTTGAAGGTGTTACTGCTCATTTGGCTTCGACCCCTGCGGAGGCGATGAAACTGACTGAGCGAGGATATATCCCGGTAATGGTGGACCCTTCCTGTTCGCTGCTTGATGAACTGAAACCGCTGTGCGTGGTAGATGCCATTCTGGCGAAACAGAATTTGGGTACGCGTGTGGACATGGCACCGGTAACAATTGCGCTCGGTCCTGGTTTTACCGCAGGAAAAGATTGCCATGCGGTTATTGAAACAAACCGTGGGCACTGGCTGGGACAGGTGATCTACTCCGGTTGTGCGCAGGAGAATACCGGTGTTCCAGGTAATATTATGGGGCATACCACCCGGCGGGTTATTCGCGCTCCGGCGGCGGGTATCATGCGCTCGAATGTGAAATTAGGCGATCTGGTAGAAGAGGGGGATGTTATTGCCTGTGTTGGCGATCATGAAATTAAAGCGCCGTTGGCTGGTATGGTGAGAGGCTTGCTGAACGATGGGCTGGCTGTCGTCGGCGGTTTTAAAATCGGTGATATCGACCCTCGTGGCGAAACGGCTGATTTCACCAGCGTTTCTGATAAAGCCCGGGCGATTGGTGGTGGTGTACTTGAGGCGTTAATGATGTTGATGCACCAGGGCGTTAAAGCGACGAAAGAAGTACTGGAAGTGGCTTAAATGAAAACGGCCGGATGGCATCGCCACCCGGCCTTTAACTTACTGGCAAATCACCGTTCCGGTTTTACCTTCAATCCCTTCTTTCGCTTTGCTTAACACGGTAATCAGCGCTTCGCGGCCTGCGCGAGAGCGAGCAAATGACGCGGCGGCTTCCACTTTCGGCAGCATCGAACCTTTAGCAAAATGCCCCTCATCAATAAAGCGTTCTGCATCGGCCAATGACAGGCGGTCGAGCCACTGTTCATTCTCTTTACCAAAATTAATTGCTACTTTCTCTACCGCAGTAAGAATGATCAGCATATCGGCATCGATCATTTCTGCTAAACGGGCGCTGGCCCAGTCTTTATCGATAACCGCGCTGGCACCGCGCAGATGGTTACCTTCACGAATCACCGGAATACCGCCACCGCCAACGGTGATTACGACCTGGCCGGAATCTACCAGAGCTTTTACCGTCTCTTTTTCAATAATATCAACTGGTTTTGGCGAAGCGACGACACGACGATAGCCACGACCCGCATCTTCTTTCAGGGTGTAACCCTGTTTTGTCAGTTGTTCTGCTTCCTGCTCGGTAAAGAATGAGCCGATCGGTTTGGTCGGATTGAGGAATGCCGGATCGTTAGCGTCGACTTCAACTTGGGTAACCAGCGTTGCAACGGGTTTATTAATGCCACGAGAAAGCAGTTCTTCCCGTAAGGCGTTTTGCAGATCGTAACCAATATATCCCTGGCTTAAGGCGACACAGACAGACATCGGCAGCATAGGCGAATGCGCTTCCGTTTTTGCGGCGGCTTCGAATGCCTGGTTAATCATGCCCACCTGTGGTCCATTACCATGAGTGACGATAACTTCATGCCCCTGGGCAATTAAATCAACAATTGCCTGAGACGTAATTTTTACCGCTTTCATTTGTCCGGCCAGATCATCGCCCAGCGCATTCCCGCCCAGGGCGAGAACAATTTTCTTACTCATTTTTCCTCACTCATCATTCTTGATTGTGTATAGATCCCTGGCAGTGGTTAGAACACGGGAGGGACAAACGGTTTGCGTCGCAGGAAACGTCCCCGTCCGGCTTTGCCTGTAAAGGTGCCGTCACAGAAAATCGTTTCACCACGGGATAGGGTTCTGACAATTGCACCCTGGCAGGTAAAGCCCTCCCAGGGCGAGTAGTCAGCATTGTCGTGGAGATGGCAATGCTGAATTTGCTGGCTCTGATGTGGATCTATAATCACTACGTCACCATCTGAACCGGGCGCTAATGTTCCTTTTTGTGGCCACAGGCCAAACAGTCTGGCGGGCATTGCACTGGTTAATTCAACAAAACGCTCCGGTGTGATACGTCCGGTCATTACGCCGCTGGAGAACAGCAACTGCATACGATTCTCCACACCGGGAAGGCCATTTGGGCAACGGCTGAAATCACCTTTGGAAATCTGCTGGCGCTGGGCCATTGAGAAGGTGCAGTGATCGGTCGCCACCACGTCAATCGCACCATCGCTGATGCCGCACCACAGCTTGTCCTGCTCGCGAACGTTGCGCAGCGGTGGGCTAAGAATAAATTTCATGCCGTCTTCTGCGTCATAACTACGTTCGTCGAGCAGAAGATATTGCGGACAAGTTTCAACCCAGACAGGCTGGCGGTTCGCGCGGGCAAGGCGCAGATAATCCAGGCCTAAGCCGTTAGACAGGTGGACGATATAGAGCGGTACGTTACCGGCAAGTTTTGCCAGGTTGATCATTCGGGCGATGGCTTCCGCTTCGCACTCCAGCGGTCGACTCAATGCGTGATAGCGCGGCGCGGTTAGCCCGGCAGCGATAAACTCCGCCCGCTTACTGGCGATAGCAGCATCATTTTCCGGGTGTACGGTGGTTAGCGCGCCGGACTCATGCAAACGGCGTAACGCCTGTAACACTTCGTCATCGTTGAGTTTGTATTGATAGGTTAAATAGAGTTTAAAACTAGTCAGCCCTTCTTCGACCATCATCGGAATTTCATCGAGGATAGCGTGATTGATATGCTGGATAACACCGTGAAAGCTGTAGTCGATGACCGCTTTATGGGCGGCATAACCACGATAAACTTCCAGTTGATGGCGTAACCGGCAGCCGTTTGGGCCAAATCCCATATGGTCAATAATGGTTGTTGTACCGCCACACGCAGCCGCGCGGGTGCCGGTAAAAAAATCATCACAACTGCGCGCAATGCCGACATCAATATTAAAATGCGTATGGACATCCACGCCGCCTGGGAAAACGTAACAGCCAGTGGCATCAATTTCTTCATAAGGGAGCTGCGGCGAAATATCGTTACCTAACTGGCGAACAATCCCGCTTTCAATCAGCAAATCCTGCTTTGCTTGCCCATCAGCGTTAACAACAGTGCCGTTTTTGATCAATACACGCATAGCAAACTCCAGAAACCCTCCGGCGAACCGGAGGGGAATAAGTGATGAATAATTATTCGGTTGCCAGCCAGCTTAATGGGATTGCCGCATACATAGCGGCACAGGTTACCAGGTGAGATTTCCAGGTTTTTTCGTTTGGCGCGTGCGCTTCAGGTTCTTTACCGGGGCCAAAGCCGATAACCGGAATACCGTGACGGCCCATGATGGAGACGCCGTTAGTTGAGAATGTCCACTTATCAACGACCGGTGCTTTGCCGAACAGCCCTTCGTAGGCATTCACCAGCGCTTTAACGGTGAAGTGATCTTCTTCTACTTTCCAGGTCGGGAAGTAGCATTCGGTTGGGTAAACCAGACCAGTCCAGGACGGACGGTCGTAGTTGTACATAGAAACGACTGCGTTGGCTTTCTGTACCGCAGGCAGCGCGCGGATTTCATCCAGTGCACCTTCCCATGTTTCGCCCCAGGTCAGACGACGGTCAATAGAAACTGCGCAACTGTCTGCGACAGCGCAACGACTTGGGGAGGTAAAGAAGATTTCGGAAACGGTCAGCGTACCTTTACCGAGAAATTCGTCATAGCCCAGACGTTGGGACAGTTCTTGTAATTCGCCAAGAATTGGGCCCATTTTGAAAATGGCGTTATCTCCGCGTTCTGGTGCAGAACCGTGGCAGCTAACACCCTGAACATCAACACGGATTTCCATACGACCGCGTTGACCACGGTAGACCTGGCAGTCGGTCGGTTCAGTACTGACCACAAATTCCGGACGAATACCGGATTGTTCAATAATGTACTGCCAGCACAGACCGTCGCAGTCTTCTTCCTGCACTGTCCCCGTTACCAGCAGGGTGTATTCATCTTCCAGCCCCAGATCTTTGATGATTTTACCGGCATAAACCATAGACGCCATGCCGCCTTCCTGGTCAGAAGTACCGCGACCGCCGATCAGTTCATCAGTTTCCATACCTTCGTACGGGTCGAATTCCCAGTTTTTGATGTTGCCAATACCGACGGTGTCGATGTGAGCATCCATTGCAACCAGACGCGGGCCGTGGCCGATATAACCGAGAACGTTGCCCATCGGGTCGATTTCAACTTTATCGAAACCTACTTTTTCCATCTCTTCTTTAATACGATGCACTACGCGTTTTTCATCGCAACTTTCGCTGGGAATCGCAACCATATCGCGCAGGAAGCGGGTCATGTCTGCCTGGTAATCTTTTGCTTTTTCAAGAATCAGTTTGAATGGAATATTCTTAGCCATTATTTTTCTCCAGATTTTTGACTCCCCGTTTGGCGGGGAGCTATTTCCAATAGGGTGATTATGGTGCTACAGAGTGTTTGCCTTCCCAGACAACTTCGCGGTAGTGCTTCACGTCAGTGTCGCCTTCAGTGCTGATAACCAGCACCACGGCATCTTTGTTCAGCGCCAGTTTTTCCATCAGACTTTGACGTTGCGGGTGATAATGAACAGCCGCAAGAACGCCTAAACCGACAGCGCCAGATTCACCGGAGATGATGCGCGGATCGTTGCCGTAGGGATTACCCAGCACGCGCATACCTAATGCGGCAACGCTGTCCTGGCAGGAGATGAATTGGGTGGCACAGTTACGTAAGATTTCCCAACCCAGCGGATTCGGTTCGCCGCAGGCCAGGCCCGCCATGATGGTGGCCATATCGCCGCCAACGTTAACGATGTCGCCTTTGACGCCAGAGCGATAAATACAGTCAGCTTTGTCAGGTTCAACAATGATGCTGTGCAGATTTTGAGGACTATAGACATCCACCAGATATCCCAGCACGCCGCCGGCCATTGCGCCGACGCCAGCCTGCAGCAGGACGTGAGTTGGCGTAACGCCCATTTCACGCATTTGCTCAACAGCCTCATCCGCTAATGTGGCGTAGCCCTGCATGATCCAGGTTGGGATTTTGGTATAGCCTTCCCAGGCGGTATCTTGTACGACTTCCCAGCCGTGTTGCTGAGCGTGTTGCATAGTCAGGCGGACGGTATCGTCATAATTCATGTCGGTGACGATGCACTCGGCGCCGAGGTTCAGAATGGCGTCTACACGCTCCTGAGCAGAACCTTTCGGCATGTAAATCACCGCGTTTTGACCGAGTTGTTGAGCAGCCCAGGCAACACCGCGCCCGTGGTTGCCGTCGGTGGTGGTGGCGAAGGTCATCTTTTCGCCAATGGCATTTTTCAGATGCTCAAATGACAGTGTTTCGATATCCAGATGATATTTTTCGCACAGTAACTGAGCGATAGCGTACGCACCGCCGAGCATTTTGAAGGCGTTCAGACCGAAGCGTTTTGATTCGTCCTTAACGAGAATTTTCTTTACACCAAAAAGAGTTGCGAGATCGTCCAGCGCACAAAGCGGTGTTGGGCGATAGCCAGCAATTTTCTGGTAAAACTGGCGCGCCAGTTTTGCCTGGTTTTGCGAAAAGAGCGGTGATGTTTCGCCGTTGAAAAATTTGTTATCGACGATATCAACCTTCAATGAGAAAACGGACATATCCTATCCTTTTGGCCTCTGGAAATAGAGAGCCGACCTGCCGATCGGCTCGAGGGGTTATTTCACGCGTTCTTGCGCTTCTTTCAGCAGTTGTTCGAGCAGTGCACCAGGTTTGGAATATTTACGGGAAAGGATCATCGCGGCGATGATATAGGGTTTCCAACTGGCTTCTTTGTAGGTAGCGATACGGTATTTTTCGAATACGCCTTCCGTGACTTCACCTTCTTTGCAGGATACGCCGCTAATATCGGCTGGCAGACAGTGCATATACAGGGCTTCACCGTCGCGGGTGAGTTCCATCATCTCTTCAGTGCAATGCCAGTCTTTATGTTGCGCGTTCTGTGCCAGGCACTGTTTTTCCAGTGCTTTTAAGCCTTCGTGATCGTTCGCGCGCAGCAGTTCAGTTCGCTCTTCCATCACTTTATAAGGTGCCCATGACTTCGGATAAACGATGTCTGCGTCTTTGAATGCTTCTTCCATGCTGGTGACCTGACGGAAGCTACCGCCGGATGCTTTAGCGTTGTTTTTAGCCACTTCAACGACATCCGGAATCAGGTCATAGCCTTCCGGATGAGCCAGGGTGACATCCATACCGAAGCGAGTCATCAGGCCGATAATGCCTTGCGGTACAGAGAGCGGTTTACCGTAGCTTGGGGAATACGCCCAGGTCATGGCGATTTTTTTACCTTTCAGGTTTTCCAGTGAACCAAAGTGTTCACGTAACCATGCCAGGTCGGCCATAGACTGAGTCGGGTGGTCGATATCGCATTGCAGGTTAACTAAAGCCGGACGCTGCGGCAGTACGCCCTGTTTGTAGCCGTCGTCAAGCGCGGCTCCCACTTCACGCATATAGGCGTTGCCTGCCCCCAGATACATATCGTCACGAATACCGATAGCATCGGCACAGAAGGAGATCATATTGGCCGTTTCACGAACGGTTTCGCCGTGCGCAATTTGTGATTTACCTTCATCAAGATCTTGCTGCGCCAGGCCGAGCAGATTAAGCGCGGAAGCATAAGAAAAACGGGTGCGGGTAGAGTTGTCGCGGAATACGGAAATACCTAATCCACTATTAAAGACTTTGGTCGAGATGTTTTCAGCACGCAGTGCTTTTAACGCTGCGGCAACGTCCAGTACTTGTTTCAGTTCATCTGGCGTCTGTTCCCACGTTAACAAAAAATCTTTCTCGTGAAGGTGAGAGGTCAGCGAATTGATATCCTTAATCAGCTCATTAACAGTTTTCATCATAAAGTCCCGATAGTGGAATGACAGGCAAAGTGGTTTATTTCACTGTGACATGCCAATGTGATTGGTGTTTTCACAGCTATACCAGGAACTAACAATAAACATGCCAGAATTATCTGCATGGTTATGAAATGCTAATTTAACGAATAATGTGTGGGTTTGATCACAAATTATTGATGTGCTATGGAACATCAAAATATACGGAAACGATTGGCTTTTTTTATGCAGTTATTTATTTGCTGCTAAGCATCAGAAATAAGATAAAGAGGCAGGTAAATCGTCGTCAGTTTGATAAATGCACTCCCGTAATTCTCATATTGATATAGAAATGTGATATTACTTCCATAATTTCATTAGAAAATGATAAAAATCCTATGTTTTTAGCAAAGCTATATTTGTCTGAGTTAATATCGTCATGACCTGTGAACCATCAACGTCTTCAATGATCGACTTTTAAGTGATTCTGGAAGGTAAAGCTATGGAGCTTGTTTCTACGCAGTCAGTATTGATGCAAATTCAACCAACAATTCAGCGTTTTGCCAGAATGCTAGCCAGCGTTTTGCAGCTTGAGGTTGAGATCGTTGATGAAAACTTGTGCCGCGTCGCTGGAACTGGCGCATATGGGAAATTTCTTGGTCGCCAGTTGAGTGGCAACTCGCGCTTGCTCCGCTATGTCCTCGAAACCAAAACCGAAAAGGTTGTGACACAATCTCGCTTCGATCCCCTTTGTGAAGGTTGCGACAGTAAAGAGAGTTGTCGTGAAAAGGCATTTCTGGGCACGCCTGTTATTCTACAGGAACGCTGTGTCGGGGTAATAAGTTTGATTGCTGTTACTCATGAGCAACAAGAACATATCAGTGATAATTTACGCGAATTTTCAGATTACGTTCGCCATATATCGACTATTTTTGTTTCAAAGCTTCTGGAAGATCAGGGGCCAGGAGATAATATAAGTAAAATATTCGCTACCATGATTGATAATATGGATCAGGGAGTATTAGTTATTGATGAAGACAATCGTGTTCAGTTTGTTAACCAGACTGCATTAAAAACTCTCGGTGTTGCTCAAAATAATATGGTTGGGAAACCTGTTCGTTTCAGGCCATTAACATTTGAGAGTAATTTTACTCATGGCCATATGCAGCATATCGTTTCGTGGGATGATAAAAGTGAATTGATAATTGGTCAGTTGCATAACATACAGGGCCGACAGTTATTTTTAATGGCATTTCACCAATCTCATACCAGTTTTTCCGTGGCGAATGCCTCTGATGAACCGCATATTGAACAATTAGTTGGCGAATGCCGGGTTATGCGGCAATTAAAACGACTCATTAGCCGCATTGCGCCTAGCCCATCCAGTGTTATGGTCGTTGGTGAAAGTGGCACCGGGAAAGAAGTGGTGGCTCGCGCAATCCATAAGCTGAGTGGACGGCGGAACAAACCATTTATTGCTATCAACTGTGCGGCGATTCCGGAGCAGCTTCTGGAGAGTGAGCTGTTCGGTTATGTTAAAGGCGCATTTACTGGCGCTTCAGCCAACGGCAAAATAGGGTTGATTCAGGCGGCGAATACAGGCACGTTGTTTCTTGATGAAATTGGCGATATGCCATTGATGTTGCAGGCTAAATTACTGCGAGCTATTGAGGCGCGTGAAATCCTGCCGATTGGTGCCAGTAGTCCAATACAGGTCGACATCCGCATCATTTCTGCAACCAACCAGAATTTAGCCCAGTTCATTGCCGAAGGTAAATTTCGCGAAGATCTCTTCTACCGACTCAATGTCATTCCTTTAACTTTGCCACCGCTGCGTGAACGTCAGGAAGATATTGAACTGCTGGTGCATTACTTTTTACATCTACATACCCGTCGTTTGGGATCGGTTTACCCAGGTATTGCTCCCGATGTTGTGGAGTTACTGCGTAAGCATTATTGGCCAGGGAACCTGCGAGAGTTAAGCAATCTGATGGAATATCTGGTCAACGTTGTTCCTTCTGGTGAAGTCATTGACAGCACGCTTTTGCCACCCAATCTGGTAAATAACGGTGCGATGGAGCAAAGTGAGATGCCAGAAGCTTGCGAGGCACATTTGGCACTTGATGATACTGGCGGCACGGCGCTGGAGGAGATGGAAAAACAGATGATACGCGAGGCGCTTTCACGTCATAACAGCAAGAAGCAAGTCGCTGATGAACTGGGTATCGGCATTGCTACCCTCTATCGTAAGATTAAAAAATATGAGTTGTTAAGCGTGTAACCACGGTAAATCCGGCCTGAATTCAGGCCGGATTTCGTTTTACTTCGTTTCTTCGCAGTCCAGTACTGTATTCACAATCATCTGATAACCGGTGCAGCGACAGAGATTTCCCGCCAGGCCACGACGAATCTCCGTAATGGTTAATGGTTTCTCTCGTGGTTTCGCCAGCATTGCCGTGGTGGCCATAATCAACCCTGGCGTACAAAAGCCACACTGCACTGCGCCGGATTTCGCATAAGCCTGTTGAACATGAGAAAGTTTGCCACCTTTTGCTTCGCCTTCCAGCGTGCGGATCTCTTTTCCTTCAGCCCATGCGGCCAGGTATAAACAACTGTCGATTGCCGTTCCGTCAACCAGTACTGTACAGGCACCGCATTCGCCAACGCAGCAACCTTGCTTGACACTAAGCAGTCCTTGTTCGCGGAGCATCTCCGAAAGTGGCATTCCTGGTGCGGCGTGAAGCTGAAAAGGCATACCGTTAATGACACATTCAATGGTAATACTTTTGCTGTGATTCATTGCAATGTTCCCCCCGCCGCGGCGACGGCTTCGCTAATGACTTTTTTGGTCATCGTCTGGATGAGATGCAGACGAAACTCTTTACTTGCACGCCAGGAAGAACGCGGGGCGACATCCTGTAGGACTGATTCGCTAATAGCTTCCAGCGTTTGCTGAGTTAATGGCGCGTTTTGTGCAGCCTGTTCAGCATGTTGGCAGCGAATCGGCGTTGGTGCGGCAACACCAAATGCCAGGCGTAATTCACTGAAATTGCCGTTGTCCAGGCGGCAATGAGCAGCGCAACCGATGGTTGAAATATCCATCGCGTCGCGCATGGCATATTTAAAATGCGCGCTACCTGCATGTTCTTTCGGCTGCGGTGGGAAATGAAATGCGACAAGGATTTCATCATGCTCAAGGGAAATCTTGCCCGGCCCGGTATGAAAGCCGTTAATCGGGACGAAGCGAACACCGCGCGGGGAGTGGATCTCCAACTTCGCGTCATATATCAGTGTTGGCGTGGCTGAGTCTGCGCTGGTGGCACCGTTGCAAATATTTCCACCGTAGGTCGCGACGTTACGGATCTGCGGCCCGGCAATTGACGAAGCCGCAGCACATAACGCCGGGAGATGACGCTGGGTTAATAGATTTTCAATTAACTGGGTAAAGGTCGTCGCGGAACCGATTCGTAGCGCGCCATCTTCCGCCAGCGTAATCCCCCGAAGCTCTGCCAGATTGTGGATATCAACAATATGACGGTAACGGTCATTGTGA
The DNA here is from genome assembly GCF_002965345.1 of Escherichia sp. MOD1-EC5950. NCBI lineage: Bacteria > Pseudomonadati > Pseudomonadota > Gammaproteobacteria > Enterobacterales > Enterobacteriaceae > Escherichia > Escherichia sp. MOD1-EC5950. The sequence goes on from NZ_PTSR01000001.1 coordinate 264,260, forward strand.
TGGTGGAGCTGAATCAGCACGTCAGTGCCACCGGCGAGCAGTTTGGCCTGCGGATTGTGAGTCAGCAGGTTGATGGCATCGGCAAGGGTGGTTGCGCGATGGTAAGATGCAAAATCAAACATGATGTTATCCTCAAATCAATCCTGCCAGATGGAACTCTTCGTATAACCGTTTTGGCGTCAGCGGCAGGGTATTGATTGCAACACCGGTAGCCATTTTCACCGCGTTACGAATCGCAGCGGCGACAGGAATTATTGGCGGCTCACCCAGTGACTTATGTCCGTATGCGGATTGTGGTTCATTGATTTCGACAAACGCGCTTTCCAGTTGTGGCAGATCCGGCATGGTCGGCATTTTGTAATCCAGCAGATTGGGGTTACGTACCACACCACTTTTCGCATCGATAATCATCTCTTCAAATAACGCCCAGCCAATGCCCATTCCCATTCCGCCGTGTACCTGACCTTCAGCCAGCAGCGGGTTAAGAATATGGCCCGAATCATGGACGTTGAGGATGCGATTGATGGTCACTTTACACAGCGCAATATCAACCGTCAGATCAACAAAAGTACAGCCAAATGCCGGTGGGTTAGTGGTGGTTTTGATCGAGCTTTCAGCAGAAAGTTGCCCGCCGCGCTCAGGATGATAAAAAGCATCCATCGCCAGATCTTTTAACGACAGCAATGGCTCTTCCGGCCTTTTAACCAGCGCGATATGGCCTTTTATCAGTGTCAGATTCATCGCTGACTGATGTAGCATTACAGCGGCATGAGCGATGATTTTCTCTTTCAATAGCAATGCAGCACTGCGTAACGCAGGCGCGGCAACATAGCTCTGGCGTGAAGCAAACGCACCTGGGTCGAATGGCGTAATATCGGTATCTTGTGTCGAAATCACGCGGACATCGCTGACCGGAACCCCCACGGTTTCAGCCACCATTTGCGAGAACACAGTGTCGGCACCCTGACCGATTTCCGTAGCGCCGCTTTGCACGTTGATAGTTCCATCCTGATTCATCAACAAGCGTGCGCCCGCGATTTCTACACCAACAGGCCAGGTGTTAGAGGTGTAGCTAAAACAGGCAACGCCAACGCCGCGGCGTAAATTGCCTTGCAGGTTCTGGCACTCTGCACGTCGTTTTTCCCATTCAAAGATTTCCCGCCCTTTTTCCAGACACTCAGGTAATCCGGCACTGTAAATGCGTTTTCCAGTGAGTGGATTTGCATCGCCTTCACGGGCGGCATTACGTAAACGAATTTCTACCGGGTCAAGATCTAACGCGGTAGCGGCGTCATCCAGCATTGATTCGACGGCAAAAACGACTTGCGGTGCGCCATAACCACGCATTGCGCCAGCCGAGGGTAGATTGGTATAGCAGGTCTTTGAGCTGTAAGCGTAGGCGCAACGAGGATAAAGATACGCGACTTTGTTACCACCTGCGGAAGCAATGGAATGGCCGTGAGAGGCATAAGCACCCGTGTTGGACAGAACATCCAGACTATAGCCTTTCAGCGTACCATCGTGGTTAACCCCCATTTTCCCGTCAATGGTAAAAGCGTGGCGGGTACGGGTCGCCAGGAAACACTCTTCACGACTAAGGGAAACTTTCACCGGAATACCGCCGAGCTTGCTGGTCAGGAATGCCGCCATTGGCTCCTCCAGCACATCTTGTTTATTACCAAAACCTCCACCGACAAACGGTTTGATTACCCGCACGCATGACCAGGGAATATCCAACGCCTGACCGACAACGCGGCGAACAATGTGCGGGATCTGCGTACTGGAGACGATGGTAATTCGCGCGTCATCCTCCATCCACGCCAGCGATGTCACACTTTCCATGTGGCAATGTTGAATGACGGGGGTCTGATAGTGTCCCTGCACCTGGTAATCGGCGGCATCGATTGTTTGCTGGACATTGCCCGTAGACATCGTGCTTTGCTTAAGCAAATTACCGCGGCTGTGAATTTTAGCGGCGTCTTCTGCAAGTGCCGCTTCTGGTGTGGTGATAACGGGTAATTCTTGCCACTCAATACTGACTAATTGCGCTGCTTTTTCTGCTGTGAGTTCATCTCGGGCCACGACGATGGCAACGGCATCACCATGATGGCGAACATGGCGAGTTAACAGTGCGCGATCGGCGGTATCGCGTTTATTTTCGTCAAGTGTCCAGGCATGCCCTGCCGTGGCGAATGGGATATCCGGTACATCTTCCCAGGTAAAAATAGCCAGTACGCCAGGCAGACTTCTGGCTTGTTCATCATTAATACTTACGGCATAACCATGTGCGATAGGACTACGTACATATTTCGCGTAACACATGCCCGCCATAACATAATCGTCAGTATATCGTGCCCGCCCGGTAACCTTAGCAATGGCATCTACGCGCATACATGATTCACCTGTAGCGGTTGCTTCCCGCGCTTCCATAGAAATCCCCTTGATTTGAACATTTGGTTCTTATGGCAATGATTTAGTCTTTGAAGGCAAGAATTACGCCAGAAACGACTATAAGCATGAGGGGAGGAGGGAAGTGTGATGTTGTTAATAAAACGCCAGGGATGATGTGGTTTTTATCAGCAAAGCAAGAGAGTGCTGTGTATCAATATGAGTGTGATAAAAATCATTGTGATAAATGAATATTAGGAGGCAGTCATGATGCTTTCTTTTTCGTTATGATGTACTAATGGTGGTTATCCTATCCTAATAGATTCATTAACAATTCTTGATTTGTACATCCATTTTCCGAGCAATGGATTGGGTATCTGACAGGTGACTGCTATGATATAGCGTCTTGTTTTTTGAGCGAGGAAAGATTTTGAGCGCAGGACGCCCGAATAAAAAAATGCTGGGTATCGTGATGCTGTTATCGGCTGGACTGCTTCTGGCGGGCTGTTCGGGTAGCAAATCATCAGACACAGGAACGTATTCCGGCTCCGTTTACACCGTGAAACGGGGGGATACGCTTTATCGTATTTCACGCACCACGGGAACAAGCGTAAAAGAACTTGCCCGGCTCAACGGCATTTCTCCCCCCTATACCATCGAAGTAGGCCAAAAGTTGAAACTTGGTGGGGCAAAAAGCAACCGCAGTTCGCGGAAATATACCGCCAAATCAACGACGAAAACAGCGTCAGTAACGCCGCCGCCAGTGGTTCCGAAATCTTCATGGCCACCTGTTGGACAACGTTGCTGGTTATGGCCAACGAGTGGAAAAGTTATCATGCCTTACTCAATGGCAGATGGCGGCAATAAAGGGATTGATATTGCTGCAGCGCGCGGGACGCCAATATACGCAGCCGGTGCCGGTAAGGTGGTGTATGTCGGTAACCAATTACGCGGCTACGGTAATCTCATCATGATTAAACACAGTGAAGATTACATCACAGCCTACGCTCATAACGACACGATGCTGGTAAACAATGGGCAAAGCGTTAAGGCTGGGCAAAAGATAGCGACGATGGGCAGTACTGATGCAGAATCCGTGCGGTTACATTTCCAGATTCGTTACCGTGCTACGGCAATTGATCCTTTGCGCTACTTGCCGCCACAGGGCAGCAAACCAAAGTGTTGATGGTGAATTAATCAGCAGTCAGTAGCAAGACACTTGCTAAGAAGAGCGTAAGGTTTATAATGCCTTACGCATCTCAAAGCGGGCGTAGTTCAATGGTAGAACGAGAGCTTCCCAAGCTCTATACGAGGGTTCGATTCCCTTCGCCCGCTCCAGTTTTTTTACGCCCTCATATATTATTTCTTTATAACGCATCAAGCTACCGCATATTGATTATTAAAATCGATAGTGTTGTTATAATTTGTCAATTGCCTTAGTTTTTGGATGTTGTTAATAATAGCTAAATGGTGTTCTTTCTCAGTGCCGTGATAAGAGAGTACGCTTTTTTTATTCTGCATTGTAGAGACATATGCATCAATGGATTTTTTTATTACCGCAGTTTTATGTATTTTTGGTTCAAGTAACAGTGATTGTTCTATACAAGAGATTGCATCCTCAATTCTTTCATTATATATGTTTACCAGTGACTTATAGTAGTATAGGGAAGCGACATCTAATATTTTTATTTGTGCATGATCAAAAAAAATACGTGATGTTGTTGCTTGTCCGGAAAGACCAGTTATCAGCCCCATAATTCCTAATATCTTACCATCAAAAATAGCTTTATCTGATACCTTATCTATAAATTCTAATGCCTTTTGAGTAGCATGTTTATGTTCATATATACCATGAAGAGCCAGAGACATATGGCATTCAGCTAACAGACAATAGCATTCATTTATTAATAACTGAGCATTGTATTTTTTTATCAGGTTTTCAAATATAGTTATTGCTTTGACAATGCTTTCTGGTGTGAACTCATTTAGTGCATTTTTCCCAGCAGACATTTCTTTGGATAAAACATGCTCATTAGATGATTCGTTTTGGCTAATCAATCCTGGTGCAGTTTCAGGATCCTTCATGACCATATACAAGTTACTTATTATAAATTGTGATATTTTTTGTATATCATCAGCCTGAAGATGAGTGCTGGCAACAAGATAAAAACTTTTTGCATCGATCACCTCAACATATAAGCTGTTTGATGTGTCATGTTGGTTAATCCTTCCTGTTATAAAATAATCTGGTTTGAATCTGGCCAGAAAAGCTGTTTGGGATTTATTATCTATACAATACTGGGTTGCAGCCATTGGGTATATATATAGGTTATCGTTTTTTTTATTTGAAATGAACTGTATAAGCTCTTGATTAAGTGTTAATGGATCCTGGTGGCTGTGAGACGTTGTAAATGGGAATAAAGCAATAGTGCTTCCTGCTTCATTATATTGATTTCCTTTTATTTTGAATACTTGTCCACTGAATCGGTAACCTTTTCTATATATGGTTTCTATACAACGGGTATAACCAATTTGTTCAAAAATACATCTTAATGAATATATACAACGTGTAAGGGACTCATCACTTACAATTACATTTTTCCACACGGATTCGATGATCATATCTTTTGATACAACATTGCCAGCAGATTCAAGCAATACAAATAATACACCTAGCTCTTTGGGGGGAATGTAAGATTGCTCATTCCCTTTAGTAAGAATACCATCTTCTGTCAGTATTATCCCATCAGGGAAATGATATGAAAATTTAATTTCTAAATCCATTAGCTAACCTCTGTGAATTTTATGGCTATTTGCGTCCTGCATGAGTAATAGATATGACTGATACTCATATATATTTCATTAAACTGTATATGACTTTGTATATACAAAATTCCCATGACTGTTGGCATTAATTTATCCAGAATTGCTTTGAATGTAATCTGAAATATTCTTAAGTAATGCATGTTAATCATGTATGTGTATAACTAATTGAAATACATAGATAAAAAGTGGGTGTTTCATTTCTTAACTGAGCATTAATTTCATTTAAGAAAGATAAAATACTAAAAGGTAATCTATATATCGAGATACAATCTGTTTGTAGAAACAATATGAGTAACACTTCTATTCATTAGCTAACTATTGTTTTTGATATAATAGGTTAAGATAATCATATGCGCTTTCTTTTTGCACCGTTAAATCATCTGTTTTTATAATGTAGCATCTTCGCCAAAGAGTGCTTTTGATGTTTTCTGACAAAAATATTATGTAAAGTAATTGTCATGCGGGGGAGGGATGTACTATTGGTGTTTTTATAGCGCGAGGGAGTTATGTATAAGAGTTTAGATGTACAGAATTATAAATTTCAAAAGATTATGGCGTGTTTCAGTACCAATAATATTCAAATGGTTGTTTTTAACATTTTTGTTTCTATAATGATATTATATTATCTTGCACAGTACATAATTGCTCTATTACTAATATTAAAAAGAAATCCATGATTACGTTGTTTTTGTATATTATAGCTTATTATTTTTCCTGAAAAGACATAAAAATCAGGAAGGAGTAGTGCAAGTTTATCATCCTCAACTTGATCAATAATATCAAATTTGTTTATTTTGTTGGAGATGAGATGCAAAGTATTATAATTTTCACTCCATGTATATTCAATATCTCGTCGAATTGCTTTATAAACCTTTGTGTTTTGTTTCCATGTGCCACTCAGTGCAACTGTTCCAGTCTTTTGGTTTTTATTATACATAAAATCAAGAGTAAGATTGGCTTGTCCCTGGTCATTAAAAATAACCCAATTAGCCGTACATTTTTCATTATATGCGATTTGTTCTTTAGAATAATGATAGGCAATGAATAAAATAAACCCACTGATAAAGCATAAAACAATAAGCAGGACTTTTTTACAGCGAGTCACGATTAACCTCACGATAAGACAGAGTTAAACAGCCGGCAACTTCGTTATTACTGTAGTTTTTTTTGCATGCCATAACAATCAAACCCGGAGACGACCTGGAGAGTGAAAAATATAGCCACGGATATTTTTTACAGTCAATTCCTGACCCTAATATACGGTTCTTATATTTATCGAAATCTTTCAAACCATCGATGCTATCTTCTGCAACATTAAAATGACAACCATTTATTTGTGCAACAGTTCTGTAATCTTTGAAAAATGATCTGGGTTGACTATTATTCCATAGTAAAAATGCGGTAAGCAAACCTACACCAAACGCACTTAACATTGGTAAATAAAATTTAGAGCGCCAGAGTATGTTCCTGACATGATTATCTGGAGCAACATTTATGTCTCTAAGCTCATCTGTAACGTTCAGGTTGTGAGGAGAATTGTTCTTTTGAACATCTACTGAAGGGGGGAGGGTATGACTTCCTATGTTTATATCATTATTGATCTTGAACCCTTTTCTCGGCACGGTTGCAATAAGCGAATGCGTAGTCTCACCAACCGCACGAAATCCGCGTCTGATAATCGATATGTTTTGGTATAACGTGTTGACCGGTACACGCATACCTTCTTCTTCCCAGACTCTGGAGAAAAAATCTTGTTGGGCGACCACATCTGGAAAAGCTTCAAGTAGCAACGATAAACACCTGCTTGCTGGCGTTGTCAGAACGACGTTCAGCTCGGCGTCATGTACCGAAATTAATTTCCTGTGTTCCGGCCAGAACTCAATATTATTGTTAATAATCCAGTACATACGTCAATAAAATACGGCATCAAGAAAATTGAAATTAAATAGTTTGATAAGTATATTAGTATTTATCTAATAAATATATATTAATTTTATATTCATTCCGATAATCATGATTGCAATATGTTAATGTAACTTAAAATTCTATATGTATTAACAAATTTAACGGTTGTAACGACGTTTTTATGATTTTTCTCTCATGATGTCTCTTCATCTTTTGAGATAACACACAAAACTTACATGATTAAACTAAATATTTAACAAATGGCGTTAAAAGTGCGTGATATAAAATACGGGCATCTTTATAAATGCCCGTATATACAATAATTATGATTATTGATAGTTACGTTTCAATGCTGAACTGAGTTTGAACGTATAAACAATTCGTTAATTTTACCACCCATCCTTTTTTCAATTCTTTGCTTGTAGGCGTAGATGCTACGGATATCCATGTTGAGTGTTTCTGCAATCTGATATGGATTATAGCCAGAGACCATATGCCCCATTATGGTGAACTCCATTTGAGTTAACGTATTGCCTCTGGTAAACGACAGATAACGACCGATAAACAACTGTCTGATCTTTTCGTTAGCAACATCCAGTCCATCATCATTATATATAATGGCTGATATTGCTGGGTTATGTTTTCTCCAGTAATTAGCAAGAGATTGCATATTCCTGTCGCTTACCAATACAATTCCCATATCAGTACTCGTAAGATAGTCAATCCAGTCTTTATCTAAAAAAAGACGTAAAAAACTTACTGAAAAATCTACAAAAATGTATCCGCTTAATCGTGCGTTATGGTTTTTACTTAATATGCCTTCAACCACACCACGATTAAAATACGAACTATCTTCGGGCCACATACAAAAGCATGCGTTTGCACAATACTGCAAACGTGGTGACTTTTCTGGCATTATTTGACAATGCATTGAGCAACTATTGCATGTAAGACTTTTATATCTACTACAAAGTCTCATGTTAATAACCTCCCTATTCATAGATAATCGCATAATTTCATTGGTTATTGATGATGTCAATACACTCTGATTTAATAAGCTTTTAATAGAAATTTGCGTTTAATCTGTATTTGATATTATTCTCAATAAACTATTTAAGAATACGTCGTTAAGTTTTAAATATGGTTTGATTTCACTTGGTTAACCATATTGGCTTTATTGCAAATCAGATAACTACCTAATGCATTAGGAATATCTATACTGCGAATTGTTTTCGAATAACCAGAAGATATCTTGTAAATCTAAGTGAAGCATCTTAAATAGTCTTATTTAAGATGTTCAGATTTTTACTGATGATAACAGCTTGATAATGCTTGTTTATGCTATGAATAGTCAGAGGGAGGATTAATGGTGGGCAGGCATTGTAAGAATTGGAATGGTTCAAAATTATGACTATTTTGAACCATTCACCTCAGAGATTAACTAAAGAACATTACCGAAACGCACAAAATACCCACGATCAACGTAATTAGATTTCCGATGGAACGCCAGGGTTTAAGCGCAGGGATGAGGTACGTAGACAGTGTAGGCATGATAAAAAGAATCATGGCAATGAGCGGACCGCTGATTGCGTAGATCATCGAAATTGCGTTAGGGTTGATGCAGCAGACGATGAAAGTAATCAGTGATACCAACATAATTGACAGTGCGCGGTTAAATGCACGGCTTTTTTTAACCCCTACCTGCTGTAACGTTGTTTTGACTAATTCCGTCGCACCTTCAATAACGCCAAAGTAAGTGCCTAAAAATGATTTAGACATTGCAACTACCGCGACAATAATCCCAGAAATTGACAACCATGCAGGGGCATTTGGCAACATAGACAGTGCCGATAAAATGGTGACGCCTTCCTCTTTTGCCGTTTCAATATATGAAGGTGGAATTGATAACAGGCAGCTAAAGACAAAGAATAGCACGCTCACGCAGATGATGAGATAAGCGACCTTCATAATTTTTTTGCATTTATCCATAGCGTGTTCGCCGTATTTTTCACGTCTGTCGATGGCAAACGTAGAAATAATCGGTGTATGGCTAAAGGCGAAAACCATCACGGGAATCGATATCCATATCTGGTGAAGGGTATTCTGATTGAACTCTACCTGGGTTGTTAATAAAGAAGGCTGCCAGCTACCGACCAGGTAGATGGAAAGAAATAAAAAGTAGGCAATCAGCGGGAAAACCAAAAATCCCATTACCCGAATTGTGGCATGGCGTCCCATCAGAAAAATGAGATTCAGGATCAACACAACACCAAGACTCACCAGCATACGGATGCGTAGATCAATGGCCATATGCTTCGCCAGTTGTTCAGTGAGTGAGTTGGTGATTGCCACTGCATATATCAACACGACGACAAAAAAAGCAATGAAGTACAGAGTGGTAATCAGATTACCAATCTTCTTGCCATAGTAGTGAGTTACCGCGCCAGTGATCCCTTCGCCTGCTGATGTTTTTGAAGAAAGGATGAACTGGCACAAGGCCTTATGTGGCCAATATGTTAAAGGCCAGGCGACCAGTGCAGTAATAAACAGGACCACCGCTCCCGCTGAACCTAACTGAATAGGAAGGAAGAGTGTGCCTGCGCCAACGGCAGTGCCGTAGAGTGCGAAGCTCCAGAGAGTTTCTTCTTTTGACCAAATCTTAGACATTATTTGAACGTATCATCTACAAATTAAACAAAATGGAGGGCAATTTACCATAAACCAGGCCAGACATGGGAGATTAACGCTATATCAACCGTGGATTGGTGTGTTAGTAGATGCAAACCTTGCGTGCCAGCCTGGTATCTCCATCCCTCATTCCGACGAATTTCCTTTGTGATAAAAATCACTATTTTTAAACATTTAAGATAATTGTTGTTAACAATCATTTACTATTACGCGGTTAATTGGTGCGAGGTTGTGATGAAAGACGTTGTGATTGTCGGGGCGTTACGAACACCTATCGGTTGCTTTCGTGGAGCATTGGCAGGCCATTCCGCCGTGGAATTAGGCAGCCTGGTCGTGAAAGCATTATTAGATCGCACTGGTGTTGCAGCACATGCGGTAGATGAGGTGATTCTGGGACAGGTTCTGACCGCCGGAGCAGGGCAGAATCCAGCACGGCAATCAGCGATTAAAGGTGGTCTTCCCAACAGCGTTTCGGCAATTACCATTAATGATGTTTGTGGTTCCGGACTAAAAGCTTTGCATCTCGCCACTCAGGCGATCCAGTGTGGTGAGGCTGATATTGTTATTGCCGGTGGCCAGGAAAATATGAGTCGCGCGCCGCATGTTTTGACTGATAGCCGCACCGGAGCACAGCTTGGCGATAGCCAATTGGTTGATAGCCTGGTGCATGACGGCTTGTGGGATGCATTCAATGATTACCATATTGGTGTCACCGCCGAAAATCTGGCGCGCGAATATGGTATCAGCCGCCAGTTACAAGATGCCTACGCACTTAGTTCGCAGCAAAAAGCGCGGGCGGCCATTGACGCCGGACGATTCAAAGATGAGATCGTCCCGGTCAGAACGCAAAGCAACGGGCAGTTATTGATCGTTGATACCGATGAACAGCCGCGTACTGATGCCAGTGCAGAAGGGCTAGCCAGTTTAAATCCGTCATTTGATAGCCACGGCTCTGTTACTGCGGGAAATGCCTCATCCATCAATGATGGTGCTGCTGCGGTAATGATGATGAGCGAAGCCAAAGCGCGAGCGTTGAATTTACCCGTGCTCGCACGTATTCGCGCCTTTGCCAGCGTTGGTGTCGATCCTGCACTGATGGGCATTGCCCCGGTGTATGCAACCCGCCGTTGCCTGGAGCGTGTTGGCTGGCAACTGGCCGATATCGATCTTATTGAGGCTAATGAAGCATTTGCCGCGCAGGCGCTTTCTGTTGGCAAGATGCTCGAGTGGGATGAACGCCGGGTCAATGTCAATGGGGGCGCGATTGCGTTGGGCCACCCGATTGGTGCCTCCGGGTGCCGCATTTTAGTTTCTTTGGTTCATGAAATGGTGAAACGCAACGCTCGTAAAGGATTGGCTACACTCTGCATTGGTGGTGGTCAGGGGGTGGCATTAACTATTGAGCGTGACGATTAGATCTGTATTTCTTCCTTATCCGTTAAACATCTGCCGCCATCAATCTGCTTTATGATGATGGCTGGCACCGCTATGCACATTTCATATAAAACCTGACTTTTCTCCTTCTACCTGGCTGATTCGTGATCGGTACTACACTTTTTTCAATCCTTTTCCAGAAAATGAAACAATGTTTTATTTTTAATTGAAAACCATATCCCATGGGCATATCATCCCTTTAAAGAGAAAACGAAACGATGTTTCACTATCGTTTGTAATTTCATGCTTCACTGATTATCGGAGGTTGATGTGGACGTAAGACAGAGCATCCACAGTGCGCACGCGAAAACGCTGGATACCCAGGGGCTGCGCAATGAATTTTTGGTTGAAAAGGTATTCGTCGCGGATGAGTACACCATGGTTTACAGCCACATTGACCGTATTATTGTTGGCGGTATTATGCCGGTAGCAAAAACGGTTTCCGTTGGCGGGGAAGTCGGAAAACAACTGGGCGTGAGCTACTTCCTTGAGCGTCGCGAGCTGGGTGTTATCAATATTGGCGGTGCCGGAACGATTACTGTCGATGGTCAATGCTATGAAATCGGTCACCGCGATGCCTTGTATGTAGGTAAAGGTGCAAAAGAGGTTGTCTTTGCCAGCATCGATAGTGCCACTCCAGCGAAGTTTTACTACAACTGTGCGCCTGCTCACACAACGTATCCCACCAAAAAAGTGACTCCGTCCGAAGTGTCTCCGGTTACGCTGGGCGATAACCTCACCAGCAACCGCCGCACGATTAACAAATATTTTGTGCCGGATGTGCTGGAAACCTGCCAGTTGAGTATGGGGCTGACGGAGCTGGCACCGGGTAACCTGTGGAACACGATGCCGTGCCACACCCACGAACGTCGGATGGAAGTTTATTTCTATTTCAACATGGACGATGACGCCTGCGTTTTCCACATGATGGGGCAGCCGCAAGAAACGCGTCATATTGTGATACATAACGAACAGGCAGTGATCTCCCCAAGTTGGTCTATCCATTCTGGCGTAGGAACCAAAGCTTATACCTTTATCTGGGGCATGGTCGGTGAAAACCAGGTCTTTGATGATATGGACCACGTTGCCGTTAAAGATCTGCGCTAGTCGCGAGTATAAATGAATAAGGTATTATTATGATTTTAAATGCATTTTCTCTTGAAGGTAAAGTTGCGGTAGTCACCGGTTGTGACACCGGGCTGGGACAGGGAATGGCACTGGGGCTGGCACAGGCGGGTTGTGACATTGTCGGCATCAACATTGTTGAGCCAACAGAGACTATTGAACAGGTTACTGCGCTGGGGCGTCGCTTTTTAAGTCTGACTGCCGATCTGCGTAAGATTGATGGCATCCCAGCACTGCTGGATCGTGCGGTAGCAGAGTTCGGTCATATTGATATCCTGGTGAATAACGCCGGATTGATTCGCCGTGAAGATGCCCTCGAGTTCAGCGAAAAAGACTGGGATGATGTGATGAACCTGAATATCAAAAGCGTGTTCTTCATGTCTCAGGCTGCGGCGAAACACTTTATCGCTCAGGGCAACGGCGGCAAGATTATCAATATTGCGTCAATGCTTTCATTTCAGGGCGGGATCCGTGTGCCTTCGTATACCGCATCAAAAAGCGGCGTGATGGGCGTGACGCGCCTGATGGCGAACGAATGGGCAAAACATAACATCAACGTTAATGCGATTGCTCCGGGTTACATGGCGACCAACAATACTCAGCAATTGCGGGCTGATGAACAACGTAGTGCGGAAATTCTTGAGCGCATTCCTGCCGGACGCTGGGGGCTACCGAGCGATCTGATGGGGCCGGTGGTATTCCTTGCCTCCAGTGCTTCAGACTATGTGAATGGTTATACCGTTGCTGTGGATGGCGGCTGGCTGGCACGTTAATTTATTCAGTTTGCTATTAAGACCCTACCTGACGGCGGGGTTTTTTATTTCTGATAATCAGCATAATCCATATCATGGTTATGAAATAATCCATATTAATTATCAATTAATAAACTTTATGATTTTTATCTGCTTTAAAATTATATGCTTAATTATAATGTCATTAATTTCACTTAATTTTAAAAGTGTAATGTCCATCACATAACAGTATGTAGCAGCAGTTTAATCCATATTTATGATGTTTCCGACCTGACACCTGAGTTAATTGTTCACGTATTTTTTCACTATGTCTTACTCTGTGCTGGCAGGAAAAAATGGTTACTATCAATACGGAATCTGCTTTAACGCCGCGCCCTCTGCGCGATACGCGGCGTATGAATATGTTTGTTTCGGTAGCTGCTGCGGTCGCGGGATTGTTATTCGGTCTTGATATCGGAGTTATTGCCGGAGCGTTGCCGTTCATCACCGATCACTTTGTGCTGACCAGTCGTTTGCAGGAGTGGGTGGTCAGCAGCATGATGCTTGGCGCGGCAATCGGTGCGCTGTTTAACGGTTGGCTGTCGTTCCGCCTGGGGCGTAAATACAGTCTGATGGCGGGGGCTATCCTCTTTGTGCTCGGTTCGATAGGGTCGGCTTTTGCGACCAGCGTTGAAATGCTGATTGCCGCCCGTGTGGTGCTGGGGATTGCTGTCGGAATCGCCTCTTATACTGCACCTCTCTATCTCTCAGAAATGGCGAGTGAAAACGTTCGTGGCAAGATGATCAGTATGTACCAGTTGATGGTCACACTCGGCATTGTGCTGGCGTTTTTATCCGATACAGCCTTCAGCTATAGCGGTAACTGGCGCGCAATGTTAGGTGTTCTTGCCTTACCTGCAGTCCTGTTGATTATTCTGGTGGTCTTCCTGCCGAATAGTCCGCGCTGGCTGGCGGAGAAAGGGCGTCATATTGAGGCGGAAGAAGTGCTGCGTATGCTGCGCGATACATCGGAAAAAGCGCGAGAAGAACTCAACGAAATACGTGAAAGCCTGAAATTAAAACAGGGCGGTTGGGCGCTGTTTAAGATCAACCGTAACGTCCGTCGTGCCGTGTTCCTCGGTATGTTGTTGCAGGCGATGCAGCAGTTTACTGGTATGAACATCATCATGTACTACGCGCCGCGTATCTTCAAAATGGCGGGCTTTACGACTACCGAACAGCAGATGATTGCGACTCTGGTGGTGGGGTTGACCTTTATGTTCGCCACCTTTATTGCCGTCTTTACGGTCGATAAAGCGGGGCGTAAACCGGCGCTGAAAATTGGTTTCAGCGTGATGGCGTTGGGAACTCTGGTGTTGGGTTATTGCCTGATGCAGTTTGATAACGGAACGGCTTCCAGTGGTTTGTCCTGGCTCTCTGTTGGCATGACGATGATGTGTATTGCCGGTTATGCGATGAGTGCCGCGCCTGTGGTGTGGATCCTGTGCTCCGAAATTCAGCCGCTGAAATGTCGCGATTTCGGTATTACTTGCTCGACCACCACCAACTGGGTGTCGAACATGATTATCGGCGCGACCTTCCTGACGTTGCTCGACAGCATTGGCGCTGCCGGTACGTTCTGGCTCTACACCGCATTGAACATTGCGTTTGTGGGCATCACTTTCTGGCTCATTCCTGAAACCAAGAATGTCACGCTGGAACATATCGAACGTAAACTGATGTCTGGCGAGAAGTTGAGAAATATCGGCGTCTGATTTCACTGGCCGGATGTGCTGTACATCCGGCCTTTTTTTCGCTAATAGAGATCGGGCACCTGGCCGTTGAGGCGTTCGTTACGTCCTTTATTCTGCCTCGCTGCGGTAACTCACAAGACAGGAGAGAGGAATGAAAACAATTGGTTTGCTGGGGGGAATGAGTTGGGAATCCACCATCCCTTACTATCGCCTGATAAATGAAGGCATTAAACAGCGGCTTGGTGGACTTCACTCTGCGCAAGTGCTGCTACATAGCGTCGATTTTCATGAAATAGAAGAGTGTCAACGTCGTGGTGAATGGGATAAAACCGGGGAGATTCTGGCAGAGGCGGCGATTGGCTTACAGCGGGCGGGTGCAGAGGGCATTGTGTTATGTACCAATACGATGCACAAAGTGGCAGATGTCATCGAATCCCGTTGCTCGCTGCCTTTTTTACATATTGCGGATGCCACCGGACGAGCAATCAGCCGCGCCGGAATGACGCGCGTAGCGCTACTGGGCACGCGCTACACTATGGAGCAGGATTTTTATCGTGGGCGGTTGGCGGAGCAATTTTCTATCGATTGTCTGGTGCCTGAAGCAGATGAACGGGCGAAAATTAATCAGATTATTTTTGAAGAGCTGTGTCTGGGGCAATTTACCGAAGCATCGCGCGCTTATTATGCGCAAGTGATTGCTCGCCTCGCAGAACAGGGCGCGCAGGGCGTGATTTTCGGCTGCACAGAAATTGGTTTACTGGTGCCTGAAGAACGCAGCGTTCTTCCCGTATTTGATACTGCAGCGATCCATGCCGAGGATGCGGTTGCCTTTATGCTGTCGTAACTGACTACAAAATAGCGTCAAGCGAGGCAACCAGTTTCGGTAAACCGACTTGTAAATGCTCTGTAAATGCCTGTACCAGTGCTGAAGACGGGCGGTGCAGGGGGCGAATCAGGCTAACGGTGAAGGGAACAGCAATACTGAATCGCCGCACGACTAATCCGCTTGCTGCATAATCCAGAGCAGTGAGTGGGTTAACTATCGAAACGCCCGCTCCCGCCCGTACCATCGCGCAGACTGACGCGGCACTATGGGTCTCCACAATCATGCGGCGTTTAACCTGATGTTCATTAAACAGTTGATCCAGCAACTGGCGATAGCTGTCAGTACGGGAAAGGCTGATGTAATTCTCACCCTGAAAATCTTCCGGCGTTAATACCTCTTTTGTCGCCAGCGGATGTGCCCGCGGTAAAACACAGACTTCATCTAAAGACAGTAATTCGGTACGTTCCGTACCCGCAGGCGTATGCAGCGTTTCGGTGAGTCCTAAATCATGGCGCTGGGCCGAAAGCCACTCTTCAAGTAGCGGCGATTCCTGCGGCACGATATTTAAACTGACTTCAGGATAACGGGCCAGAAAAGGTTGTAGCAGCGGGGGCAAAAAAGACTGCGAAAAGACCGGCAGGCAGGCAATTGAAAGTTCTCCCTGGCGAAACTCGCGCAGACTTTCAGCGGCGCTGACGATGCGATCCAGCCCGTACCAGGAGCGCTGCACCTCTTCAAATAGCCGCAGTCCTTGCACGGTAGGATGTAATCTTCCGCGTATGCGCTCAAACAGTTTCAGCCCAATCACCTTTTCAAAACGTGCCAGTTCGCGGCTGACAGTTGGCTGTGAGGTGTGCAGCAGTTGTGCGGCTTCAGTCAGGCTTCCGGCGGTCATAACCGCATGAAAAATTTCAATATGACGTAAGTTAACGGCGGCCATCGACTTTCTCTCGCAATCCGGTAATCCATATCATTTTTGCATAGACTCGGCATAAATCGATATTTTTTATTCTTTTTATGATGTGGCGTAATCATAAAAAAGCACTTATTCGGAGTTTGTTATGCCACATTCACTGTTCAGCACTGATACTGATCTCAGCGCCGAAAATCTGCTGCGCTTGCCCGCAGAATTTGGCTGCCCGGTGTGGGTCTACGATGCACAAATTATTCGTCGGCAGATTGCGGCGTTGAAACAGTTTGATGTGGTGCGCTTCGCACAGAAAGCTTGTTCCAATATTCATATTTTGCGCTTAATGCGTGAGCAGGGCGTGAAAGTAGATTCCGTCTCGTTGGGTGAAATCGAGCGTGCGCTGGCGGCGGGATACAATCCGCAAACGCATCCCGATGACATCGTCTTTACCGCGGATGTTATCGATCAGGCAACGCTTGAGCGCGTCAGTGAATTGCAAATTCCAGTGAATGCTGGCTCTGTCGATATGCTCGACCAACTGGGGAAGGTTTCGCCAGGGCATCGGGTATGGCTGCGCGTTAACCCGGGGTTTGGTCACGGTCATAGCCAAAAAACCAATACCGGTGGCGAAAACAGTAAGCACGGCATCTGGTATGCCGATCTTCCCGCCGCACTGGAAGTGATACAACGTCATCATCTGCAACTGGTCGGCATTCACATGCACATTGGTTCCGGTGTTGATTACGCGCATCTGGAGCAGGTGTGTGGGGCGATGGTGCGTCAGGTCATCGAATTTGGTCAGGATTTACAGGCTATTTCTGCAGGTGGTGGGCTTTCTGTTCCTTATCAGCAGGGAGAGGAGTCGGTTGATACTGAACATTATTATGGTCTGTGGAATGCCGCGCGTGAGCAGATCGCTTGCCATTTGGGGCATCACGTGAAACTGGAAATTGAACCGGGTCGCTTCCTGGTGGCGCAGTCTGGCGTGTTGATTACTCAGGTGCGGAGCGTCAAACAAATGGGCAGTCGCCGCTTTGTGCTGGTTGATGCCGGATTTAACGACCTGATGCGTCCGGCAATGTACGGCAGTTACCACCATATTAGCGCCCTGGCGGCTGATGGTCGTTCTCTTGAACAGGCACCAACGGTGGGAACCGTTGTCGCCGGGCCGTTATGTGAATCGGGCGATGTTTTTACCCAGCAGGAGGGGGGAAATGTCGAAACCCGCGCTTTGCCGGAAGTGAAGGCGGGTGATTATCTGGTGCTGCATGATACGGGGGCATATGGCGCGTCAATGTCATCAAACTACAATAGCCGCCCACTGTTGCCAGAAGTTCTGTTTGATAATGGTCAGGCGCGGTTGATTCGCCGCCGCCAGACCATTGAAGAATTACTGGCGCTAGAGTTGCTTTAATCACCGCTAGTCGCTGGCGGTGTTATGCGTTGCCTCCAGCGACGGCGTTGAAACTGAATGGCGGCGTACCAGCGTAGGACTAAAGACATTGGTGATTTCGGGGAGGGGGCGATTATCCGCCAGCGCTAATGCCAGTTCGGCAGCCTGGGTTGCCATCGTCACAATGGGGTAACGTACGGTGGTCAGCCGTGGGCGCACATAGCGTGATACCAGCACATCATCAAAACCAATCAACGAAATCTCGCCCGGTACATCGATCCCATTGTCATTGAGTACGCCCATCGCGCCCGCCGCCATTGAGTCGTTATAACAGGCCACCGCGGTGAAATTCCGGCCTCTTCCCAGCAGTTCAGTCATTGCCTGTTCGCCGCCACTTTCATCCGGTTCACCAAAAGTTACTAACCGGTCATTAACTGGAATACCGCTTTCAGTAAGGGCATCGTAATACCCCTGGAGGCGATCTTCGGCGTCAGAAATAGAGTGGTTAGAGCAAAGGTAACCAATACGGGTATGACCTTGCTGAATTAAATGACGTGTCGCCAGCCAGGCACCGTAACGATCGTCCAGAGCGATACAACGGTTCTCAAAACCAGGGAGTATCCGGTTGATCAGCACCATGCCTGGCATTTGTTTCATCAATGCGGCTAAATCGGCATCCGGGATCATTTTGGCATGGACAACCAGTGCGGCGCAGCGATGACGGATCAACTGCTCAATGGCCTGACGCTCTTTTTGCTCGTTGTGGTAACCATTACCAATCAATAAGAAATTACCGGTGTGATAAGCCACCTGTTCGACCGCTTTCACCATTGCGCCGAAAAAGGGATCGGAAACATCGCCAACGATCAGGCCAACGGTTTCAGTTGTCTGTTGTGCCAGCGCCCGGGCGTTGGCGTTTGGGTGATAGCTAAGAGATTCCATCGCGCTATGCACAGCCAGACGAGAAGCTTCACTGGCTTTTGGAGAGTTATTAATGACGCGGGAAACTGTGGCGACTGAAACGCCTGCCAGTCGGGCTACATCCTTTATGGTCGCCATGAAAATACCTTTGTGGGTAAACGCTTACATTCTGTCAGTGTTACGGAAAACGCCCGTTGGTTCAAGGGGTGTGGTGTTTTCTGCGCGGGGAATGTGAGCGAAACGCGAATAAGTAAGACAAAAAAAGAGATTACAAACCTTTGGTTACACTTTGCGAAACGCTGTTGCGATTGACCGCTGGTGGCGTTTGGCTTCAGGTTGCTAAAGTGGTGATCCCAGAGGTATTGATAGGTGAAGTCAACTTCGGGTTGAGCACATGAATTACACCAGCCTGCGCAGATGCGCAGGTTTTTTTTCGCCTGACATCAATCTGTAACAGTAACCGATAATTTACACACCTCGTTGCATTTCCCTTCATTCCTTTGCGTTTTCTCGCTGGCGAACATGCTTTGCGCAGACCACAATCAAGATCCCAGAGGTATTGATTGGTGAGATTATTCGGTACGCTCTTCGTACCCTGTCTCTTGCACCAACCTGCGCGGATGCGCAGGTTTTTTTTCATACCTATTTTACTGTCGCTCGAGTTCTCCTTCTGGTGTAATCTCGCACCATTCATTATTACTGAAGAATGAGCAAAGGGAGTTGGAATGCTTTTTAGCTTTTTTCGTAATTTGTGCCGTGTTCTGTACCGCGTTCGCGTGACAGGCGATACCCAGGCACTGAAGGGCGAGCGCGTTCTTATCACGCCCAATCACGTCTCATTTATTGATGGCATATTGCTGGCGCTGTTTTTACCCGTTCGCCCTGTTTTTGCCGTTTATACTTCCATTAGCCAGCAGTGGTATATGCGTTGGCTGAAATCATTTATCGACTTCGTTCCCCTCGATCCGACGCAACCCATGGCGATTAAACATCTGGTGCGTCTGGTGGAACAGGGCCGCCCGGTGGTGATTTTCCCTGAAGGGCGAATCACGACAACCGGTTCGTTGATGAAAATCTACGATGGTGCGGGGTTTGTCGCGGCGAAGTCAGGCGCGACGGTTGTTCCGCTGCGTATTGAAGGGGCGGAGCTTACGCACTTCAGCCGCCTGAAAGGGCTGGTTAAACGCCGCCTGTTCCCGACAATTCATCTGCATATTTTGCCGCCAACACAAGTGCAGATGCCAGATGCGCCGCGCGCGCGTGATCGTCGCAAAATTGCAGGCGAAATGCTGCATCAAATTATGATGGAAGCGCGTATGGCCGTGCGTCCACGTGAAACGCTGTACGAATCGCTGCTGAGCGCGATGTACCGTTTCGGGGCCGGAAAAAAGTGTGTTGAAGACGTCAACTTCACCCCGGATACCTATCGCAAATTACTCACTAAGACACTGTTTGTTGGGCGTATACTCGAAAAATACACTGCTGAAGGGGAAAGAATCGGCTTAATGCTGCCTAACGCAGGTATTAGCGCAGCAGTAATTTTCGGTGCTATCGCCCGTCGCCGTATCCCGGCAATGATGAACTACACCGCCGGGGTAAAAGGGCTGACCAGCGCCATTACCGCGGCTGAAATCAAAACCATTTTCACTTCCCGTCAGTTTCTCGATAAAGGCAAACTCTGGCATTTGCCGGAACAGCTTACCCAGGTACGCTGGGTCTATCTGGAAGATTTAAAAGCGGATGTCACTACCGCCGACAAAGTGTGGATCTTCGCGCATTTGCTGATGCCGCGCCTGGCACAGGTAAAACAGCAGCCGGAAGAAGAGGCGCTGATCCTGTTCACCTCCGGTTCAGAAGGCCATCCGAAAGGCGTGGTTCATAGCCATAAAAGCATTCTGGCGAATGTCGAGCAGATTAAAACTATTGCCGACTTCACCACCAATGATCGCTTTATGTCGGCATTGCCACTGTTCCACTCTTTTGGTCTGACTGTTGGCCTGTTTACGCCACTGCTGACTGGGGCGGAAGTGTTCCTTTATCCAAGCCCGTTGCACTATCGAATTGTGCCGGAACTGGTGTACGACCGCAGTTGCACCGTGCTTTTCGGCACCTCGACCTTCCTCGGTCACTACGCGCGCTTTGCCAACCCGTATGATTTCTATCGTCTACGCTATGTGGTGGCAGGCGCAGAAAAACTGCAAGAAAGCACCAAACAGCTTTGGCAGGATAAATTTGGCCTGCGCATTCTTGAAGGTTACGGCGTGACGGAATGTGCTCCGGTGGTGTCCATCAACGTACCGATGGCGGCGAAACCCGGTACGGTAGGGCGTATTTTGCCTGGTATGGATGCGCGACTGCTGGCGGTTCCGGGTATCGAAGACGGCGGTCGCCTGCAACTGAAGGGGCCGAACATTATGAACGGCTACCTGCGAGTGGAGAAGCCGGGCGTGCTGGAAGTACCTGCGGCCGAGAATATCCACGGCGAGATGGAGCGAGGCTGGTATGACACTGGCGATATTGTGCGTTTCGACGAGCAGGGATTTGTGCAGATTCAGGGGCGAGCGAAACGCTTTGCCAAAATTGCCGGGGAGATGGTGTCGCTGGAAATGGTTGAGCAACTGGCTATTGGTGTTTCACCAGACAAGATGCATGCCACCGCCATTAAGAGTGATGCCAGCAAAGGCGAGGCGTTGGTGCTCTTTACCACAGACAATGAATTGACTCGCGATAAGCTGCAACAATATGCCCGCGAGCACGGTGTGCCGGAACTTGCCGTACCGCGCGACATTCGCTATCTGAAGCAGATGCCATTACTGGGCAGCGGCAAACCTGACTTTGTCACGTTGAAAAGCTGGGTAGACGAAGCGGAAAAACACGATGAGTGAGTCAGTGCAAACTAACACTTCGCTATGGTCGAAAGGGATGAAAGCGGTTATCGTCGCGCAGTTTCTCTCTGCGTTTGGCGATAACGCGCTGCTGTTTGCCACTCTGGCGTTACTGAAAGCGCAGTTCTATCCGGAGTGGAGCCAGCCCATCCTGCAAATGGTGTTTGTAGGTGCTTACATTCTTTTTGCACCGTTTGTCGGTCAGGTTGCCGATAGTTTTGCCAAAGGTCGGGTGATGATGTTTGCCAACGGTCTTAAGCTGCTGGGTGCTGCCAGTATCTGCTTTGGCCTCAACCCCTTTCTCGGTTATACGCTGGTGGGCGTTGGTGCGGCAGCCTATTCACCAGCAAAATACGGCATTCTTGGTGAATTAACCACCGGCAGCAAGTTAGTGAAAGCTAACGGTTTAATGGAAGCTTCCACCATTGCGGCAATTTTGCTCGGTTCCGTAGCTGGTGGTGTGCTGGCTGACTGGCATGTTCTTGCTGCTCTGGCTGCTTGTGCTCTGGCTTATGCTGGCGCGGTCGCGGCAAATCTGTACATTCCGAAGCTGGCGGCGGCGCGTCCGGGACAGTCGTGGAATCTCATCAACATGACCCGTAGTTTCCTACTGGCCTGCACTTCACTGTGGTGCAATGGCGAAACGCGATTCTCGCTGGTAGGCACTAGTTTGTTCTGGGGAGCCGGCGTCACGCTGCGTTTCCTTTTAGTGCTGTGGGTGCCGGTGGCGCTGGGCATTACTGATAACGCCACACCAACCTACCTCAACGCGATGGTGGCGATCGGTATCGTGGTTGGCGCAGGCGCGGCAGCGAAGCTGGTTACGCTGGAAACCGTTTCACGCTGTATGCCTGCTGGAATTTTGATTGGCGTGGTGGTGCTGATTTTCTCCCTACAACACGATCTGCTGCCTGCCTATGCCTTGCTGATGTTGATTGGCATGTTGGGTGGTTTTTTTGTTGTACCGCTCAATGCGTTATTACAGGAGCGAGGCAAAAAAAGCGTCGGGGCGGGGAATGCCATTGCGGTACAGAACCTGGGCGAAAACAGTGCTATGTTGCTGATGCTGGGGATTTATTCACTGGCGGTAATGGTGGGAATTCCGGTTGTGCCCATTGGCATTGGTTTTGGTGCGCTGTTTGCGCTGGCAATAACGGCGCTGTGGATCTGGCAACGCCGTCATTAATCTTTTGCCAGATGGCACATTCAGCCATCTGGTGAAGGTCACATTCCCGAAGGGGGCATACCTTTCGGATACTTCACGCTGTAAGAGAATGGCAGACTCACGTTCTCTTTGCCCGACAGTTTCAGCGTCCAGGTCAGTTCACCCGTTTTCGCATCAAACTGCGCCTGCCCGTACTGCATTTTTTCTACCGTAATATCACTATTAGTACTGACTGGGATCTGGTCGAGCAGAGTGATATCCACCGCTTCGCCGTAGCTGTTCTTCACATTAAGGGTGTAACTGAAGTTACGTATTGCGCTGTCGTTAAAGATAGATAACGCATTCTCTTTTTTGAGAGCGGCTTTACGCTGAATAATCAACTTAGGATCGCGGTTAAGCTGAATATCCAGCGACTTGCCATCTTCCGGCGGCACTTTTATTGGTTAATGTGCTATTTGCCTCTAATACCTTAATTTGAGCCGCAATATTGTTTTTCTCGGCGGTTAGTTTTGCCTGTTCCACCTTTGCTGCTTTTAACTGTTGCTGAATCTCTGACGGCAACGCATTCGGTTGTGTTTCCTGTAGCTCGATACGTGAGGAAAGCACCGTCACTCCGTTATCGATAGAGATGGCGATGCTGTCGTCAGTTACCGAATTGGCAATATGGGTGAAGATGATTTCGCTTTCACCTGCCGGTAAGTTGAGTGTCTCTTCACCTTGCAGGCTGGCACCATGCAGATAAACAGTGACGTCTTTAAGTGTTAGCGCTGGGTTAACTGCGCCCTCCAGGCGGAGGACATACACCCAGTAAGTAACATGGCGAGGGGAAGAGGTTTGAAAATCAACATGGTTATCCTTAACAATGGGCACAGACATTGAAACGCGCTCTGGCGTTGACCAAAAGAGTCTATTGCGCTTTGTCAGGAAAGATGCGGCGAAAAGTAGTGAATATATTCTGAAAAGTGGAGAAAAGAGACGCCTGGCGCATAACACCAGGCGAAAGGATCACGGTGCCGGATAAGTATAAACCTGATGTACCGCTTCAATTTCAGCCAATACGTCTTCGCTTAACTCCAGATGCAAACTTTCGACGTTGGTTTTTAACTGTTCCATCGTCGTTGCGCCCAGCAGAGTGCTGGCAACAAACGGTTGACGGCGTACAAAGGCCAGCGCCATCTGCGCAGGATCGAGACCATGACGTCTGGCGATATCAACATACGCCGCGACGGCTTTTTGCGTCTGCTCGCTGCTGTAGCGGGTGAAGCGACTAAAGAGTGTATTGCGTGCGCCAGCCGGTTTTGCACCATTGAGATATTTCCCGGTCAGCGTGCCGAAACCCAGACACGAATAGGTCAGTAACTCGACGCCTTCATACTGACTGACTTCCGCCAGACCCACTTCAAAGCTGCGGTTTAACAGACTATAGGGGTTCTGAATAGTGACGATGCGCGGCAGATCGTGTTTGTCTGCCAGATGCAGATAACGCATTACGCCAAATGCGGTTTCATTCGACACGCCGATATAACGAATTTTTCCCGCGCGTTGGTACTCCGCCAGTGCATCCAGCGTGTCGAGCAGAGAAATCGCAGGGGCAGAATCCGTCCAGCTATAACCGAGCTTGCCGAAGCAGTTAGTCGGGCGCTGTGGCCAGTGCACCTGATAAAGATCGAGATAATCCGTCTGCAAACGTTTGAGGCTGTCATGCAGGGCTTCGCGGATATTTTTTCTGTCCAGCGCCTGATCCGGGCGAATGCCCTTGTCATTATTGCGCGACGGTCCGCTCACTTTGGAGGCGATAATTAACTTTTCGCGGTTGCCATGTTTTGCCAACCAGTTACCGACATAGGTTTCGGTTAAACCCTGAGTTTCGGGGCGCGGCGGTACGGGGTACATTTCGGCAACGTCAATAAGATTAATGCCCTGAGCGACGGCATAGTCGAGTTGTGCGTGGGCGTCGGCTTCGCTGTTCTGTTCACCAAACGTCATCGTGCCAAGCCCCAGCGTGCTGACTTCCAGCGAGCTGTGGGGTATACGGTGATATTGCATAGCCGTTTCCTTTTTATAATCACGACATAAGGAATATAAAAATGGCAGAGGGAAGGGAAAAGGGAAAGCGAAAAATCTTAAGGCCAGCCGGATGCTGACCTTATTTTTTAACGTTCAATAATTTGCGAGACATCATCACGGTTAATTTGCATAGCGTTACCTTGCTGATCGTGATAACTCACAAGCCCGGTATCATCGTCAATTTCCGGTTTTCCATCCGTCAGGATCATTCGACCATCTTTAGTTGCCATCACATAATCACTGCTACAACCGGAAACAGCAAATGCCAGTCCGACTGCAGAGATTAATACTGCCCATTTTTTCATCCGGTTATCCTCATTAAGCCCATCAATGATAATAGTCTGTTTATAATCTGACGTTATACATCTTGAAAGCAGGAAAGTCTTAAACTGTGAGGATAAAGGGAAGGCATTCGCTCTCCCGCAGAAGAGCGAACGGAACATCAGAGTGGATTCTTTTTATTGCGAATCAGGTTGAGGCTTTCTACTGCAATGGAGAAGAACATTGCGAAGTAGATGTAACCTTTCGGTACGTGGATATCGAAACTTTCCAGAATCAGGGTAAAGCCCACCAGAATCAGGAAAGAGAGCGCCAACATTTTCACTGATGGATGGCGTTCAACAAAATCACCAATTGAACGTGCGGCGAACATCATCACGCCTACGGCAATCACTACGGCCGCCATCATAATAAACAGATGATCCGACAGACCCACGGCGGTAATGACCGAGTCGAGGCTGAAAATAATATCCAGCAGCATAATCTGCACGATAGCACCGAGGAATGAAGAAACGCGTGTTTTCAGCCCTTCTTCTTCGCCTTCGATAGACTCGTGGATCTCCTTACTGGCTTTCCAGATAAGGAACAGACCGCCCAGCAGCAGAATCAAATCACGAGCGGAAATTTCCTGACTGAAGATTGTAAAAAGCGGATTCGTCAGGCGAGTAACCCAGGCAATTGATGCCAGCAGCGCCAGACGCATAACCATGGCTCCAGCCAGCCCCAGACGCCGCGCATGACCACGCTGTGCGGTGGGCAACTTTGCGACCACCAGAGAAAGGAAAATAATATTATCGATCCCAAGAACGATCTCCAGCAGCGTCAGCGTACCGAGCGCAAGCCAGGCGTTAGGATCGGTTATCCATGCAAATAACATCTAAAAAGCCCTGCCAAAAAAAATGAAGCGGTAATTATATGCCCGGAATGCGGCAGGTCAAAGCGATGGCTACTGGATCAAAAAATGACGCGCCAGTAGCGCACTGGTGAAATTCTTCTTCAAATAAAAACCGCGTGGCAGCGTCAGAATCCGTTCGCCCCGGGTGCCAATGGCTTCGGTCAGAGCTTTCGCATTCGCTGCTTTCGGCCGTATTTGTAAATATTCCCCATGACGAGCGGTGATTCGCTCAACCTGACCGAGGACAATCATATCCATCAATTCTTCCCAGTCCTCGCGCAACTGCTGGTCTTCCTCTTCATTCGGGCTCCACAACAACGGTGACCCTACGCGACGTAGCGCCAGCGGGAT
The DNA here is from genome assembly GCF_002965345.1 of Escherichia sp. MOD1-EC5950. Classification (NCBI taxonomy): domain Bacteria; kingdom Pseudomonadati; phylum Pseudomonadota; class Gammaproteobacteria; order Enterobacterales; family Enterobacteriaceae; genus Escherichia; species Escherichia sp. MOD1-EC5950. The sequence goes on from NZ_PTSR01000001.1 coordinate 290,803, forward strand.
GCTGCGCTCGCCTTCAACCGGTATCCACAGCACCCGTTTGAGTTTGTGGCGCACGTGGCTGGTTTCCCAGGTCACGCCGCTATTGCCGGTTAACGGTGCAACACAAACAAATGTCGTTTCCAGCGGACGTCCCAGACTATCCACAGGAATCGTTTTGAGTTCCACGCCTAAAGCAGCAAAATCTTGTTCAGGTTTACTGCCAGCGCTGGCTCCGAGCCAGATCTCCAGTAACACACCGATCCAACCCTTATCGCGTTTTAAATTCTCCGGTGTAACCAACCCGGCAAGCGCCGCTAGTTCACCTAGTGTGTAACCAGAAAGTTGCTGTGCTTGTGCCAGTAACTGCGCTTCAGTTTCGGGGGGAGAGAGCAATGGGCGAGGTTGGGACATGGCTTAACACCTTGGTTAAAAAACAAGCAGCTATTCTGTGCCGAATACTCAGAGTGTAACTTTTTCCACATGCGTTGTTCAATTCTATGATTTATCTTGTTTTTTAATCTACAGGCTACTGTGTTGCGCAACGTCCAGGTGGGTTTTCCAATTCTGGTCACTGAAAATAAACAGGATCTTACACCATGTTATCCACAGAAAGCTGGGATAACTGTGAAAAACCCTCACTACTGTTTCCATTTACAGCCTTGACGTGCGACGAAACTCTAATTTTTAGTGGTACGGTGCTTAACTTAGTGGCACATTCTGTGGATAAATACGACGTTGGTTGATCTTTCGCCAACGCGTAAATGAGTGGTGTGACCATGGTCACAAATATCTCTGTATCATCACTCTTTACGTATATAATATACTGATTAATAAAAAATATTTTAAAGCGCGTTTATCCGGCTGATTCAGAGTGTTCTGGGTTTTCCCGTGGTAATTCCGTACTTCTTCACAACTCTATCCACAGAAAAGGTGAATAAAAACGGTTATCCGCCCCTTCCTCTGTTTATAACTCTGCACTTAACTGTGAGTTATTCAATTGTTATTAGTGTGTAATGCCCTGCAGAGAGTGGTTTACCGTCTTCCTGGAGTATGAAACAATCATTCGTATATAAAGCTTTATTTTGAGGTAGTCCGGTGATTGATGACGATGGCTACCGCCCAAACGTAGGTATCGTGATTTGTAATCGTCAGGGGCAAGTAATGTGGGCCCGGCGATTTGGTCAGCACTCCTGGCAGTTTCCGCAAGGCGGAATTAATCCCGGAGAATCCGCAGAACAGGCGATGTACCGTGAATTGTTTGAAGAAGTAGGATTAAGCCGTAAAGACGTTCGAATCCTTGCTTCAACACGTAACTGGTTGCGCTACAAATTACCGAAACGTTTGGTGCGTTGGGACACGAAGCCGGTTTGTATCGGCCAAAAACAAAAATGGTTTCTCTTGCAGTTGGTGAGCGGCGATGCGGAAATCAATATGCAAACCAGCAGTACACCAGAGTTTGACGGCTGGCGATGGGTAAGTTACTGGTATCCGGTCAGACAGGTGGTGTCATTTAAACGTGATGTCTACCGTAGGGTAATGAAAGAGTTCGCGAGTGTTGTGATGGCGCTTCAGGAAAATACGCCTAAACCACAAAACGCATCAGCTTATCGACGTAAAAGAGGTTAAGTCACGCCAATTATGCTCACTCGCCTGCGCGAAATAGTCGAAAAGGTAGCCAGCGCACCACGCCTGAACGAGGCGTTAAATATTCTGGTTACCGACATCTGTCTTGCGATGGATACTGAGGTCTGTTCGGTCTACCTGGCCGATCACGACCGACGTTGTTACTACCTGATGGCGACCCGGGGATTAAAAAAACCACGTGGTCGCACTGTAACGCTTGCGTTTGATGAAGGGATCGTCGGTCTGGTTGGCAGGCTGGCGGAACCGATAAACCTTGCGGATGCGCAAAAACACCCCAGCTTCAAATATATCCCCTCCGTAAAAGAAGAGCGTTTCCGTGCGTTTTTAGGCGTGCCGATTATTCAACGTCGCCAGTTGCTTGGTGTACTGGTGGTGCAGCAACGCGAACTGCGGCAGTACAACGAAAGCGAAGAATCCTTCCTGGTGACGCTCGCCACCCAGATGGCCGCCATTCTATCCCAGTCGCAGTTGACTGCGTTGTTCGGGCAATATCGCCAGACGAGAATCCGCGCATTACCGGCCGCGCCCGGTGTAGCGATTGCCGAAGGTTGGCAGGATGCAACGTTACCCTTAATGGAACAGGTGTATCAGGCTTCAACGCTGGATCCGGCGCTGGAACGTGAGCGACTGACCGGGGCGCTGGAAGAGGCGGCCAATGAGTTTCGCCGTTACAGCAAACGCTTTGCCGCCGGGGCGCAAAAAGAAACGGCGGCTATTTTCGATCTTTACTCACACTTGCTTTCCGATACGCGTCTGCGTCGCGAACTGTTTGCTGAAGTGGATAAAGGTTCGGTCGCAGAGTGGGCGGTGAAAACGGTCATTGAAAAATTTGCCGAACAGTTCGCCACACTAAGCGATAGCTATCTCAAAGAACGAGCGGGCGATCTACGCGCGCTGGGTCAGCGATTACTGTTTCATCTTGATGATGCCAATCAGGGGGCGAACGCCTGGCCGGAACGTTTCATTCTGGTGGCAGATGAACTGTCAGCGACTACCCTTGCGGAACTGCCTCAGGATCGCTTAGTCGGCGTTGTCGTGCGCGATGGTGCTGCCAACTCCCACGCCGCGATCATGGTGCGTGCACTGGGGATCCCTACCGTGATGGGCGCGGACATTCAGCCTTCGGTGCTGCATCGTCGGACGTTGATCGTTGACGGTTATCGTGGGGAATTGCTGGTCGACCCGGAGCCGGTGCTGCTACATGAATATCAGCGGCTGATTAGCGAAGAGATTGAGCTTAGCCGTCTGGCAGAAGATGATGTCAATTTACCCGCGCAGCTAAAAAGCGGCGAGCGCATAAAAGTTATGCTCAATGCGGGGTTAAGTCCGGAACATGAAGAAAAATTAGGCAGCCGCATTGATGGCATCGGACTCTATCGCACTGAAATTCCCTTTATGCTGCAAAGCGGCTTCCCGTCGGAAGAAGAACAGGTGGCGCAGTATCAGGGCATGTTGCAAATGTTTAATGATAAGCCCGTCACGCTGCGCACGCTGGATGTCGGTGCTGATAAGCAACTGCCTTACATGCCTATCAGCGAAGAGAATCCATGTCTTGGTTGGCGTGGGATCCGCATTACGCTCGATCAGCCGGAGATCTTTTTGATTCAGGTACGGGCGATGTTGCGTGCTAACGCCGCCACGGGCAACCTGAACATCCTGTTGCCGATGGTCACAAGTCTCGATGAAGTTGACGAAGCACGCCGCCTGATCGAGCGTGCCGGACGTGAAGTCGAAGAAATGATTGGTTACGCAATTCCTAAACCGCGTATCGGTATCATGCTGGAAGTGCCATCGATGGTATTTATGTTGCCGCATCTGGCAAACCGGGTCGATTTTATCTCGGTAGGCACCAATGATCTGACCCAGTACATTCTGGCTGTCGATCGCAACAACACGCGGGTGGCAAACATTTATGACAGTCTTCATCCTGCAATGCTTCGAGCCCTGGCGATGATCGTCCGGGAAGCGGAAGCGCAGGGGATCGACTTACGTTTGTGCGGTGAAATGGCGGGCGATCCCATGTGTGTGGCGATCCTCATTGGGCTTGGGTATCGCCATCTATCTATGAACGGACGCTCTGTCGCGCGCGTAAAATACTTGCTGCGGCGCATTGATTTTGCCGAAGCAGAAAATCTTGCTCAGCGCAGTCTGGAAGCGCAACTGGCGACTGAAGTTCGTCATCAGGTTGCGGCATTTATGGAGCGTCGCGGCATGGGTGGGCTGATTCGCGGAGGATTATAGCACGGTTCCTATACATATCTTTTAACGGTATCCGGCAACCAGCCAGGTCCCCTTGTGCTATTATTCGCACCTTTGGAGCGCCTGAAACCTGCGGCGTGCATTTCAATCGCTGTTCTCTTTCAGCGAAATAACAAGAACTTGTGGTGACAGATGACCAGTAGCTATCTGCATTTTCCGGAATTTGATCCGGTCATTTTCTCAATAGGACCCGTTGCGCTTCACTGGTACGGCCTGATGTATCTGGTGGGGTTCATTTTTGCAATGTGGCTGGCGGGGCGTCGGGCGAATCGTCCGGGCAGTGGCTGGACCAAAAATGAAGTTGAAAACTTACTCTATGCGGGCTTCCTCGGTGTCTTCCTGGGCGGACGTATTGGTTATGTTCTGTTCTACAACTTCCCGCAGTTTATGGCCGATCCGCTGTATCTGTTCCGCGTCTGGGACGGTGGCATGTCCTTCCACGGCGGCCTGATTGGCGTTATCGTGGTGATGATTATCTTCGCCCGCCGTACCAAACGCTCCTTCTTCCAGGTCTCTGATTTTATTGCACCGCTCATTCCGTTTGGTCTTGGTGCCGGGCGTCTGGGCAACTTTATTAACGGTGAACTGTGGGGCCGCGTTGACCCGAACTTCCCGTTTGCCATGCTGTTCCCTGGCTCCCGTACCGAAGACATTCTGCTGCTGCAAAACAACCCACAGTGGCAATCCATTTTCGACACTTACGGTGTGCTGCCGCGCCACCCGTCACAGTTGTACGAACTGCTGCTGGAAGGTGTGGTGCTGTTTATCATCCTTAACCTCTACATTCGTAAACCGCGCCCAATGGGGGCTGTCTCAGGCTTGTTCCTGATTGGCTATGGCGCGTTTCGCATCATTGTTGAGTTTTTCCGCCAGCCCGACGCGCAGTTTACCGGTGCCTGGGTGCAGTACATCAGCATGGGGCAAATTCTTTCCATCCCGATGATTGTCGCGGGTGTGATCATGATGGTCTGGGCATATCGTCGCAGCCCACAGCAACACGTTTCCTGAGGAACCATGAAACAGTATTTAGAACTGATGCAAAAAGTGCTCGACGAAGGCACACAGAAAAACGACCGTACCGGAACCGGAACGCTTTCCATTTTTGGTCATCAGATGCGTTTTAACCTGCAGGATGGATTCCCACTGGTGACAACCAAGCGTTGCCACCTGCGTTCCATCATCCATGAGCTGCTATGGTTCCTGCAGGGCGATACCAACATTGCTTATCTGCATGAAAACAATGTCACTATCTGGGACGAATGGGCCGATGAAAATGGCGATCTCGGCCCGGTGTATGGCAAACAGTGGCGCGCATGGCCAACGCCAGATGGTCGTCATATTGATCAAATCACCACGGTATTGAATCAATTGAAAAACGACCCGGACTCCCGCCGCATTATTGTTTCGGCGTGGAACGTGGGCGAACTGGATAAAATGGCGCTGGCTCCGTGCCATGCGTTCTTCCAGTTTTATGTGGCAGACGGCAAGCTTTCTTGCCAGCTTTATCAACGCTCCTGTGACGTCTTCCTCGGCCTGCCGTTTAACATCGCCAGCTACGCACTACTGGTGCATATGATGGCGCAGCAGTGCGATCTGGAAGTGGGTGATTTTGTCTGGACCGGTGGCGACACGCACCTGTACAGCAACCATATGGATCAAACCCATCTACAATTAAGCCGCGAGCCGCGTCCGCTGCCGAAGCTGATTATCAAACGTAAACCAGAATCCATCTTCGACTACCGTTTCGAAGATTTTGAGATTGAAGGCTACGATCCGCATCCGGGCATTAAGGCTCCGGTTGCTATCTGATTTACGAAACATCCTGCCAGAGCCGACGCCAGTGTGCGTCGGTTTTTTTTACCCTCTGTTAAATTCTTCGAGACGCCTTCCCGAAATTTTGCAACGCCCTGCAACAACGTAAATAGTGCGGAAGACGCGCCGAGAAAATAGAAACAGGGCCTCGCCTTTTTTTCTCCTCGTCGCATACTGCCGACATGAAAACACAACGTGGTTATACGCTGATTGAAACACTGGTTGCGATGCTGATTTTAGTCATGTTAAGCGCAACTGGACTCTATGGCTGGCAATACTGGCAGCAGTCGCAACGGCTATGGCAAACCGCCAGCCAGGCGCGGGATTATTTGCTCTATTTACGTGAGGATGCCAACTGGCATAACCGCGACCACAGTATCAGCGTCATCAGGGAGGGAACGTCATGGTGTCTTGTAAGTGCCGCCGCAGGGACGAATACCTGTCATGGCCATTCACCGTTGGTCTTTGTGCCACGCTGGCCCGAAGTCGAAATGAGTGACCTGACCCCTTCGCTTACGTTCTTTGGCCTGCGCAATACCGCATGGGCCGGGCATATTCACTTCAAAAACTCAGCGGGCGAGTGGTGGCTGGTGATTTCACCGTGGGGAAGACTCCGGCTTTGTCAGCAAGGAGAAACACAAGGATGTCTGTAAAAGAACAAGGATTTTCGCTGCTGGAAGTGCTGATTGCTATGGCTATCAGTAGCGTATTGCTGCTGGGGGCTGCGCGGTTTCTGCCAGCATTACAGCGGGAAAGCTTGATTACAACGCGCAAGCTGGCACTGGAAGATGAGATCTGGCTGCGGGTCTACACCGTCGCGAAGCATCTTCAAAGGGCTGGTTATTGTCATGGTAACTGCACTGGTGAAGGGCTGGAAATTGTCGGGCAGGGTGACTGCATCATTGTGCAGTGGGACGCGAACAGTAACGGTATCTGGGATCGTGAGCCGGTAAAAGAGTCCGACCAGATTGGATTTCGTTTGAAAGAGCATGTGCTGGAAACGTTACGTGGTGCCGCATCCTGTGAAGGTAAAGGCTGGGATAAAGTCACCAACCCGGACGCCGTCATTATCGACACTTTTCAGGTCCTGCGTCAGGATGTCAGCGGATTCTCGCCGGTATTAACGGTTAGTATGCGCGGTGCCAGTAAGGCTGAACCACAAACCGTGGTGGATGCCAGCTATAGCGTAACAGGATTCAACCTGTGAACCGTGAACGGGGCGTTTCATCGCTGGCACTGGTCCTGATGTTGCTGGTATTGGGCAGTTTGCTGCTACAAGGAATGAGCCAACAGGAGCGCAGTTTTGCTTCTCGGGTGACTATGGAAAGCCAGTCATTGCGTCGTCAGGCAATTGTACAGTCGGCGCTGGAATGGGGAAAAATGCACACCTGGCAGACGCAACCCGTAGTTCAGTGCTCACAGTTCGCTGCAACCGGTGCCCGAGTTTGTCTGCGTTTACTGGCTGATAGTGAAATCTTGCTGATTGCCAGTTATGAAGGCGTTTCATTATGGCGAACAGGCGAAGTGAACGATGGAAATATTGCTTTTTCGCCACACGGCTGGAGTGATTTTTGTCCGCAGAAAGAGGTGGCGTTATGTCAGCTTCCCTGAAGAATCAACAAGGCTTTAGTCTACCGGAAGTGATGCTGGCGATGGTGCTGATGGTGATGATTGTCACTGCGTTATCCGGTTTCCAGCGAACATTAATGAACAGTCTTACCAGCAGAGGCCAGTACCAACAGCTCTGGCGGCATGGCTGGCAGCAAACGCAACTGCGCGCGATTTCGCCACCTGCCAACTGGCAGGTCAACCGAATGCAGACATCGCAGGCGGGATGTGTCAGCATCAGCGTTACGTTAGTTTCACCCGGGGGCAGAGAAGGCGAGATGACCCGCCTGCATTGCCCGAATCGTCAGTAGTCAGGAGCCGCTATGTTAAGGGTCTACCATTCCAATCGTCTGGACGTGCTGGAAGCGTTGATGGAGTTTATCGTCGAACGCGAGCGGCTGGACGATCCTTTCGAGCCAGAGATGATTCTGGTGCAAAGTACCGGTATGGCACAGTGGCTGCAAATGACCCTGTCGCAGAAGTTCGGTATTGCGGCAAACATTGATTTCCCGCTCCCTGCGAGTTTTATCTGGGATATGTTCGTCCGCGTATTGCCGGAGATCCCCAAAGAGAGTGCCTTTAACAAGCAGAGCATGAGCTGGAAACTGATGACTCTGCTGCCGCAACTGTTGGATTGCGAAGATTTTACCCTGTTGCGCCATTACCTGACTGACGATAGTGACAAGCGGAAACTGTTTCAGCTTTCCTCAAAAGCGGCGGACCTGTTTGACCAGTATCTGGTCTATCGCCCGGACTGGCTGGCTCAGTGGGAAGCGGGACATCTGGTTGAAGGGCTGGGAGAAGCGCAGGCCTGGCAAGCTCCATTGTGGAAGGCGCTGGTAGAATATACTGACGAGCTGGGGCAACCTCGTTGGCACCGTGCCAATCTCTATCAACGCTTTATCGAAACGCTGGAGTCTGCAACGACCTGCCCGCCAGGGCTACCTTCGCGCGTATTTATCTGCGGTATTTCCGCATTACCGCCAGTTTATCTACAGGCGTTACAGGCGCTGGGTAAACATATTGAAATCCATCTTCTGTTTACCAACCCTTGCCGTTATTACTGGGGCGATATTAAAGATCCTGCGTATCTGGCGAAACTGCTAACCCGCCAGCGTCGGCACAGCTTTGAAGATCGCGAATTGCCGCTATTTCGCGATAGCGAAAATGCCGGGCAGTTGTTTAACAGCGACGGCGAACAGGATATTGGCAACCCTCTGCTGGCCTCATGGGGCAAGCTGGGGCGAGACTACATCTATCTGCTTGCTGATCTCCAGAGCAGTCAGGAACTGGATGCCTTTGTCGATGTTACTCCAGACAGCCTGCTGCATAACATTCAGTCCGACATTCTGGAACTGGAAAACCGCGCCGTCGCAGGCGTGAACCTTGAAGAGTTTTCCCGCAGCGATAACAAACGGCAGCTCGATCCGCAGGATAACAGCGTCACCTTCCATGTTTGCCATAGCCCGCAGCGCGAAGTTGAAGTCTTGCACGATCGATTGCTGGCGATGCTGGAAGAAGATCCGACACTCACTCCGCGCGATATCATCGTGATGGTGGCTGACATCGATAGCTACAGTCCGTTTATTCAGGCGGTGTTTGGTAGTGCTCCGGCGGATCGTTATCTGCCTTACGCCATTTCCGACCGTCGGGCGCGACAGTCGCATCCGGTACTGGAAGCATTTATCAGCCTGTTATCGTTGCCTGACAGCCGCTTTGTATCGGAGGACGTTTTGGCGCTGCTGGACGTACCGGTGCTGGCGGCGCGGTTTGATATCACCGAAGAAGGGCTGCGTTATTTACGCCAGTGGGTCAATGAATCCGGCATTCGCTGGGGGATTGATGACGACAACGTTCGCGAGCTGGAACTTCCCGCCACCGGGCAACACACCTGGCAATTTGGCCTGACGCGTATGTTGCTGGGCTACGCGATGGAGAGTGCTCAGGGAGAATGGCAATCTGTTCTTCCTTATGATGAGTCGAGCGGCTTAATTGCAGAGCTGGTGGGGCATCTGGCGTCACTGCTGATGCAGCTCAACATCTGGCGTCGCGGGTTGGCACAGGAGCGACCGCTGGAAGAGTGGCTGCCGGTATGCCGCGACATGCTCAATGCTTTCTTCCTGCCGGATGCGGAAACCGAAGCGGCGATGACGCTTATTGAGCAACAGTGGCTGGCTATCATCGCAGAAGGGCTGGGAGCGCAGTATGGCGACGTGGTGCCGCTGTCACTGTTACGTGATGAACTGGCACAACGTCTGGATCAAGAACGTATCAGCCAGCGTTTTCTTGCCGGTCCGGTCAATATTTGTACCCTGATGCCAATGCGTTCCATCCCGTTCAAAGTAGTTTGCCTGCTGGGAATGAACGATGGTGTTTACCCGCGCCAGCTCGCGCCGCTGGGTTTTGATTTAATGAGCCAGAAACCAAAGCGTGGCGACCGCAGTCGTCGCGATGACGACCGCTATCTGTTCCTGGAGGCGTTAATTTCCGCGCAGCAAAAACTCTATATCAGCTATATTGGGCGCTCCATTCAGGATAACAGCGAACGTTTCCCGTCGGTTTTGGTGCAGGAACTGATCGACTACATCGGGCAAAGCCATTATCTGCCGGGCGATGAAGCGCTTAACTGCGATGAAAGTGAGGCGAGGGTGAAAGCGCATCTTACTTGCCTCCATACCCGGATGCCGTTTGATCCGCAAAACTACCAACCCGGTGAGCGACAAAGCTATGCGCGCGAGTGGCTACCGGCAGCCAGCCAGGCAGGCAAGGCGCACTCTGAATTTGTTCAGCCACTGCCGTTTACCTTGCCGGAAACTGTGCCGCTGGAGACGCTACAACGATTCTGGTCACATCCGGTGCGAGCATTTTTCCAGATGCGCTTGCAGGTGAACTTCCGCACCGAAGACAGCGAAATCCCCGACACCGAGCCATTTATTCTGGAGGGACTTAGCCGTTATCAGATCAACCAGCAGCTATTAAATGCATTGGTCGAGCAGGATGATGCCGAACGTTTGTTCCGCCGGTTCCGGGCGGCAGGTGATTTGCCGTATGGCGCATTTGGTGAAATTTTCTGGGAAACGCAGTGCCAGGAGATGCAGCAACTTGCCGACAGAGTCATTGCCTGTCGGCAACCGGGGCAGAGTTTAGAAATCGATCTCACCTGCAATGGCGTGCAAATTACGGGCTGGTTGCCGCAGGTCCAGCCGGATGGTCTGTTGCGCTGGCGTCCCTCTTTGCTCAGTGTGGCACAGGGAATGCAACTTTGGCTGGAACACCTTGTCTACTGTGCCAGCGGTGGTAACGGTGAGAGTCGCCTTTTCCTGCGTAAAGACGGTGAGTGGCGTTTTCCGCCGCTTGCAGCCGAACAGGCTTTACATTACCTCTCACAACTGATTGAAGGGTATCGTGAAGGAATGTCCGCGCCGTTACTGGTGTTACCTGAAAGTGGCGGCGCGTGGCTAAAAACCTGTTATGACGCTGAACACGATGTCATGCTGGATGACGAGTCCACTGTGCAAAAAGCCCGTACGAAATTCCTTCAGGCTTACGAAGGCAACATGATGGTGCGTGGAGAAGGTGACGATATCTGGTATCAGAGGCTCTGGCGGCAATTAACGCCAGAGACAATGGAAGCCATCGTTGAGCAGTCGCAACGTTTCCTGTTACCGCTGTTTCGTTTTAATCAGTCATGAGTGTTGTATAAAAATTGCGCAATCCATTTGCTTACTTTATTATGCGCACCAGTCACGGACTGATGGTTATATAGACATAGGCTGACTTGTTCAGCGCGAGATTAAATTCTGCCGGATGATTTACGTTAACGTGTTGAATCTGGCTGAAAAATAAAGTTGATAATGAGGTCCGTGAATGCCCCGCAGCACCTGGTTCAAAGCAGTACTGTTGTTTGTTGCCCTTTGGGCCCCCTTAAGTCAGGCAGAAACGGGATGGCAGCCGATTCAGGAAACCATCCGTAAAAGTGATAAAGATAACCGTCAGTATCAGGCTGTGCGTCTGGATAACGGCATGGTGGTATTGTTGGTTTCTGACCCGCAGGCGGTAAAATCCCTTTCTGCACTGGTGGTGCCCGTTGGATCGCTGGAAGATCCCGAGGCTTATCAGGGGCTGGCACATTATCTTGAACATATGAGCCTGATGGGGTCGAAAAAGTACCCGCAGGCTGACAGTCTGGCCGAATACCTCAAAATGCACGGTGGCAGTCATAACGCCAGCACGGCACCGTATCGCACCGCTTTCTATCTGGAAGTGGAAAATGACGCCTTACCAGGGGCGGTAGACCGCTTGGCGGACGCCATTGCGGAACCTTTACTCGACAAGAAATATGCCGAACGTGAGCGTAATGCAGTGAACGCCGAATTAACTATGGCGCGCACGCGTGACGGGATGCGTATGGCGCAGGTCAGCGCAGAAACCATTAACCCGGCCCACCCTGGTGCAAAGTTTTCTGGTGGCAACCTGGAAACCTTAAGCGACAAACCCGGTAATCCGGTGCAGCAGGCGCTGAAAAATTTCCATGAGAAATATTACTCCGCCAATCTGATGAAGGCTGTTATCTACAGTAACAAACCGCTGCAGGAGCTGGCGAAGATGGCGGCGGACACCTTCGGTCGAGTGCCGAACAAAGAGAGCAAAAAACCGGAAATCACCGTGCCGGTAGTCACCGATGCACAAAAGGGCATTATCATTCATTACGTCCCGGCGTTGCCGCGTAAAGTGCTGCGTGTCGAGTTTCGCATCGATAACAATTCGGCGGAGTTCCGTAGTAAAACTGATGAGTTGATTACCTATCTGATTGGCAATCGCAGCCCAGGAACGCTTTCTGACTGGTTGCAAAAACAGGGATTAGTTGAGGGCATTAGCGCCAACTCCGATCCTATCGTCAATGGCAACAGTGGCGTGTTAGCGATCTCTGCGTCCTTAACCGATAAAGGTCTGGCTAATCGCGATCAGGTTGTAGCGGCTATTTTCAGCTACCTCAATCTGTTACGCGAAAAAGGGATTGATAAACAGTATTTCGATGAACTGGCGAATGTGCTGGATATCGATTTCCGTTATCCGTCAATCACTCGTGATATGGATTACGTCGAGTGGCTGGTAGATACCATGATTCGCGTTCCCGTTGAGCATACGCTGGACGCGGTCAATATAGCCGATCAGTATGATGCTAAAGCAGTAAAAGAACGTCTGGCGATGATGACGCCGCAAAACGCGCGTATCTGGTATATCAGCCCGAAAGAGCCACACAATAAAATGGCTTACTTTGTCGATGCGCCGTATCAGGTCGATAAAATCAGCGAGCAAACTTTCGCTGACTGGCAGAAAAAAGCTGCCGACATAGCGCTCTCCCTGCCGGAGCTTAATCCCTATATTCCTGACGATTTCTCGCTGATTAAATCAGAGAAGAAATACGACCATCCAGAGCTGATTGTTGATGAATCCAATTTGCGTGTGGTGTATGCGCCGAGTCGCTATTTTGCCAGCGAACCAAAAGCCGATGTCAGCCTGATTTTGCGTAACCCGAAAGCGATGGACAGCGCCCGTAACCAGGTGATGTTTGCGCTCAATGATTATCTCGCAGGGTTGGCGCTTGATCAGTTAAGCAACCAGGCGTCGGTTGGCGGCATTAGTTTTTCCACCAATGCTAACAACGGCCTTATGGTTAATGCTAATGGTTACACTCAGCGTCTGCCGCAACTTTTTCAGGCTCTGCTGGAGGGCTACTTTAGCTATACCGCTACACCAGAGCAGCTTGAACAGGCGAAATCCTGGTATAACCAGATGATGGATTCCGCAGAAAAAGGCAAAGCGTTTGAGCAGGCGATTATGCCCGCGCAGATGCTCTCGCAGGTGCCGTACTTCTCGCGAGATGAGCGCCGTAAAATTTTGCCCACTATCACCCTGAAAGAGGTGATGGCCTATCGCGACGCCTTAAAATCCGGGGCACGACCAGAGTTCATGGTTATCGGCAACATGACCGAAGCCCAGGCAACAACGCTGGCGCGCGATGTGCAAAAACAGTTAGGGGCTGATGGCTCAGAGTGGTGTCGTAACAAAGATGTCCTGGTCGATAAAAAACAGTCCGTCATTTTTGAAAAAGCTGGTAACAGTACCGACTCCGCACTGGCAGCAGTATTTGTACCGACTGGCTATGATGAATACACCAGTTCAGCCTACAGTTCTCTGTTGGCGCAGATTGTACAACCGTGGTTCTACAATCAGTTGCGTACTGAAGAGCAGTTGGGGTACGCCGTGTTCGCGTTCCCAATGAGCGTGGGACGTCAGTGGGGCATGGGCTTCTTACTGCAAAGTAATGATAAACAGCCTTCGTACCTGTGGGATCGTTACAAGGCCTTTTTCCCAACGGCTGAGGCGAAACTGCGCGCGATGAAGCCAGAAGAGTTCGCGCAAATCCAGCAGGCGGTTATCAGCCAGATGCTACAGGCACCGCAAACGCTGGGCGAAGAAGCATCGAAGTTAAGTAAAGATTTCGATCGCGGCAATATGCGCTTTGATTCGCGTGATAAAATCGTGGCACAGATAAAACTGCTGACGCCGCAAAAACTTGCCGATTTCTTCCATCAGGCAGTGGTCGAGCCGCAAGGCATGGCTATCCTGTCGCAGATTTCCGGCAGCCAGAATGGGAAAGCTGAATATGTGCATCCTGAAGGCTGGAAAGTGTGGGAGAACGTCAGCGCGTTGCAGCAAACAATGCCCCTGATGAGTGAAAAGAATGAGTGATGTCGCTGAGACACTAGATCCTTTGCGCTTGCCCTTACTGGGTGAGCGCCTGATTGAAGCCTCTGCCGGCACAGGCAAAACCTTTACGATAGCAGCGCTCTATTTGCGCCTGTTACTTGGACTAGGTGGTTCTGCTGCCTTTCCCCGCCCGTTGACCGTTGAAGAACTGCTGGTGGTGACCTTTACCGAGGCTGCCACCGCAGAGTTGCGCGGTCGTATCCGTAGCAATATTCATGAGTTGCGCATCGCCTGTCTACGTGAAACCACCGACAACCCTCTGTATGCGCGCCTGCTGGAAGAGATTGACGATAAAGCGCAGGCCGCGCAGTGGCTGCTGTTAGCCGAACGACAGATGGATGAAGCGGCAGTTTTTACCATTCACGGTTTTTGTCAGCGAATGCTCAACCTGAATGCTTTTGAATCCGGTATGTTGTTTGAGCAGCAACTGATTGAAGATGAATCGCTACTGCGCTACCAGGCCTGCGCCGATTTCTGGCGTCGCCACTGCTATCCTCTGCCGCGTGAAATTGCTCAGGTGGTCTTTGAAACATGGAAAGGGCCGCAGGCGTTGCTGCGCGATATTAATCGATATCTGCAAGGGGAAGCGCCAGTTATTAAAGCGCCGCCGCCCGATGATGAAACGCTGGCTTCCCGCCACGCGCAAATTGTGGCGCGTATCGATACCGTAAAACAGCAGTGGCGTGATGCGGTAGGTGAACTGGATGCGCTAATCGAATCTTCAGGTATTGATCGACGCAAGTTTAACCGTAGCAATCAGGCTAAATGGATTGACAAGATTAGCGCCTGGGCAGAAGAAGAGACCAACAGTTATCAGTTGCCGGAGTCGCTGGAAAAATTCTCTCAGCGTTTCTTAGAAGATCGCACAAAAGCAGGGGGCGAGACACCGCGCCATCCGCTGTTTGAGGCGATCGATCAATTACTTGCTGAACCATTATCGATCCGCGATCTGGTGATCACTCGCGCATTAGCTGAGATCCGTGAAACGGTAGCGCGTGAAAAACGCCGCCGTGGCGAACTGGGTTTTGACGACATGTTAAATCGGCTGGATTCCGCGTTGTGTAGCGAAAGCGGAGAGGCGCTGGCGACGGCGATCCGCACGCGATTCCCGGTGGCAATGATCGACGAGTTTCAGGATACCGACCCTCAGCAGTACCGGATTTTCCGCCACATCTGGCACCATCAGCCGGAAACCGCATTGTTACTGATTGGTGATCCGAAACAGGCTATTTATGCGTTCCGTGGTGCGGATATCTTCACCTACATGAAGGCGCGTAGCGAAGTTCGCGCTCATTACACGTTGGATACCAACTGGCGTTCCGCACCAGGAATGGTGAACAGTGTGAACACGCTTTTTAGCCAGACTGATGACGCTTTTATGTTTCGCGAAATACCGTTTATTCCTGTGAAATCAGCCGGGAAAAATCAGGCGCTGCGTTTCGTATTTAAAGGTGAAACGCAGCCTTCGATGAAAATGTGGCTGATGGAAGGCGAAAGCTGCGGCGTTGGCGATTATCAAAGTACCATGGCGCAGGTATGCGCCGCGCAAATCCGCGACTGGCTGCAGGCCGGGCAGCGCGGAGACGCGTTGTTGATGAATGGCGATGACGCGCGTCCGGTGCGTGCTTCAGACATCAGTGTGTTGGTGCGCAGCCGCCAGGAGGCCGCCCAGATACGTGATGCCTTAACGCTGCTGGAAATCCCTTCCGTTTACCTTTCGAACCGCGACAGTGTTTTTGAAACTCTGGAAGCGCAGGAGATGCTTTGGCTGTTGCAGGCAGTGATGACGCCTGAACGTGAAAATACTCTGCGTAGCGCGCTGGCAACGTCAATGATGGGGCTGAACGCGCTGGATATCGAAATGCTGAATAATGACGAACATGCCTGGGATGCAGTCGTTGAAGAGTTCGATGGTTATCGACAAATCTGGCGAAAACGCGGCGTTATGCCAATGCTGCGGGCGCTGATGTCGGCGCGCAACATTGCAGAAAACCTGCTGGCAACGGCGGGTGGTGAGCGGCGTCTTACAGATATTTTACATATCAGTGAATTACTTCAGGAAGCGGGAACGCAGCTTGAAAGTGAACATGCGCTGGTACGCTGGTTATCACAGCATATCCTCGAGCCAGACAGTAACGCGTCCAGCCAGCAAATGCGCCTCGAAAGTGACAAACATCTGGTGCAGATTGTTACGATCCACAAGTCGAAAGGACTGGAGTATCCGCTAGTCTGGTTGCCATTTATTACCAATTTCCGCGTCCAGGATCAGGCGTTCTATCACGATCGTCACTCATTTGAGGCTGTTCTGGATCTTAACGCTGCGCCAGAAAGCGTCGATCTCGCTGAGGCCGAACGTCTGGCGGAAGATCTGCGTTTGCTTTATGTGGCGCTGACGCGTTCGGTCTGGCATTGCAGTCTTGGCGTCGCGCCACTGGTGCGCCGTCGAGGCGATAAAAAAGGTGACACCGACGTCCATCAAAGTGCGCTCGGACGCTTGCTGCAAAAAGGGGAACCAAAGGATGCGGCAGGACTTCGCGCCTGTATTGAAGCATTGTGCGATGAGGATATTGCCTGGCAAACGGCACAAACCGGTGATAATCAGCCCTGGCAGGTTAATGATGTTTCTACAGCAGAACTGAATGCGAAGACGTTACAACGTTTACCTGGCGATAACTGGCGGGTCACCAGCTACTCTGGTTTGCAGCAGCGTGGTCACGGTATCGCTCAGGATTTGATGCCACGGCTGGATGTTGACGCCGCAGGTGTGGTCAGCGTCGTTGAAGAACCGACGTTAACACCGCATCAGTTTCCGCGCGGAGCGTCACCGGGGACGTTCTTGCACAGTTTGTTTGAGGATCTGGATTTTACCCAGCCGGTTGAGCCTGACTGGGTGCGGGAAAAACTGGAACTTGGCGGTTTTGAAGCGCATTGGGAACCGGTGTTGACCGAGTGGATCATGGCTGTTCTCCAGGCACCGCTCAATGAAACGGGAGTCAGCCTGAGTCAGCTTTCCGCCCGCGATAAACAGGTGGAGATGGAATTTTATCTGCCAATTAGTGAACCGCTCGTCGCCAGCCAACTTGATGCGCTAATCCGCCAGTTTGACCCGCTTTCTGCTGGCTGCCCGTCGCTGGAGTTCATGCAGGTGCGTGGCATGTTAAAAGGCTTTATCGACCTGGTGTTTCGCCACGAAGGGCGTTATTACCTGCTCGACTATAAATCCAACTGGCTGGGTGAAAACAGCTCAGCATACACCCAACAGGCTATGGCAGCGGCGATGCAAGCACACCGCTATGATCTGCAATATCAGCTTTATACCCTGGCATTGCATCGTTATCTGCGCCATCGCATTGCTGATTACGACTATGAGCGCCACTTTGGCGGCGTTATCTATCTGTTCCTGCGCGGCGTTGATAAAGAGCATCCGCAACAAGGGATTTACGCGACCCGCCCCGATGCCGGGTTGATTGCCCTGATGGATGAGATGTTTGCTGGTATGACCCTGGAGGAGGCGTAATGAAATTGCAAAAGCAATTACTGGAAGCTGTGGAGCACAAACAGCTACGCCCGCTGGACGTGCAGTTTGCCCTGACCGTGGCGGGTGATGAACATCCCGCCGTCACCCTTGCGGCGGCACTGTTAAGTTATGATGCCGGGGAAGGACATGTCTGTTTGCCGCTTTCACGGCTGGAGAACAACGAAGCCTCGCACCCGCTCCTGGCGACCTGCGTCAGTGAAATCGGTGAGCTACAAAACTGGGAAGAGTGTCTGCTGGCTTCACACGCGGTCAGCCGGGGAGATGAACCTACACCAATGATCCTTTGTGGCGATCGTCTCTATCTCAACCGCATGTGGTGTAACGAGCGCACGGTGGCGCGCTTTTTCAATGAAGTGAATCATGCCATTGAGGTTGATGAAGCTCTACTGGCGCAAACCCTGGACCAACTTTTTCCAGTAAGCGATGACATTAACTGGC
The DNA here is from genome assembly GCF_002965345.1 of Escherichia sp. MOD1-EC5950. Taxonomy (NCBI): domain Bacteria; kingdom Pseudomonadati; phylum Pseudomonadota; class Gammaproteobacteria; order Enterobacterales; family Enterobacteriaceae; genus Escherichia; species Escherichia sp. MOD1-EC5950. Next base: position 308,855 of record NZ_PTSR01000001.1, read on the forward strand.
AAAAAGTGGCGGCAGCGGTGGCGCTGACGAGGCGGATCTCGGTGATTTCCGGTGGCCCCGGCACCGGTAAAACGACCACCGTGGCGAAGTTGCTGGCGGCGTTAATTCAGATGGCCGACGGTGAACGTTGTCGCATCCGTTTGGCTGCGCCGACGGGGAAAGCCGCCGCGCGCTTAACCGAATCACTTGGCAAAGCTTTGCGCCAGTTACCGCTGACGGATGAACAAAAGAAACGTATTCCGGAAGATGCCAGCACTCTGCACCGCTTGCTGGGCGCGCAGCCGGGCAGTCAGCGTTTACGCCATCATGCGGGTAACCCATTGCATCTTGATGTGTTGGTGGTCGATGAAGCGTCAATGATCGATCTGCCCATGATGTCACGATTGATCGACGCATTGCCCGATCATGCCAGAGTGATCTTTCTTGGCGACCGTGATCAACTGGCCTCTGTTGAGGCTGGGGCTGTTCTTGGCGATATTTGCGCTTATGCCAATGCGGGCTTTACCGCAGAACGAGCGGAGCAGCTAAGTCGCCTGACGGGGAGCTACGTTCCTGCGGGCAGTGGCACAGAGGCGGCATCTTTGCGCGATAGTCTCTGCCTTTTGCAAAAAAGTTACCGTTTCGGCAGCGATTCTGGCATTGGTCAGCTCGCGGCGGCTATCAATCGCGGCGATAAAACGGCAGTAAAAACCGTTTTTCAGCAGGATTTTACTGATATCGAAAAACGGATTTTACAGAGTGGCGAAGATTATATTGCGATGCTTGAGGAAGCTCTTGCGGGTTACGGACGCTATCTGGATCTGCTGCAAGCGCGTGCCGAGCCGGATTTAATTATTCAGGCATTCAATGAATACCAGCTTTTGTGCGCCCTGCGGGAAGGGCCGTTTGGCGTAGCCGGGCTGAATGAGCGAATTGAGCAGTTTATGCAACAGAAGCGAAAAATCCATCGCCATCCGCACTCGCGTTGGTACGAAGGCAGGCCGGTGATGATTGCCCGCAATGACAGCGCCCTTGGGTTGTTTAATGGTGATATTGGTATTGCACTGGATCGCGGGCAAGGAACGCGCGTCTGGTTTGCAATGCCGGACGGTAATATCAAGTCAGTGCAACCAAGTCGTTTACCGGAACACGAAACCACGTGGGCGATGACGGTACATAAATCGCAGGGTTCTGAGTTCGACCATGCGGCGTTGATTTTGCCGAGCCAGCGCACGCCGGTCGTGACGCGAGAGCTGGTTTACACCGCAGTGACCCGTGCGCGTCGCCGTTTATCGTTGTATGCCGATGAGCGCATATTAAGTGCGGCAATCGCCACACGTACCGAGCGGCGTAGCGGACTGGCAGCGTTATTTAGTTCGCGGGGATAAACGCGAATGCCTGATGCGACGCATGCGCGTCTTATTATGCCCCCGGGCATTGCGCATATCGCATCTGGCGATTTCAACTACTTACCCTAAATCCGCCATCAACGTCTTCGACTTGACGTAGGTCGGATAAGGCGTTCACGCCGCATCCGACGATGAGCGTCAATGCCTGATGCGATGCTAGCGTGTTTATCATGCCCCCGGAAATTGCGCATATCGCATCTGGCGATTTCAACCACTTACCCTAAATCCGCCATCAGCACTTTGGATTTACGCTGATAGTTGTACATCTGCTTTTTGCTCTCTGGCAGTGAATCAATATCCACCGGGGTAAAACCACGCTCCTGGAACCAGTGAATACTGCGCGTGGTCAGCACAAATAATTTGCTTAAGCCGCTTTGCCTGGCCTGGGCTGCGATACGCTCCAGCAGGACTTCACCACGGGAAGAACTGCGGTAATCCGGGTGTACCGCCACGCAGGCCATTTCGCCAATTTTCTCTTCCGGGAACGGATAGAGCGCAGCGCAGGCAATAGTTGTGTTATCGCGCTGAATAATGGTGAATTTGTCGATTTCCATCTCCAGTTGTTCCCGAGAACGACGCACCAGAATACCTTGCTGCTCCAGCGGGCGGATCAACTCCAGAATACCGCCGATATCATTGATTGTTGCGCGACGAATCTGCTCGGCGCTTTCCATCACAATTTGCGTACCGATACCGTCACGTGAGAACAGCTCTTGTAGCAGCGCGCCATCTTCCTGATAACTGATTAAATGACAGCGACGAACACCGCTGCGGCAAGCCTTCACTGCACCACGTAAAAAGCGCACCGTACCGGAGTTGTAATCGCCTTTCTCTTCCTGAGCTTCTACCCGCGATTGCGCTTCGTTGGGGAAAAGCTCGGAGACGATGTCACCGTCGTCATTGGTGACCCCCTGTGAAGAGCAAAAACCAATCATCTTCTCGGCTTTCAGCTTGATGGCGAGTTGAGTGGCAATCTCTTCCGAGGTCAGGTTAAAACTCTCGCCAGTGACCGAAACCGCCACCGGCCCCATCAGCACAATTGCACCGCTGTCCAGTTGGCGATGAATCGCTTCTTCGTCAATCCGCCGGATGCGCCCGCTATGACAGTAATCCACGCCGTCATCGACGCCCAGCGGCTGGGCAATAATAAAATTGCCACTGACGACGTTGATATGCGCTCCCTGCAATGGCGTGTTATTAAGGCTCATCGACAGGCGTGCAGTGATGTCCAGTTGTAATGTCCCCGCAGCCTGCTTCACCAGTTCCAGTGTTTTGCCGTCGGTCACACGTATATTTTTGTGATACAGCGGTTCGTGGCGATGCGCTGCCAGATTCGCATCTATTTGTGGACGCGCGCCATAGACCACGACCAGACGGATGCCGAGGCTGTGCAGCAACCCGATATCATTAACGATACTGGAGAAATTTTCATGCTCAATGGCTTCACCGCCGAGCATGATGACAAACGTTTTCCCCCGGTGGGTGTTGATATAGGGAACCGAATGGCGGAATCCCTCGACCAGCTCGGTTTTACGTTCCTTCACCACGGCACACCTCTTTGCATGATTATTCGAAATTAATGTATTTTTATTCTGTTTTTTTGCCGTGTGCAAGTGCAAATTTTATGCGTGAACATTTTTTTTATCAGTAATGCCGTGAATATAAAAAGAATGTTTACCGTTTTATAGATGACAGAATATGCGTCTTTCGCTAAAGTTTCCGGTCAAATTGGTCGTTTACTTGTTACACAGCTTAGATTTATTTGCTCGGGAGAGGCATGTCGGGATCCAACACTGCAATCAGCCGTCGTCGTTTACTGCAAGGCGCGGGTGCCATGTGGCTATTGAGCGTAAGTCAGGTGAGTCTGGCTGCGGTCAGTCAGGTCGTGGCGGTGCGCGTCTGGCCTGCGTCCAGCTATACCCGTGTAACGGTAGAATCAAATCGTCAACTGAAATATAAGCAGTTTGCGTTGAGTAACCCTGAACGCGTGGTAGTGGATATCGAAGATGTAAACCTGAACTCGGTGCTTAAGGGGATGGCTGCGCAAATTCGTGCTGACGACCCGTTCATCAAGTCTGCACGCGTCGGGCAATTTGATCCGCAAACCGTGCGGATGGTTTTTGAGTTAAAGCAAAACGTAAAACCGCAGATGTTTGCCCTCGCGCCAGTTGCCGGGTTTAAAGAGCGTCTGGTGATGGATCTCTACCCGGTCAATGCCCAGGATATGCAGGATCCACTGTTGGCACTGCTGGAGGATTACAACAAAGGCGATCTCGAAAAGCAGGTGCCGCCTGCGCAGAGTGGCCCACAGCCTGGCAAGGCTGGGCGCGATCGTCCTATTGTCATCATGCTTGATCCGGGCCATGGCGGCGAAGACTCCGGCGCGGTGGGGAAATACAAAACGCGTGAAAAAGACGTGGTATTGCAAATTGCCCGCCGTCTGCGCTCTCTGATCGAGAAAGAGGGCAATATGAAGGTGTACATGACGCGTAATGAAGACATCTTCATTCCGTTGCAAGTGCGTGTAGCAAAAGCACAGAAACAACGTGCTGACCTTTTTGTTTCTATCCATGCAGATGCCTTTACCAGCCGCCAGCCGAGCGGTTCTTCCGTGTTTGCGCTTTCGACCAAAGGCGCGACCAGTACTGCGGCAAAATATCTGGCACAAACTCAGAACGCCTCGGATTTGATTGGTGGCGTGAGCAAAAGCGGTGACCGCTATGTCGACCACACCATGTTCGATATGGTGCAGTCGCTGACCATTGCCGACAGCCTGAAGTTTGGTAGGGCAGTCCTGAATAAACTTGGCAAAATCAACAAGCTGCATAAGAATCAGGTTGAGCAGGCCGGGTTTGCTGTACTGAAAGCGCCAGATATTCCATCTATTCTCGTCGAAACGGCGTTTATCAGTAACGTTGAGGAAGAGCGCAAACTGAAAACGGCGACTTTCCAGCAGGAAGTTGCAGAGTCTATCCTCGCGGGGATTAAAGCGTATTTTTCTGATGGGGCGACGCTGGCGAGAAGGGGATAGTAAAAAAGCGCTGAATAGCGCTTTTTTTATGGAAGAGCAGAAATAAAAAAACACCCATAAGGGTGCTTAATAATTGGTTGCGGGGGCCGGATTTGAACCGACGACCTTCGGGTTATGAGCCCGACGAGCTACCAGGCTGCTCCACCCCGCGTCACCGTACTGCTTTTACTTCGTCAAATTTTGATTGGTTGCGGGGGCCGGATTTGAACCGACGACCTTCGGGTTATGAGCCCGACGAGCTACCAGGCTGCTCCACCCCGCGTCCGTGGATGCGCACTATACTCCGCTCGCGTTTTCATGCAACCTTTTTTTTACCCGGATCACGGAATTGGGATGTTTTTGAACAAAAACAAACCACTAAAGCCTATTTTTTGTGCAAAATTTGCGTCAGGGAGCGGCTACGCATTTCATTAAACCCAACGGTTTGTTATCTTCGTTGCGCCTTATTTTTTAACCTGAAGAAGAGAACAATGAAAGGACGTTGGGTAAAGTACCTTCTTATGGGCGCAGTCGTAACGATACTTGCCGCCTGCTCCTCCAAACCAACCGATCGCGGACAGCAATATAAAGACGGGAAATTTACCCAGCCTTTCTCTCTGGTGAACCAGCCAGATGCCGTTGGCGCGCCAATTAACGCCGGTGATTTTGCCGAGCAAATTAACCATATCCGTAACGCGTCGCCGCGTCTGTATGGCAACCAGAGTAATGTTTATAACGCGGTGCAGGAGTGGCTGCGCGCAGGTGGTGATACCCGCAATATGCGTCAGTTTGGTATTGACGCCTGGCAGATGGAAGGGGCGGATAACTACGGCAACGTGCAGTTTACGGGTTACTACACACCGGTAATTCAGGCGCGCCATACTCGCCAGGGCGAGTTTCAGTACCCTATTTACCGTATGCCGCCAAAACGCGGTCGTCTGCCGTCTCGTGCGGAGATCTACGCGGGGGCACTGAGCGATAAATATATCCTTGCTTACAGCAACTCTCTGATGGATAACTTCATTATGGATGTGCAGGGGAGTGGATATATCGATTTTGGCGATGGCAGCCCGCTTAACTTCTTCAGCTATGCCGGAAAGAACGGTCATGCCTATCGCAGTATTGGTAAGGTTTTGATCGATCGTGGCGAAGTGAAAAAAGAAGATATGTCGATGCAGGCGATTCGTCACTGGGGTGAAACGCACAGTGAAGCCGAAGTTCGCGAACTGCTGGAACAGAATCCATCTTTCGTCTTCTTTAAACCGCAATCTTTCGCGCCGGTGAAAGGGGCAAGTGCAGTGCCGCTGGTTGGCCGTGCGTCGGTTGCCTCTGATCGTTCGCTTATCCCACCAGGTACTACCTTGCTGGCAGAAGTGCCGCTGCTGGATAATAACGGCAAATTCAATGGTCAGTACGAACTGCGTCTGATGGTGGCTCTGGATGTCGGTGGCGCAATCAAAGGCCAACACTTCGATATCTATCAGGGGATTGGCCCTGAAGCTGGCCACCGCGCCGGTTGGTACAATCACTATGGTCGTGTCTGGGTGCTGAAAACGGCCCCGGGCGCAGGTAACGTTTTTAGCGGCTGATGTGATATTCTGTACGCCGTTTTTACGGATAAGCCAGGTGAGGGATAACCTCACCCTTTTTAATTCTGAGGTGCTATGTCTGTTGTAATAAGTGATGCCTGGCGTCAGCGTTTTGGCGGCACAGCGCGTCTGTATGGTGAAAAAGCGTTGCAACTGTTTGCTGATGCGCATATTTGTGTCGTCGGTATCGGTGGTGTCGGTTCCTGGGCGGCGGAAGCTCTGGCGCGAACGGGGATTGGCGCAATCACACTTATTGATATGGATGATGTGTGCGTCACCAATACTAATCGGCAAATTCACGCGCTGCGCGATAACGTCGGGCTGGCAAAAGCTGAAGTGATGGCGGAACGTATTCGCCAGATTAACCCGGAGTGCCGGGTAACGGTGGTGGATGATTTTGTGACGCCGGATAACGTAGCGCAATATATGAGTGCCGGTTATTCGTATGTGATTGATGCCATTGATAGCGTGCGACCTAAAGCGGCGCTGATCGCTTATTGCCGTCGCAATAAAATCCCATTGGTCACGACCGGTGGCGCAGGCGGGCAGATTGATCCGACGCAGATTCAGGTTACTGATCTGGCAAAGACAATTCAGGATCCGCTGGCGGCGAAACTGCGCGAGCGCCTGAAAAGTGATTTTGGCGTGGTGAAAAACAGTAAAGGTAAGCTCGGCGTGGACTGCGTTTTCTCTACCGAAGCACTGGTGTACCCGCAGTCAGACGGTACGGTGTGTGCGATGAAAGCCACGGCAGAAGGGCCGAAGCGGATGGATTGCGCGTCAGGATTTGGCGCGGCAACGATGGTAACCGCCACCTTTGGTTTTGTTGCGGTTTCTCATGCGCTGAAGAAGATGATGGCGAAAGCGGCGCGTCAGGGGTAAACATTAGGTCGGAGGCGACGTCTGGTGCGTCTTATCCGACCTTGAACGTGCAACATCAAGCTTGCTTCGCCGCCGCGATAATCGCCTCGCTTAACGCATTCAGCCCTTGACTGCGTGAGGCTCTAAGTTGCGCACGCAATCCCAGCTCATCAAACAATGCCAGCGGCGACTGTGCCTGTAACTCGGCAGCGGTTTTCCCCTCCACTGCGGTCAACAACACGGCCAGCAGACCGCGCACAATGCGTCCTTCGCTATCACCAAAGAAATGCATCTTGCCGTTTTCAGCGACGCTATACCCCAACCAGACGCGGTTTTCGCATCCGGCAATCTCTTTGGCCTGCGCTTTTAACTCGTCTGGCAAAGCAGGAAGCTGTTTCCCCAGCATAATCAACTGGCGATATTTATCTTCCCATTGCGTCAGCGGCGCGAAAGTGTTGTGTAACGACTCTGCCGTTACGGTTGTGCCGAACGGATGTCCGGCGAATTGCGGGTTCGTCATTAATCCACCAATAATTCCAGTGCGCGGTCAACGGCGTTCACCAGCGCATCCACATCACTCTTTGTATTATATGGCGCAAAAGAGGCGCGCAGAGTGCCGGTTACGCCTAATTCTGCCAACAGTGGCTGAGCGCAATGCTGCCCGGCGCGTAGGGCAATGCCATACTCCGCCAGCAGCGTTACCATATCGCTATGATGAACACCGGCGAAATCAAAGGCCAGCAGGCTGGAGTCCTGACAGCGGAATGAACGAAAGCCAGGACGTTTTGCCAGCGCCTCTTCTGCAAGCGTCGCCAGACTGCGACTCCAGCTTTCTGCCTGGTTGATATCATAATCTGCCAGCCATTCCAGCGCCGCGCTTAACCCAATGACGCCTGCGACGTTGGGCGTTCCGGCTTCCAGTTTCCACGGCGCAGATTGAGTGGTGAAGCCGTCAAAACTGACTTCGTGGATCATTTTGCCGCCGCCCAGCCAGGGCGACATTGCTTCCAGCAGTTCTGGTTTGCCATACAGCACGCCGATACCTGTCGGGCCATAAAGTTTGTGACCTGAAAAAGCGTAGAAATCGATATCCAGTTGCTGAACATCGGCAGGGAAATGCACCGCCCCCTGAGCTCCATCAACCATCACCACCATTCCGGCGGCGTGGGCAAACGTAATCGCTCTCGCCAAATCCGGGCAACCACCGGTGACGTTCGACATCTGGCCCAGCGCCAGAATCCGGCTACGAGGCGTCATTAGCGCTGGCAATAAATCGACATCCGGCAACCGCTGCGCATTAAGCGGCAGTTTCACCACTTTGGCTCCAGTTTGTTGGGCGACCATCAGCCAGGGAACAAGATTGGCGTGATGTTCTGCCACACTGACAATAATTTCATCGCCTGGTTGCAGGCGTGGACGGGCATAACATTGCGCCACCATGTTAATAGATTCGGTGGTGCCACGTGTCCAGACAATAGTTTTGTCATCCGATGCATTCAGCAGTTGGGCGACTTTCTCCCGCGCGGCCTCATAACGTGCGGTTAACCGTTGGGCTTCGGCGTACTGGCTGCGATGCACGTTTCCAGCACTCAGGCTATAGAACTGCCGGGTTGCCTCAATAACGGCTTCGGGTTTGAGCGCAGTAGCGGCGCTGTCGAGATAGACGCCCGCATCCTGTAATGCGGGAAAGTGCGCGCGAAACGGCGCGGGATTAAAAACGTTCATGGTACTCCTCGGCTTGATAAACCGATCGTGGCGCAAAATTCACTTCGACACAAGGATAGCCCTAACCTTCGGATTCATCTGGATATCCAGGCGAAAGCGACTCGGTCGCTTATGCTTAATAGTGTTAGGCGTTAATTTTAGCCTGTTAATGAATTTTTATTGCGAGTGAATAATCGCTTTAAGGAGAAGAAGATGAAAAAGACTGCCGCAATTATCTCTGCCTGTATGCTGACTTTTGCCCTTAGTGCCTGTTCCGGTTCAAACTATGTCATGCACACCAACGATGGACGCACCATTGTTGCCGATGGCAAACCGATGACGGATGATGAAACCGGTATGATTTCTTATAAAGACGCTAATGGCAACAAACAGCAGATCAACCGCACTGACGTGAAAGAGATGGTCGAACTGGATCAGTAATTCACGATCGCAAGGTAAAAAAAAGCACCGCAATTAGGCGGTGCTACATTAATCACTATGGACAGACAGGGTAAATGTACAGGAAGTGAAAAAAGGTAGCTTTGCTACCATGGTCTGAATCGCAGACCAATTGCAAACACAACAACACAACATCACAACCGTAAGCCAAAAGTTCACCAGAACACGCATTCCGATAAAACTTTTCGTTCCGGCTCAGGAAGTGCCGCCACTATAGGTATTTGCTGGTAGAAGCTCAACGGACAAATTATAATGGCCCAGATAAAAAAAACTAATAGGTTACATACTGTGATCTAATTGTTAAATTCATTTAACATCAAAGTTTAAAAGCCATGTCAAAACGATTACCACCGCTAAATGCCTTACGAGTTTTTGATGCCGCCGCACGCCATTTAAGCTTCACACGTGCAGCAGAAGAGCTTTTTGTGACTCAGGCCGCAGTAAGTCATCAAATCAAGTCACTTGAGGACTTTTTGGGACTAAAACTGTTCCGTCGTCGTAATCGTTCACTTCTGTTGACCGAGGAAGGGCAAAGCTATTTCCTCGATATCAAAGAGATATTTTCGCAATTAACTGAAGCAACGCGTAAACTCCAGGCCCGTAGCGCCAAGGGTGCGTTGACGGTCAGCTTACTCCCCAGTTTTGCCATCCACTGGCTGGTGCCGCGACTTTCCAGCTTTAATTCAGCTTATCCGGGAATCGATGTTCGAATCCAGGCGGTCGATCGTCAGGAAGATAAACTGGCGGACGACGTTGATGTCGCTATATTTTATGGCCGTGGCAACTGGCCAGGGCTGCGGGTGGAAAAGCTTTACGCCGAATACCTGTTGCCAGTATGTTCGCCTTTGCTATTAACCGGTGAAAAACCCTTGAAGACCCCGGAAGATCTGGCTAAACATACGTTATTACACGATGCGTCCCGTCGTGACTGGCAGACATATACCCGCCAGTTGGGGTTAAATCATATTAACGTTCAGCAAGGACCGATATTCAGCCATAGCGCCATGGTGCTACAAGCTGCCATTCATGGGCAGGGTGTGGCGCTGGCAAATAACGTGATGGCGCAATCTGAAATCGAGGCTGGACGTCTTGTCTGCCCGTTTAATGATGTTTTGGTCAGTAAAAATGCTTTTTATCTGGTATGTCATGACAGTCAGGCAGAACTGGGTAAAATAGCCGCCTTTCGCCAATGGATCCTGGCGAAAGCCGCTGCTGAACAAGAAAAATTCCGCTTTCGTTATGAACAATAATTTACGTAGGGTACGACCATGACCAGCCGTTTTATGCTGATTTTTGCCGCCATTAGCGGTTTCATTTTTGTGGCTCTGGGCGCTTTTGGTGCACATGTTTTAAGTAAAACAATGGGAGCCGTTGAGATGGGCTGGATCCAGACCGGCCTTGAATACCAGGCGTTCCATACACTGGCGATTTTGGGGCTGGCAGTGGCGATGCAGCGTCGCATCAGTATCTGGTTTTACTGGAGTAGTGTTTTCCTCGCGTTAGGCACGGTGCTGTTCAGCGGCAGCCTTTATTGCCTGGCGCTGTCTCATCTGCGTTTGTGGGCGTTTGTCACTCCGGTCGGTGGTGTGAGCTTCCTCGCGGGTTGGGCGTTAATGTTAGTCGGTGCTATCCGTTTAAAGCGCAAGGGCGTAAGTCATGAATAAGGTTGTATTGTTGTGTCGTCCGGGCTTTGAAAAAGAGTGCGCCGCAGAAATTACCGATAAAGCCGGTCAGCGGGAAATCTTCGGTTTTGCCCGCGTGAAAGAGAATGCGGGTTATGTCATTTATGAATGTTATCAACCGGATGATGGCGATAAGCTAATTCGTGAGCTGCCGTTCAGTTCATTAATTTTTGCCCGCCAGTGGTTTTTGGTAGGAGAACTCCTCCAACATTTGCCGCCAGAAGACCGCATTACGCCTATTGTTGGCATGTTGCAGGGCGTGGTGGAGAAGGGCGGTGAACTGCGTGTTGAAGTCGCGGACACCAACGAAAGCAAAGAGTTACTGAAATTCTGCCGTAAATTCACGGTTCCGCTACGGGCTGCCTTGCGCGATGCGGGCGTGCTGGTGAACTATGAAACACCGAAGCGTCCGGTGGTGCATGTATTCTTCATTGCCCCAGGTTGCTGCTATACCGGTTACTCTTACAGCCACAATAATTCGCCGTTCTATATGGGCATTCCGCGTCTGAAGTTTCCGGCAGATGCGCCGAGTCGTTCCACGCTCAAACTGGAAGAGGCATTTCATGTGTTTATTCCGGCGGATGAGTGGGATGAACGCCTGGCGAACGGGATGTGGGCGGTGGATTTAGGTGCTTGCCCGGGTGGCTGGACCTACCAACTGGTGAAGCGCAACATGTGGGTTTATTCCGTCGACAACGGCCCGATGGCGCAAAGTCTGATGGATACCGGGCAGGTGACATGGCTGCGGGAAGACGGTTTCAAATTCCGTCCGACACGCAGCAATATCTCATGGATGGTATGCGATATGGTTGAAAAACCAGCGAAAGTTGCGGCATTGATGGCGCAGTGGCTGGTTAATGGCTGGTGCCGTGAAACAATCTTCAACCTCAAACTGCCGATGAAAAAACGCTACGAAGAAGTGTCACACAATCTGGCGTATATTCAGGCACAGCTTGATGAACATGGCATAAATGCTCAGATTCAGGCGCGGCAGTTATATCACGATCGCGAAGAAGTGACGGTGCATGTCCGTCGTATCTGGGCTGCGGTGGGTGGTCGTCGCGACGAGCGATAACGGGCAAGGCCGGGGCGCCGTCTCCGGCCTGCTACCATTGCCATCAGGCTGTCACCAAAGAAGCCGCAACCTGGCGCTCATCAGAAATAATGTGCGTGACCTCATCCAGATGCCCGATGCGGGCTTCTCCAGAACGATTAAATTTACTTTTATCAATCAATAACAACGATTGCGCGGCACGTTTTAATAGCATCGATTTGTAGTCAGCGTTGATCGCATTGGAGTCCCACAGTGCGCCGCTGCTGTCGATCCCTTCGCAAGAAAAAATAAACAGATCGATTTCCAGCGATTTAAGCTGGGAAATCAGCGAGGGATTGACGTAACAACCATATTTGCGCTCAAGTGTGCCGCCGGAACTGATCAGTTGAATGCGTTCGCGCTTACCGAGTTCATGACAAATTGGATGGCTATTGGTGAAGACCTGAATGTCGATGTCAGGCAACTGGCGTGCCAGATACCAGCAAGTTGAACTGGCGTCTAAGGCGATCACCATCCCTTCTTCAATCCACGCGAGCGCTTCGCGGGCAATATCTGCTTTATGCGCATAATGGCTTTTCAGCCGGATATGAAAGGGATCGCCGCTGTCTTGATTTTGACGGTGGATATATTTAGCGCGCCCATGATTGCGCAGAATTTTACCCTGCGTCTGTAATTCATTGAGATCGCGACGAATGGTTTCTTTACTGACCTTTAGCTGTTCAGAGAGAGCTTCCGTGGTCAGGCTGGTATGGTTCAGCAGCAGGTCGACTATCGCTTGCTGGCGTGCCGCTTTCATATTTTTCACCCCATCATTCGATAACCGCCCGCGTCATGCGGGCGTACCGGTATGAGATTACGGTGTTACCCCTTTTTTTAAAAGAATATTCCCGTACTTCGCTCGTTCGCCTGTGATAACGATCGCAAAGGCTTTTTGTGCCCGTTCATAAAACGCAAAACGGTCGATGCGGGTGATTTCAGGGCACGGGGTCTGTAGTGAAAGCGCATCACGATAGCGTTGTTCCACTTCAGGATCGAGGGTGTCACCTTCTACTGCCGCCATCATCACCAGCGGCGGCGCATAGCTGTCCAGTTCAAATAACGGGATAATTGCCTGGAGCAAGTCGCTCACTAACAGGCCATCAGCGCGGATCACCTGTGGTCCCATCGCATGGGCGGGAAAGTGAGCATCGGAAAAAATAATTTCATCTCCATGCCCCATCTCTGCCAGCACTTTCAATAGTTCGGGAGAAATTAACGGCGAAATTGTTTTCAGCATTTCACACTTCCTCTGTAAATTCGGGTTCAGTTTGTGGGTAGAAATAACGGTACTGATAATGAATTTGCGCGCGGGCTTCTTCCGGGCTGTTAAATTCCCCTACGCCATACCAGCCAAACAGCGCAGCTCCTGCGACGGTCGTTTCGGCATCGTCGAGAACTTTTACCGGAATATCAAGCACATTGGCTTTAATCTGATTCCACAATGTGTTGCGACTTCCGCCACCGACTAACAACAATTCAGAGGCTTTAAAGTGGCCGATTTTTTCCAGCATCTGTAGATTGCGCTGTAACTGCGCGGTTAACCCTTCCAGCGCCGCGCGATAGAAATGCCCCCGCGTGGTATTGAGCGTCACTCCTTGCCAGCCTGCGTCCTGACATGACAATAAATCACACTGCATTTTCACGCCGTCCGCGCCCGGTGGGATCAGACGAGCTTCTTCAATCAGCATTTGCCACGGAGTTTCAGTAGTCCATAACAGTTTTCTCACCCATTCCAGCACACCGGATGCCAGCCATTGCATACCCGGGTTATACAAACCTGCCTGGCTGTCCAGTTCACAGGTAGAACCGGCGTACTGACTAAGCAGTGAAGTATCAACCTGCGCGCTGCGAACCATTAAAATTTCCCATGTACCGGAAGAGAGCACGGGTTCATTTTGTTCGGCACCCGCGCCAAAAAGGGCGAACTGAGTATCGTGACCCGCGGAGATCACCGGTATGCCAACGGGTAAGCCGAGCATTGCTGCGGCGCTGTTCTGTAGTGTGCCAATCTGTTCACCCGCTTCCACCAGACGAGGGAAGAGTCGGCGTGGAATACCGGTGGCTTGTAAAATTTGCGGACTGAAATCGCGTTGCTGGATATCCAGCATCTGGCTGGTTCCGGCCATGGTGATATCGGTAGTCAATTCGCCGGTTAAACGGTGGTTAATCAGCGACGAAATAAAGAGCCAGGCGTGCGCGCGTTCCAGCAGTTGTGGATGGTTTTCTTTCAACCATACCAGCTTATATAACGTGTTGAAACTAAAGGCTCCGACACCAGAAATGGCCTGCAACTGCTGTGCGGAGATCAACCGTTCAATATTGTCCATTACCGCCGCCGTTCGCGGACATTTCCAGCTAATGACCGGATAGAGCAGATTTCCTTGCTTATCAACCAGAGCGCCGTCCACACCAAAGGTCGTTACGGCGATACCGCGGATGTGGCATTCAGCCAGTTCACTGTTGATTTGCCGACAGCAATCAGCGAAGCGTTGCAAAATAGCGTCTAAAGACCACTGGTGCCAGGTGTTGTTTTCCATCGCGATATCGCTGGCATTAGGCGTTGAGGCGCGGGCAACAATTTTTCCCTGCCGATTAACCGCGATGGCCCTGACATTGGTCGCGCCACAGTCGAGTACCAGGATAACTTCTTGTTTCATAATCGCTCCTGCAATATAGCCGGATAACATTGCTTATCCGGCTAACCACTCTTGCTTGTTCAGGCCCGGTAGCCGGAGCGACCGGGCATCACATCAGGGAGTAATGTATTAACGCTTGTACAACGGACCGTAGTTCTGGCAAGCGCGGTAATCCTGGCCTTCAATATCCATGCCGTGCGCGGCCCAGGCAGAAGGACGATACACTTTTGTCTCTTCAACGTTGTGCATACATACCGGGATCCGCAGCATTGAGGCGAGAGTGATAAAGTCCGCGCCGACGTGGCCGATGGTCAGAACGCCGTGGTTAGCGCCCCAGTTCGCCATTACCGAGTACACATCCGTAAACGGCCCTTTGCCGGTGAGGCGCGGTGCAAACCAGGTGGTTGGCCAGGTTGAGTTGGTGCGTTTGTTGAGGATGTCATGCACATCCTTCGGCAACTCCACACTCCAGCCTTCCGCGATTTGCAGTACCGGTCCCAGGCCTTTAATAATGTTGACTCGAGTCATGGTGAACGGGACGCCGCCTTCAGTGAGGAAGCGGGAAGAGTAACCGCCGCCACGGAAATATTCGTGGATCGCCGGGCACCATTCGGTAGCGGCGAGGCAAGCGTCAGCCTCTTGCTGGGAGATTTCCCAGTGCGGCTTCATCGTCGGTTTTCCTTCGCTGTCGCGTTGTTTACAGGAACCGTCCAGCGCAGCAGAACCGGAGTTGATCAAATGGATGATGCCGTGTTCTGCCAGCCCGTCCAGTTTATGCCCCGTTACGCGCTCAATTGCTTCAGGTGACCAGTAGGTACGCACATCGGCAAATACCTGAGCGGTGCCGGTGAGCTGGTGACCCATTAGCATTGCCACGCCGTTAAGACTGTCGTTTTCGGTAGCCACGACAAGGGGTTTGCGCACGCCATTCCAGTCAAATGAACTGTTGAGGATCGCTTCGGCGGTGTCGCCATTTGGATATTGATCGGTCCAGTGACGTTGTCCCTGGAAGCCCGCCGCAATGGCGTTGTAGCCAAGAGATTCTTCCACGCGACCGATATCAGCCAGTTTGCTGTTGCCTTGCATCATGTCGCGGATACACATTGCCATCAGCAAACTTTCGCGCAGAACTGCGCGGCTTTGTTCGGCATTACGTTGATATTGTTTGTTATTTTCATCTTCGCCATAGCGGAAGTTTTTATCAGCCCAGGCCAGCGCCATTTCCAGTTCTGCTTCGTCGTAAATCTTCTGATCAATACGGCGACGCAGTTCGGTCATATCCACCGCCTGGACTTTCATTCCCAGCCAGGATTCAAAGAAGTTGTGGTCAACGATGGAACCGGCGATCCCCATCGAAACGCCGCCCAGTGACAGATAGCTTTTACCTTTCATACTGGCGACCGCCAAACCGGCACGGGCAAAGCGCAGCAGTTTTTCTTCAACGTCGGCAGGAATCGATGTGTCATCGGCATCCTGAACGTCATGGCCGTAAATGGAGAATGCCGGGATACCTTTCTGACTGTGAGCTGCCAGGGCTGCGGCGAGGTAAACAGCGCCCGGGCGTTCAGTGCCGTTAAAGCCCCAAATGGCTTTCGGACGGGTAGGGTCCATGTCAATGGTTTCACTGCCATAGCACCAGCAAGGCGTTACCGTAATGGTGAGGCCTACATTCTGGCTGCTGAATTTTTCTTCGCAGGCGGCGGCTTCAGCCATCCCCGCGATACAGGTATCGGAAATGATGCACTCGACGGCAGCACCGCAGGCATGGCGCAGTTTCTCGGTTAGCAGTGCGGCCGTGGCTTTCGCCATATTCATTGTTTGTTCTTCAAGCGACTCACGAACACCCATGCGACGACCGTCAATAACCGGGCGGATACCAATTTTCGGTAACGTATTAATTTTCATCAGGATTCCTCATCTCGCTTTATTGGCGCTCTGCTAAGGCGGAGAAAGGAACCACCGAAGCAGTAATATTGATTATTAGTTGCTAACTCGAGTTAGCTTAGATATGTAGGCTTTTTGTGTACAACTTTTTTCTTGTTGAAATGTGAGGGGCTTCACGAGAAGTGGTTAAAATTCGATCTCTGTCAAATTATTATTTGGTGAGATAAAAACTAATATTGTTAATAATCATTGAGTTATGAGATTTTGGTGGTTATGCATCACAGTTTTACCTCAAATTATTTGGCTAATTTGTATACCTAAAATAGCCTTTAAAAGGTGAACGCTAACTCGAGTTAGCAAAATGCGAAAAATAAATTGATGCGATGAATATCCATTCAAACGTTATTCGTATCACAGTGAAGAGGGCTTTAGTAGCGACATTTATGTCGTACTTCACATTTTCAGTTTCTGATTATTGAGGAAAGCGGCAATGTCCGAAACATTTTTGCAAATGAAGCATATCACCAAACGCTTTCCAGGCGTGTTGGCGCTTAATGATGTGCAATTTACTCTACGCCGGGGCGAAGTTCATGCACTATTAGGTGAAAATGGCGCAGGAAAATCTACCCTAATGAAAATTTTGTCGGGTGTTTATCAACCTGACGAAGGTGAAATAGTTTTTGAAGATCAATCTGTCTCATTTTCTGAGCCGTTAAGTGCGCAGCGTGTTGGTATTACTATTATTCATCAGGAATTTAATTTATTTCCTGATCTTACAGTGGAAGAAAATATTTTTATCGGTAGGGAGTTTTGTAAAAAAAATCGCTGGCGTCTGGATGAAAAACAGCAACGTCAGGCGACGATTGAGATTTTGCAAAAATTAAATTTGGCAATTTCACCAGATACTCTGGTTGCCGACCTTACAGTAGCTCAGCAGCAGATGGTAGAAATTGCCAAGGCCATTTCAGTTAACGCAAAGATTCTCATTATGGATGAACCTACTGCAGCGCTAACAGAAACAGAAATTGAAAGTTTATTTCGTGTCACCCGATTATTGAAAGAACAGGGCACTGGGATTGTTTATATCTCCCACCGTCTGGAAGAGTTGGCGCTCATTGCCGATCGCGCGACCGTAATGCGTGATGGTCAGTATATCAATACTGTGGATTATGAATGCGTAAAAATAAGTGACTTGATTGCCATGATGGTGGGGCGCGATTTAGGAAATATCTATCCCCGTCGCGAAGCGCTACAGCAGCGGATTCCGGTACTGGAGGTGAATGGACTGACGCGTAAAGGCGTGCTGAACGATATTGATTTCACGCTCTATCGAGGTGAGATCCTCGGCTTTGCCGGTCTGATGGGGGCTGGTCGTACTGAGCTTGCGCGCGCGATTTTTGGGGCGGACTCCATTGATAGCGGAACGCTAATATTGAATGGTAAAGAAATCGTTATCAAAGATATTTCAGATGCAATTCAGCAAGGGATCAGTTATCTGACGGAAGACCGTAAAAAAGAGGGGCTGGCGCTTAACTTGTCTGTTGAGCGAAATATTATGCTAGGAAATTATCCTGAATATTCCGACCGTTTTGGGAATGTTGATTCACATCGTTGTCAGCAAACCAGTGAACAACAAGTGAAGGCCTTAAGAATTAAAACCCCACATCTTGAACAGGCTGCAGTAAATCTAAGTGGAGGAAACCAGCAAAAAATTATTATTGCGCGCTGGGTATGTAAAGATACTGATATTTTAATCTTCGACGAACCTACTCGCGGTATTGATGTTGGTGCCAAACTGGAAATCTACGAGTTAATGAATCGTCTCGTGGCTAAAGGGAAATCAATTATCATGATCTCCTCTGAATTGCCGGAAGTGTTAGGAATGTGCGACCGTATTTTAGTGATGCGTAGTGGTCGAATTACCGGCGAGCTTAGTGCAAATGAAGCCACGCAAGAAAAAATTATGCAATACGCGACGTTAGAGGATTAAATTATGACTATCTCTGTAACCTCTTCAGACAGCAATAATAAGAAAATAAAAATCAATAAGGAATTATTGATGCGTCTGGCGCCATTATTCAGCCTGATTATTTTAGTGCTGTTTTTTAGCTTCAGTTCGCCCTTTTTCTTTAATACCGAAAATATCATGACGATTGCTCTGCAAACGTCGGTAATTGGCATCATGGCCATTGGAGTCACTTTTGTCATTATTACCGCAGGCATCGATCTATCACTGGGTTCCGTGGTGGCTTTTTCTGGTGTCGCCGTGGGTATTTGCGCCACGCTGGGACTGCCGCTGCCTGTTTGTATTATTGCTGGTGTTTTAGCAGGCGGATTGTGCGGCTATGTGAATGGTTTGCTGGTTACTAAAATGACCATTCCACCGTTTATCGCTACGTTGGGACTGATGATGTCCGTCAGGGGGATCAATATGGTGATGACCGACGGGCGTGCAATCTATTTTTCCGATTACCCAACGTTCAAAACGCTCGCTCAGGGACGCTTATTTGATGTGCTGCCTTATCCTGTTTTCTACCTTGTCATCGTGGCACTTGTCGGCGCTTACATTCTGAAAAAAACCGTTATTGGTCGCTATGTCTATGCCGTAGGCAGTAATGAAGTTGCCGCTCATCTTTCAGGTATTAAAGTTCAGCGCGTGAAAATTTTCGTCTATGCCTTCTGCGGCTTACTAACGGGGATAGCGGGTGTCATTCTGGCATCTCGTCTCAACTCCGGACAACCGACGGTAGGAGTGGGTTATGAGCTGGAGGCTATTGCCGCGGTAGTGATTGGCGGAACCAGCTTAATGGGTGGTATTGGCACTATTGGCGGCACAATCATTGGCGCTTTCATTATGAGTGTACTGAAAAATGGCCTCAATTTAATGGGCGTCTCCCAGTTCTGGCAAATGGTCGCAATGGGTGTAGTTGTAGTCGCTGCCGTTTACCTCGATACATTACGCAAAAAGATTCGTTGACTTAGGCTCCCTGTTTTATCGGGAAATAACAGCCCTGACGTTAAGGGTGACTCACTCAAAACGGAGTAAAACAATGAAAAACAGGCATTTTGTCTATGCGTTATCTCTGCTGGCCTGTATGACTTCCAGCGCACTGGCAAAGGATTTGAATCTTCCGGTTGTTAGTAAAGGTTTTCAGCATGAATTCTGGCAAACCGTAAAAATGGGCACTGAAGCTGCGGCTAAAGAAATGGGTGATAAAACCAGCTATGTTGGCCCGGCTGATGAAACGCAAATAGCCGAGCAGATTCAGTTAGTCGAAAATGCGATGGCGCAAAAACCGAATGGCTTGCTCCTGGCTGCCCTCGACGCGAATGCGCTCGCCCCACTGGTAGAAACAGCAAATTCACGCGGTATTAAAGTGGTGACCTTTGATTCAGGCATCAACTCGGACATTCCGGTGAGTTTTGTCGCGACCAACAACCGTAAAGCAGGGGCACAGGCTGCCGATGCGTTAGCCGCGCAGGTCAACAATAAAGGAAAAGTCGGGATTATCGCGCATGTAGCAGGAACTTCTTCCGCCATTGAACGCTCGGAAGGCTTCATGGAACGGATGAAAGAAAAATATCCTGACATCAAAGTATTACCCGTTCAGTACAGCGATGGTGATCCCCAAAAAGCGATGGATAAAACTATCGACATGATCCAGGCCAACCCCGATCTTGCGGGGATCTATGGCACCAATGAAGGTTCAACGCTCGGGGTGGCGAATGCCATTGATAGCCAGAATCTGAAAGGTAAGGTGAAGGTCATTGGTTTTGATAGTACAGAAGCGATTATTAACTTCCTGAAGAACGGCGTCATTCAGGGCTTTGTTGTTCAGGATGCATACCAGATTGGCTATCAGGGGATCAAAACCTTGAATGCGGCCCTCTCAGGACAACCCGTTGAAAAAGAGATCGATATTCCCGTGAAATTTGTGAATACCGAGAACATTAACACGCCAGAAATCGACAAACTGCTACACCCATTTGGTAAGAAATAAAAAATTGGGGGTGAACTTTCATCCCCGTTATCTCCAGCGTCAGGGAGGCTTTATGCACAACGGTTATTTTCTCGGTGTCGATGTCGGATCGGCCAGTGTCAGAGCGGGAGTTTACTGTGCCAATGGCCGCAGGTTGGCATTTGCCACTGCGCCTGTCTCCCAGTTTCGCCCGGGCGGCGAGCGTGTCGAACAGTCTTCGGCTGAGATCTGGCAACAGGTCTGTAAAACGGTGAAAGAGGCGACAGCTCTGGCGGGCATCCCCGTTTCCGCGATTTGCTCGCTGGGTTTTGATGCTACCTGTTCGCTGGTTGTTCTTGATGGACAAGGCAAAGGTTTAGCGGTCTCGCCCAGCGGACCTGCGAATCAGGACATCATTATGTGGATGGATCATCGCGCAACAGCCGAGGCGGCGCAGATTAACGCGACGAAGGATCCCGCATTGCGCTACGTTGGCGGCGAAGTGAGTGTCGAGATGGAGCTACCAAAGTTACGTTGGTTGAAGACACATCTACCACAAACCTGGCAGGCCGCTCATCGCTTTTTCGATCTGGCGGATTTTCTGGTCTGGAAAGCAACAGGGCGAGACGTCGCGGGATTGTGCACGCTAACGTGTAAATGGAATTATCTGGCTCATGAGCAACGCTTTAGCCATAACTTACTGGAATCGATAGACCTGACGGACATGCTTGAAAGAATTCCCGCCGAAATTCTTCCGCCAGGCGCTGCCGTGGGAACGTTAACTGCCACTGCTGCTGAAGAATTGGGATTAACGACCAATGTTATAGTGGCCAGTGGCTTGATTGATGCTCATGCCGGTGGTGTGGCGCTGGTTGGCGCGCAGCCATCAGGTACGCTGGCAGTGATAAGCGGAACGTCGAATTGCCATATGTTGTGCAGTGAAAAAGAGATATTTACCCCTGGCGTCTGGGGGCCATACTGGTCGGCCATGCTGCCAAATTACTGGCTAACCGAAGGTGGGCAAAGCGCCGCAGGGGCGCTGGTGGAGTGGACGCTTCAGGAGTCCGGAGCAAGCGCAAATCTCTTTAACAAGGCGCAACAACGCGGGTGCCATCCGATTCAACTGATTAATGAATGGGTAGCCGCCCTGGAAAATAACGAGTCTGAACCTACACGAAATTTACATGTGCTTGCCGATCATCACGGCAACCGTTCGCCACGAGCACGGCCCGATGCCAGAGGCAGTGTCTATGGTTTAACGCTGGAGCGTGGAGAAAATCAACTCGCGCGACTTTACCTTGCGACTTTACAGGCAATAGCCTTTGGCACCAGACATATTATTGAAACTCTAAGGGAAAATGGGCATATCATTACCCAATTAACGTTATGTGGTGGTGCAACGCACAACCCCTTGTGGCTACGCGAATATGCAGACGTGACAAGCTGCGATATCCACCTGATGCAAGAAGAAGATGCCGTTACGTTGGGCGCAGCAATTAGCGGTGCTGTTGCCAGCGGAGCATGGCGTAATTTTTCATCCGCATGTAAAGCAATGGTTGAGGCCGGCGAGGTTATTCGGGCAAACCCACAACGCCGTGAATTTTTAGAACGTAAATACCAGGTTTACCTGACGCTTTGGGATCAACAACAGGTAGTTAACCAACTGATGTAATAAGACAAAAGTTAAAAATACTTTTATGATTGTGATTTGACGTCTGGATGTTAACTGGGAAAGACCTATGGCTAAAACAGTAGAGCAGATAGCCAGCGACCTGAATTTATCGGTTACGACCGTGCGACTGGTGCTAAATGGAAAAGCGGAACAATATCGGATCAGCGTCAAAACCCAAACGCGTATCAATGAATATGTAGAACGCTATGGTTATATCATTAATCATTCCGCCCGCAGTCTTAAACTTAACAAAACAGATACATTGGGATTGATTGTTCCCAACATATCCAACGTCTTTTTTGCAACGCTGGCAGAAAAACTCGAACAACGCTGTCGACGTTCCGGATATCAACTTACAATCAGTTGTACTTATGATGACGTTGATTATGAAAATAAATTGACTAAAGCATTTATCGCACGAAATGTAGATGGTCTTTTTATTGTCCCTTCGACACTGGAAAATCAACAGCATCATTTACGCAAAATTCGTAAACCAATGGTGTTACTCGATCGTGATTTTAAATATACCGATAACGCATTGGTAGAAAGTAATAATATTTCTGGCGGTGAAAAACTGACACAAAATATTCTCGAGGCAGGGCAGGCACCAGTATGGTTTTTGCTGGGAGATGCCGGGTTGCCGAGTATCAGCGATCGTCTGACTGGCTATTTGAATGCGTTGGCGAAAAAGGGTATTACCCATCGTAATTGGGTGAGGGAAGGCCCGGTAAATACCCCTGAAGGCGGCTATGTCATTATGGACAAACTCATTGAAGATCAGGGATGTCCACAGGCATTTATCGCCTCGTCTTTACCTGTGCTTGAAGGCGCTGTTCGCGCGATTCGCGATCGTTTTGGCGCTGTACCGCCAGAAATCAATATCGGCACTTTCGATGAACATCCCATGCTGGGATTTCTCGCCAATAACGTCTGGTCAATGCAGCAGGATGAAAATGCCTGGGCAGAAAAAGCGTTTGAAATGATGTTAAGCGCTATTGAAGAAAGGCCCGTAAAAAAAACGGTCAAAGTAGAAATGAAATTAATTAAGCGCATAAGAAAAAAATAATAATCGCAGAAAATAAGCAGGCTATTGGGCAATAATATTCAATAGCCTTTCCTTACTAAAAATAACCCCGTCTTTATTTGCGGTGCTGTTTTACGCAACAAGGCGAGCTGAACCTGTATCTGGAGAATAGAGATGGAAAGAACACGTTTATCCCGTGAAATAATTGAAACCTGTCTGGAAATGACGCGTCTTGGGTTAAATCAGGGGACTGCGGGGAATGTCAGCACGCGTTTTGAAAATGGCATGTTGATTACTCCCAGCGGTATTCCTTATGAAAGAATGACGGAAAATATGATTGTCTATGTTGATGGCAACGGAAAATACGAAGAAGATAAAATCCCTTCCAGCGAATGGCGTTTCCATATGGCGGCCTACCAAAGCAGACCGGATGCCAACGCGGTTGTTCACAACCATGCCGTTCATTGCACGGCAGTTTCCATTCTTAACCGGCCGATCCCCGCCATTCACTACATGATCGCGGCGGCTGGCGGAAATTCCATTCCTTGCGCACCTTATGCGACCTTTGGGACACGCGAACTTTCCGAACATGTTGCGCTGGCTCTCAAAAATCGTAAAGCAATTCTGCTACAACATCATGGGCTTATCGCTTGTGAGGCTAATCTGGAAAAAGCGTTATGGCTGGCGCATGAAGTTGAAGTGCTGGCGCAGCTTTATCTGGCGACCCTGGCGATTACTGACCCGGTTCCAGTACTGAGCGATGAAGAGATTGCCGTGGTGCTGGAGAAATTCAAAACCTATGGATTACGGATTGAAGAGTAATTTCGTAAAGCAACAAGGAGAAGGATGATGGCTAACAGAATGATTCTGAACGAAACGGCATGGTTTGGGCGGGGCGCAATTGGCGCTTTAACCGATGAGGTGAAACGCCGTGGTTATCAGAAGGCGCTGATCGTGACTGATAAAACGCTGGTACAGTGCGGCGTGGTGGCGAAAGTGACCGATAAGATGGATGCCGCCGGGCTGGCATGGGCGATTTACGACGGCGTAGTGCCGAATCCGACAATCACCGTAGTCAAAGAAGGGCTGGGTGTATTCCAGAACAGCGGTGCGGATTACCTGATCGCTATTGGTGGTGGTTCTCCGCAGGATACCTGTAAAGCGATTGGCATCATCAGCAACAACCCGGAGTTTGCCGATGTGCGTAGTCTGGAAGGGCTTTCACCGACCAATAAACCCAGCGTACCGATTCTGGCGATCCCCACCACGGCGGGCACTGCGGCGGAAGTGACCATTAACTATGTCATCACTGACGAAGAAAAACGGCGCAAGTTTGTTTGCGTTGATTCGCATGATATCCCGCAGGTGGCGTTTATTGATGCTGACATGATGGATGGTATGCCACCGGCGCTGAAAGCCGCGACCGGTGTCGATGCGCTGACTCATGCCATCGAGGGGTATATTACGCGTGGTGCGTGGGCGCTGACCGATGCGTTGCATATTAAAGCCATTGAAATTATTGCCGGGGCGCTGCGGGGATCGGTTGCCGGTGATAAGGATGCCGGAGAACAGATGGCGCTCGGACAGTATGTCGCGGGCATGGGCTTCTCGAACGTTGGGTTGGGGCTGGTGCATGGTATGGCGCACCCGCTGGGCGCGTTTTATAACACCCCGCACGGTGTTGCGAACGCCATTCTGTTACCGCATGTTATGCGCTATAACGCCGAATTTACCGGCGAGAAGTACCGCGATATTGCGCGCGTAATGGGCGTGAAAGTGGAAGGCATGAGCCTGGAAGAGGCGCGTAATGCTGCTGTTGACGCGGTGTTTGCTCTCAATCGTGATGTAGGTATTCCGCCACATTTGCGTGATGTTGGTGTACGCAAGGAAGACATTCCGGCACTGGCGCAGGCGGCTCTGGACGATGTTTGTACCGGTGGCAACCCGCGTGAAGCAACGCTTGAGGATATTGTAGAGCTTTACCATACCGCCTGGTAATTGCGCTGATGTGATAATGCCGGATGCGACGCTGGCGCGTCTTATCCGGCCTACACGGTCATGAAATTCAATGGGGTGTTAATCGGTAGCATCCGGTATCTCTTTACCGTACCAACCGTAATTGCTGTAAATTGCCGTCGATATGCAAATCAGTTTGTAAGCGGGCAATATCGCGGCACAGAAACGCCATCTCTTTATGTACTTCTAATTTTTTGCGCCACTTTTCGGCAACCGTGTCGAGATTCTCATAAATTCCTTCCAGACTCTGAAACTCGACCAGCAACTGCGTGGCGCTTTTCGGGCCAATCCCTGCAACACCCGGCACCTTTGAACTGCTGATCCCCGCCAGCCCCCAGTAATCGGGCAACTGTTGCGGTTGAACGCCAAATTCTTTATCGATAAACGGCGCATCCAGCCAGCGTTTCTGGAAGTAATCGCGAATGCGCAACGTTGGCGAAAGTAGCTGGCAGTAGCCTTTATCTGTCGAAACAATGGTTGCCTGATGCCCGGCCTGCGTCACTTTGACCGCCAGCGTAGCGGCTAAGTCATCGGCTTCGTTGCCGCTGGCTGACCAGCACGGGACGCCGCGTTGCTCAAAGGCGGCGCGTAATGCAGGCATTTCGTTGTGCAACTCTTCCGGCATTGGTGGGCGACCCGCTTTGTAATCCGGTAAACGTTGATGACGCCAGCCGCTACTGCGGTTTTCATCATCAAAAACGGCGACCGCGTGGGTTGGCTGGCTGTGCATAATAAGTTGATCGAGAGCGTGCTGGCAGGTCTCCACGCAGGGCGAACCCTGAACGGCATGAATGCGACGGATAAGATTCAGTGCATCGACGATAAGCAAATGAACAGCCACGATAACCCCCTTAAAGATCAGGCGATAAGGGTAACATTCGATACCGGAACAGGCTACGGCTGGATGAGAAAACAGGAAGAGGCCTCGCAAAACGAGGCCTCTGGAGAGAGATTAATCGCAGGCAACGATTTTCATCGCCAGGCCGCCGCGAGATGTTTCGCGGTACTTGGCATTCATGTCTTTACCTGTTTCGTACATGGTTTCGATAACTTTATCGAGGCATACGCGTGGCTCGCTGGTACGGCGCAGTGCCATACGTGCAGCGTTCACTGCTTTCACTGCTGCAATAGCATTACGCTCGATGCACGGCACCTGTACCTGTCCGGCGACCGGATCACAAGTCAGGCCGAGGTTATGCTCCATAGCGATTTCCGCCGCGATGCACACCTGCGCCGGGCTTGCGCCTAACAGTTCAGCCAGGCCAGCCGCAGCCATAGAGCACGCCACACCAACTTCACCCTGGCAACCCACTTCGGCACCAGAAATCGAGGCGTTCATCTTATAAAGAGAACCAATCGCGCTGGCAACCAGCAGATAACGAGCCAGTGAGTTAGCGTTCACTTCGCGGATAAACTTGTCGTAGTATGCCAGCACCGCCGGGATAATTCCGCACGCGCCGTTAGTCGGCGCAGTAACCACTCGACCACCTGCTGCGTTTTCTTCGTTTACCGCCAGTGCGAACATGTTGATCCAGTCGACAACCGCCATTGGGTCAGTTGTGGTCTTATCCTGGCTAACCAGCATTCGACGCAGCGCCGCCGCACGACGTGGAACGCGCAGTTTGCCTGGCAACACGCCTTCGGTGGAAATACCGCGCTCAATACCGCCGCGCATCACTTCCCAGACGTTCGCCAGATGCTGTTCCAGCTCTTCTTTGCTGTGCAGCGCCAGCTCGTTTTTCATCATCAGGCCAGAGAGTGACAGACCAGTTTCCTGGCAATGTTTTTGCAGGTCGGCTGCTGAACTGTAAGGATAGGGAACTTCAACCGGTGCGCTATCCTGCTGACCAAAATGTTCTTCATCAACGATAAAGCCACCGCCGATGGAGTAGTAAGTCTGACTGTAAACAACTTTGTCGCCTGCCAGAGCGGTGATGCGCATACCATTCTCATGCAGAGAAAGGTTGTCAGCATGGAAGTTCATGCACTGATCAACCGGGAACTCCACTTCGTGCTGACCGTTTGCCAGCATCAGACGACCGTGAGTATTCACATCCTGAATAAAACCAGGGATAGAGTCGATATCCACGGTATCTGGCAGATTACCCGCCAGACCCATAATAATGGCGATATCCGTGTGGTGGCCTTTACCGGTCAGAGAGAGTGAGCCGTAGACGTCAACCACCACGCGGGTTACGTCTTTCAGCAGATTACGGGCAATCAGATCGTCGGTAAATTGTTTACCCGCTTTCATCGGTCCAACGGTATGAGAGCTGGAAGGGCCAATGCCGATTTTGAAAATATCGAATACGCTAATCATAGGAAATACATCGCGTTAAAACGGAGGAAGCGCCGCCCGAAAGCGGCGCGAAAGGACTTAGCTGAACAGAGAGTAGAAGATTGCGGAGATAGCAATCAGACCCATCACGACAACGAATACGTTGCTGATGTGACCGCTGTACTTACGCATTGCCGGTACTTTCTGGATTGCGTACATCGGCATCAGGAACAGGATCATCGCGATGATTGGGCCGCCCAGGGTTTCAATCATACCCAGGATGCTCGGGTTCAGGGTGGCAACAATCCAGGTTGTTACCAGCATGAACAGTGCAGTGATACGGTTCAGCTTGTTGATTTCAATAGACTTACCTTTACCACGCAGTGATTTAATCACCATACCGTTGAAGCCTTCACGCGCGCCCAGGTAGTGGCCGAGGAAGGATTTGGTGATGGCAATCATCGCGATAATCGGTGCCATCCACGCGATAATCGGCGCATTAAAGTGGTTAGCCAGGTAAGACAGAATCGAGATGTTCTGTTCTTTTGCCGCAGCCAGGTCTGCCGGAGACAGGCTCAGTACGCAGCTAAAGACGAAGAACATAACGGTCAGCACCATCATGATGTGTGCGAATGCCAGGATCTTAGAGCATTTCTGTTCTGCCATATCGCCGTACTCTTCACGCTTCGCAACGGCGAAAGAAGAGATGATCGGAGAGTGGTTGAACGAGAACACCATGACCGGAATCGCCAGCCACAGAGTCATCCACAGACCGTTACCGGTAGAAGCTGCAGTATCCAGAGACAGAGTTTCCAGCGCCGCGCCGTTCCACTGTGGGATCAGGTACAGAGCCAGCAGCATCAGAACTGCAACGAACGGGAATACCAGGATGCTCATTGCTTTAACGATCATCTGCTCACCGAAGCGAACGATGGTCATCATACCCACGATCAGGATCAGGGACAGAATCGCACGCGGCGGCGGTGTCATGCCCAGTTGGTGGGCCATGAAGCTTTCTACCGTGTTAGTGATTGCCACGCTGTACACCAGCAGGATCGGGTAAATAGCAAAGAAGTACAGCAGGGTAATCAGTTTACCTGCGCCAACACCGAAGTGTTCTTCTACTACCTCGGTGATGTCTTCGCCCGGATTTTTACCAGACAGTACGAAGCGAGTCAGGCCGCGGTGAGCAAAAAACGTCATCGGAAACGCAAGG
Organism: Escherichia sp. MOD1-EC5950; assembly: GCF_002965345.1. NCBI lineage: Bacteria > Pseudomonadati > Pseudomonadota > Gammaproteobacteria > Enterobacterales > Enterobacteriaceae > Escherichia > Escherichia sp. MOD1-EC5950. Next base: position 337,326 of record NZ_PTSR01000001.1, read on the forward strand.
ATGGCCATGATGATCAGCGGGATCATACCGCCAACACCGGCGTTGATTGGCAGGAACAGTACACCCGCGCCGATTGCTGTACCATAAAGGCCCAGCATCCACATGGTGTCTGTCTTGCGCCAGGCACTGCGAGAGTCTTTCGACGCAATCGTGCTGGTTTGAGTTGTTTCCATCTATTTCTCCTGGAGGAATGCAAATAATTCAGCTTTTAGCCAGTTCAGCCCGGGAAGGTGCCTGGCCGTAAAAATGAAATCTGTCTATCGGCGATGGCTCAATCATTTTCCGCCGTAATAATTTGAGGGCGGAAAGATACACACAACTTATGTCTCTATCAGTGATCTTGATCTCAAATACAATAATCTACTTGGAAGATAGATAATCCCAACGCTTTACTCTGTAAATCAAAAGTAAAAGAGAATTTAAGGGCGATATTTGCCCACTAAACGACATCTGTTTTCTTCCGGGGCGCGCAATATATGTAGGTTGAACTGAAAAAATCAATACTTTTAGTTAATCATGATGAGATTTTATTTTTATCAGCGATAAAATGCGGTTTATAAAAGCAGGTAAACGTTTGCGTTACAATATAAATTGTATGACATATTGATGTTGGTGATATTAATTGCATGATGACGTGCTGAAATATTCAGATGGAAAATGAAATAGATTGCTTAGTGAGTGACCAGGGAGAACAAAACCCGGCAACGATCGTTACCGGGAGAAGGGAGATTAAGTGCAGATTTCGTAGCAAGGGATATAGGCAGAGCCAGGCAACTTCATACGATGCTGGGCGACAAACCCCTGAAGCAGGTCGTCCATACGACGCATAATCTCTTTATCGCCGTTGATTTTGTAAGGGCCAAACTCTTCAATGGCGCGAATACCGACTTCTTTCACGTTACCCGCAACAATACCGGAGAATGCTCGACGCAGATCGGCGGCCAGCACTTCAACGGGTTGATCCGGGTAAAGCTTCAGATTGGCCATGTTCTCGTGAGACGGCTCAAACGGCATTTGCAGATCTGGCGCAATGCGCATTGACCAGTTAAAGCTGTACGCATCGCCGGTATCGCGACGGTTTTCTTTCACCAGCGGCATCGCTTTTTTCATCTGACGTGCTACTTCGGCAGCGTCATCAATAATGATGCGATAATGGCGGCGCGCGTTTTCTCCCAGCGTATGTACGACAAATTCGTCCAGTACGCAGAAGTAGTCGGCGCTTTCTTTCGGCCCGGTGAGGATCAACGGTAAAACCTGATCTTTGTTGGCCGGATTCATTAAAATTCCCAGCAAGTACAGCAACTCTTCTGCCGTACCCACACCACCCGGGAAAATAATGATGCCGTGAGCGATACGCACAAACGCCTCAAGACGTTTTTCGATATCCGGCATGATGATCAGTTCGTTGACCAGTGGGTTAGGCGGTTCAGCGGCGATAATCGACGGTTCTGTCATACCAATAAAACGACTGTCTTTGTAACGCTGCTGTGCGTGACCTACTGCTGCACCTTTCATCGGCGCTTCCATCGCTCCTGGACCGCAGCCGGTGCAGATATTCAGCTCGCGAAGCCCCAGTTGATTACCAACGCGCCGTGCATACAGATATTCGTTTTCATTGATGGAGTGACCACCCCAGCACACCACCATATTCGGTGCTTCGCCTACATGCAGCGCGCGCGCGTTGCGCAATATAGAAAAGACCAGATTAGTAATGTGGACAGAGTTGTCGAGATTCAGATTGGGAAAACGAACGGTGTTATGGATTTGCCCGTAGACGAAGAGAATGTCGCGCAGAACCGCAAACAAGTTGGCCTGTAAGGCGCGGATAATGCGCCCATCGACGAAAGCTTCTTCCGGAGGGTTGATCAGTTCCAGCTTAACACCGCGTTCACGGCGCAACACGTTAATGTCGAAATTTTCAAAACGGGATAGCAATTCTTTGCTGTTATCGGTGAGGCTACCGGAGTTCAGAACGGCAAGTGAACAGTTGCGAAACAGTTGATAGAGGTCGCTGCTGGCGGTGCGTTTAAGCATGTCCACCTCCAACTGCGACAACATATCCATGGAGCCAAGTGGGCTAATATGTGTAATCAAGAAAAACTCCTTATGGGACAATTATTGTCATTCCCTTTGATTACAATAGCCCTGCCTGATGGCCTTTCACAACTCTATGCTTGAATCCAGCACGCAAAACTGAAAAAAAATTTATTGTCGTACCAGTCGGGTAGTCGATGGGACAAAGTCACTATTGCTACGCCAGGGGTTAATGTCCAGACCGCCACGACGGGTATAACGAGCGTAAACGCTTAATTTTTCTGGCTGGCAGAAGCGCAGCAGATCATTAAAAATACGCTCTACGCATTGCTCATGGAACTCGTTGTGATGACGGAAAGAAACCAGATAACGCAGCAGTTTTTCCCGATCAATCTTGTGTCCACGGTACTGAATTTGAATGGAACCCCAGTCTGGCTGATGGGTGATCAGACAGTTTGATTTCAGCAGATGGCTAACCAGCGTCTCTTCCACCACTTTTTCACCGCTGGCGGCATTCTCAAGGTAGTCAGTGGTGAATTCATAGTTATCGATAGCGATATCCTGCTCATCAATGCAGGTGCCATTGAAATGACCCATTGGCTGGCCTTCCAGTTCATCGAGTCGATATAACGCCACGCTGACCTTACCCTGGGCGCAGGTACTTAAATCGCGCTCCAGCGTCTGGCGCACCTCTTCCCAATTGTTAAATCGAGTCTGATTAAAGCTATTGAGATAGAGCTTAAAACTCTTCGACTCAATGAGATTCACGCTGGTGTAATCAAGTTCAACATGACCCACAGCGACCTGCGGTAAACCTTTCGCATTTAGCCAGGAAAGCTCATATAGCGTCCAGATATCCGCGCCGTGAAAAGGCAGGTTATCCGCTTTCAGACCCAGTGGATCGCGATTCAGACTACGCGGAACGCCTTGCAGCAGGCTGGCGTCATAGGTATCCCTGTAATCGGTTGATTTTCCGAGAGTCAGGCCTGCAAGTGCCTGATGGTTTGCATAAGAAGACATGTTTCACCGTCATAAACCAGATAAACTAAACAACAAGTGTATCTGGTTTAAGTGAAGAGAGAAATTAGTGGACGATTTGACCGCACAAGCCCTGAAGGATTTTACTGCGCGCTACTGCGATGCCTGGCATGAACAGTATAAAAGCTGGCCGTTAAGTGAGGAGCTGTATGGCGTTCCTTCGCCATGCATTATTTCAACCACCGAAGACGCCGTATACTGGCAACCTCAACCGTTTACCGGTGAGCAAAATGTAAACGCGGTTGAACGGGCGTTTGATATTGTGATACAACCCACAATTCATACCTTCTATACGACCCAGTTTGCCGGGGATATGCATGCGCAGTTTGGTGATATCAAACTGACATTACTGCAAACCTGGAGCGAAGATGACTTCCGTCGAGTGCAGGAAAATCTGATTGGCCATTTGGTTACTCAGAAACGTCTAAAACTACCGCCTACGCTATTTATCGCGACGCTGGAAGAAGAGCTGGAGGTAATCTCGGTGTGTAATCTCTCAGGCGAAGTATGCAAAGAGACACTGGGAACGCGTAAACGGGCGCATTTAGCCTCAAATCTTGCGGAATTCCTCAACCAACTTAAGCCTCTTCTGTAATCCAAATACCCCGTCTTGTTGTGAGAGATCTCTTACAGACCCTGTAGGAGATCGCCAGGAAATAAGCGAATGCTTAATAAGATGAGATTTGATATTTTGATTTGAAATCAATTGCTTATTGTTGTTTTTTCGACTTTCATATGAAATTATCCTTAAGGCATTGTCTGTAAGCTCCTTGTAAGACGCAGTGAAAAAGACGATTCTATCTTCGTCGACAGGGAGTCAGACAATGAAGTGAACATCAGGATGATGACACTTCTGAAGGACACGCCAGGATGGTGTTTCAGGGAAAGGCTTCCGGATGAAGCGAAGAGGATAACGCAGGACGCGTTAAAGGACACCTCCAGGATGGAGAATGAGAACCGGTCAGGATGATTCGGTGGGTCAGGAAGGCCAGGGACACTTCAGGATGAAGTATCACATCGGGGTGGTGTGAGCAGGGAGCAATAGTTCAGGATGAACGATTGGCCGTAAGGCTAAAGGAAAAGTTGTCAAGGATGAGCAGGGAGCAACAAAAGTAGCTGGAATGCTGCGAAACGAATCGGGAGCACTGTGAATACAGTGCTCCCTTTTTTTATTCCTGCTATTCTTCGCGGCAGTTTTTTACTTGAGGCTGCTTTATGACTACTCATGACCGCGTTCGTTTCCAGTTGCAGGCGCTTGAAGCGCTGCTGCGTGAACATCAGCACTGGCGCAATGATGAACCCCAGCCGCATCTATTCAACAGTACCCAACCGTTTTTTATGGACACCATGGAACCGTTGGAGTGGTTGCAGTGGGTGCTTATCCCGCGGATGCACGATTTATTAGATAACAATCAGCCATTACCAGGGGCATTTGCTGTGGCGCCGTACTATGAAATGGCGCTGGCGACGGATCACCCGCAACGAGCGCTTATTCTGGCGGAGCTGGAAAAGCTGGATGCCCTTTTTGCGGATGATGCTAACTGATGTTGGAAATACTCTACCAGGATGAATGGTTGGTGGCGGTAAATAAACCGTCCGGCTGGCTGGTCCACCGTAGCTGGCTGGATCGCGACGAGAAAGTTGTGGTGATGCAAACTGTGCGTGACCAGATTGGCCAGCATGTTTTTACCGCGCATCGTCTGGATCGCCCGACTTCTGGCGTATTGCTGATGGGGTTATCCAGTGAGGCAGGGCGACTGTTGGCGCAACAGTTTGAACAGCACCAAATCCAGAAACGTTACCATGCGATTGTGCGTGGCTGGCTGATGGATGAGGCAGAGCTGGATTATCCGCTGGTAGAAGAACTGGACAAAATCGCTGATAAATATGCCCGCGAAGATAAAGGTCCACAGCCAGCGGTAACGCATTATCGCGGTCTGGCGACGGTGGAAATGCCTGTGGCGACTGGACGTTACCCGACCACGCGCTATGGCCTGGTGGAACTGGAGCCGAAAACTGGACGTAAACACCAACTACGCCGCCATCTGGCCCATTTGCGTCATCCCATTATTGGGGACAGCAAACACGGCGATTTGCGCCAGAACCGCAGCGGGGCTGAACATTTCGGCCTGCAGAGGTTAATGCTACATGCCAGCCAGTTGTCATTGACGCATCCTTTTACTGGCGAGCCGCTCACTATTTACGCGGGTCTGGACGACACCTGGATGCAGGCGTTATCACAGTTTGGTTGGCGCGGTCTACTTCCTGAAAATGAAAGGGTTGAGTTCAGCGCGGCATCCGGTCAGGATGGTGAGATGAGTTCCTAATCCAGGGAGAAAACGGTATGGCGGAAATTGGTATTTTTGTTGGCACCATGTACGGCAACGCATTGTTAGTTGCAGAAGAAGCGGAAGCCATTTTGTCCGGGCAAGGACACAAAGCAACGGTATTTGAAGATCCAGAGTTAAGTGACTGGCTACCCTATCAGGACAAGTACGTACTGGTAGTCACCTCGACCACCGGGCAGGGCGACCTTCCTGACAGCATTGTGCCGCTCTTTCTGGGAATAAAGGATAACCTCGGTTTCCAGCCGAACCTGCGTTATGGCGTGATTGCCCTTGGCGACAGCAGTTATGTGAATTTCTGCAATGGTGGCAAACAGTTCGATGCTTTGTTGCAGGAACAAAGCGCGCAGCGGGTAGGGGAAATGCTGCTGATTGATGCCAGCGAGACCCCGGAACCAGAAACGGAATCAAACCCGTGGGTTGAACATTGGGGCACGCTGTTGTCCTGAGTCCTCGCTATTTTTGCTGATATACCTATGGTCGGCAAAAATATTGTTTCAGCGATGCTGAATCGAATTTTTTCAGGCAAATGCCAGTAAATGTGCCTTCTTAAGGGGCATTTTTACTAGCGTTTGCCTGGCGTCAAGTGAACCACTTCATATGATGTTGTAGACATGGCAAGGCGTTCTCGCCGCATTCGGCATAAACACAGGTACTTGCCACCAATCTGAAACCGGCTTCATAAAGAAGCCGGTTTTTACTCGACAAGAGGTTTATTAACCGAGAATTTTACTGGCTTCGCGCGCCACATTATCCATCTCGTCCAACAGTTCCAGTAGCTCCGGCTCCAAATCTTCTTCTTTAGTACCGTTGCGTAGCTGTTGTTCGATTAGTTGGCAGAGATTCTTCATTCGCGGTACGCCGCTATAACCGCAACTGCCATGCAGTTTATGGATCAAATCAACCAGGCCTTCCGGGTTTTCTCCAACCAATTGTTCTTCAACTTTGTTGCGAACTTCTGGCAGGAAATCGAGCAACATTTGCAGCATATCGCGCGCCAGATCGTTTTTTCCTGCAGCCTGGCGCAGTGCCAGTTGCCAGTCGAGAGTCGCATTCTGATTCACCACAATTTCGTTCACTTCTGGCGTCACGACGCGAGAAGAAATGCCACTGCCGGGCTTGTAACGTAACAGCAAATTATGCAACCGCTCTTCTTCAATCGGTTTCGCCAGATAATCGCTCATTCCCGCGCCAAGCAGTTTCTCTTTTTGCCCGGCCATCGCGTGCGCCGTTACCGCGATAACTGGTGTTTGCTGCTGATGCGGGAGCTGGTGAATGAGCTCACATGCCCGAATGCCGTCCATATCCGGCATTTGAATATCCATTAAGATTAAATCGAACGGCATCTGTTTCGCCCGTTCAACCGCCTGATGTCCGCTATCGCACAGCTCAACATGCTGCACCATATCTTCCAGCAATGCGCCGATAAGTTTCAGGTTTGCCGGATTATCATCAACAGCCATAACCGTCATTGCCAGCTTACTTTCATCGGTAACAGGCAAAAGTGTGTTTTGCTTTTGATGACAAAATTCCGTCAGTACAGGCAACAAACGTGTAGGCGTCAGGGGTTTCAGCAGACACGCGCCGATACCATCTTGCTTGAGCTTTTCGGCATTGACCTGTGCATGGCACGGAAGTGCCAGCATCAGAAAATCGGTCATTAACACCGCTTGCGCCAACCGCTCATGCTGCATCGTCAGCGGTTCGCGGAAGGTTACCGCAATCCCTAACAAAATCATGTCGTAATGTGCAGGAGGCAGCGCGGAGAACGTTGGGCTATAAACCACTTCCAGCGGTGTTTCGCTTAAAATATCCAGCGTACACTGGGCGGCTGCAGAGTTCGGTTCGACATAAGCCAGGCGTTTACCCGCGAGGCACTGAGTGGATGGCCCTTCGATAATAATATTCGGGTTCAGATCGAGATTAATATGGAACCAGAAGGTTGAACCACGATTCGGCTGGCTATGGAACGAGATATCGCCACCCATTTCATTGACCAGTTTTTGCGTAATCACCAGCCCCAGCCCGGTGCCGCCATGACGGCGTGAAATACTGGCATCTGCCTGTCTGAAGGCCTGGAACAAACGCGATTGATCACGTTCAGGAATACCAATGCCGGTATCACGGATCTGCACTTCAATCTGTACTTTGGTATTACTCAGCGCACGTTTTTCTACCAGAATGTCGATGTTGCCATTCTCGGTGAATTTAATCGCATTCCCCACCAGGTTAGTGATTATTTGCTGTAAACGCAGCGGGTCGCCAATGACGTTATCGGGCACGTCGCTCTTAATATTGAGCGTTAATTCCAGTCCTTTATCGTGAGAAGAATGCGCCAGTAGCGTTACCACTTCATCCAGCGTGCTGCGTAGTGGGAATGGAATACTTTCCAGAATCAGCTTGCCTGCTTCCAGTTTTGAGAAATCGAGAACATCATTAATAATTGCCAGCAAATTATTTGCCGAGCGTTCAATAGTATTGAGGTGATCGCGCTGCGTTGGTGTTAATTCTGTTTTCAACGTCAGGCGGGTAAAACCAATAACGCCATTCAACGGTGTACGCAGCTCATGCGACATGTTTGCCAGAAACTCTGACTTAATACGCGCCGCTTCCTGGGCGCGTTTTTTCGCCAGATCCAGTTCAACGTTCTGAATTTCCATCTGTTCCAGCGTTTCACGCAGATCGGACGTCGCCTGGTCGATATTGTGCTGCATCTCTTCGTGATAAGCCGCCAGCGACATTGCCATCGAGTTGATGCCATTTTTCAGCATATCCAACTCTCCGAGCATAAATCCTTCCACCCGACTGTCGAGTTGCCCTCGGCGGATGCGGTCGACGGTATTCACCATGTTGCGAATTGGGCCGGTTACATCGCGCATTAAGCGCCAGCCAAAAATAAGCGCGATACCAATACAAAACAGCATCATCACGCTAGAAATAAAGATCTCTTTATATTGCTGCAAGCGCACTGATTTAAGATCCAGCTCAAGAGCAATATATCCCAACATATTTTGACTATTTTTGGCATCGCTGCTGGGTGATTCGTCGGGAGAATAACTCTCAGAAATAATCGGCGTGCGCAGGATCATAATATAGCCATCACGTGTGACAGTAAGTTGGCGCGGAAATGGCACGTTGCTGCCGAGCTGCATTGATGAAGGATCAAGATGAAAATTGGAGGTGACAAAAAGTCGGTTATTTTCATCATAAACCGAAATGGCACGAACAATATCGGAATGGCGACGATGCAAAACGCTGATCAATTGACCAATAGATTCGCGATTTTGCAGGCTCATGCCATATTCCGTTGAAACCGCAAGCGGCTCAATAATGCTGGCACCGGCATCTTCCAGTTGACGCTGCAAGTCGTTATAGCGATGCACGACGAAAAAGATGCTAAGCAATAAACCAATAAGGACGGTCGGTGCCAGGATCAGAATCATCATGCGTGCGCGCAGGCTGTAGTTGGTCATGGAGTTCCGTTATGGGACAATTAAGGTCACACTGTTAAATTGAGAAAGTCTCGCCAATGGCGCAATTCTACTCTGCAAAACGACGCGCGACGACGCGTCAGATCATAACCGTTTCAGTCAACGACCTCGACTCTTTTGGTCAGGGCGTGGCGCGACATAACGGCAAAGCGTTATTTATTCCTGGATTACTACCGCCGGAAAACGCGGAAGTTACTGTTACTGAAGATAAAAAACAGTACGCTCGCGCTAAGGTCGTGCGCAGGTTAAGCGACAGCCCGGAACGCAAAACGCCACGCTGCCCTCATTTTGGCGTATGCGGCGGCTGTCAGCAACAACACGCCAGCGTCGAACTCCAGCAGCGTAGCAAAAGCGCAGCACTCGCCCGGTTAATGAAACACGACGTCTCTGAAGTGATCGACGATGTCCCCTGGGGTTATCGCCGTCGCGCGCGTTTAAGTCTGAACTATCTACCGAAAAAACAACAACTCCAGATGGGATTTCGCAAAGCGGGTTCCAGTGACATTGTCGACGTTAAACAATGCCCTATTTTAGTGCCCCAACTTGAAGCGTTGTTGCCCAAAGTCAGGGCATGCCTGGACAGCTTACAAGCTATGCGCCATCTTGGTCATGTTGAACTGGTGCAGGCAACCAGCGGCCTGCTGATGATTTTACGCCATACCGCACCGCTAAGTTTGGCAGATCGCGAAAAACTGGAACGCTTTTCGCATTCTGAAGGCCTGGATCTGTATCTCGCTCCCGATAGTGAGATACTCGAAACCGTCTCTGGCGAGATGCCCTGGTATGACTCAAACGGGTTGCGCTTAACCTTTAGTCCGCGTGATTTTATTCAGATCAATGCGGGTGTGAACCAGAAAATGGTGGCGCGAGCGCTGGAGTGGCTGGATGTTCAGCCTGATGATCGTGTGCTGGATCTGTTCTGTGGTATGGGCAATTTTACGCTGCCGTTAGCGACCCGTGCGGCAAGTGTTGTTGGTGTGGAAGGGGTTCCGGCGCTGGTGGAAAAAGGCCAGCAGAACGCGAGTCTTAATCGCTTACATAATGTGACGTTTTATCACGAAAATCTTGAAGATGATGTCACAAAGCAGCCGTGGGCAAAAAACGGCTTTGATAAAGTGTTGCTGGACCCGGCGCGTGCTGGTGCAGCAGGCGTTATGCAACAAATTATAAAACTGGAACCTATTCGTATAGTTTATGTATCCTGTAACCCTGCGACGCTGGCTCGGGATAGCGAGGCGTTATTAAAAGCAGGATATACCATTGCGCGGTTGGCGATGCTGGATATGTTCCCACACACGGGGCATCTGGAATCGATGGTACTTTTCTCGCGCGTTAAATAGTTACGATTTGCTGATTTCAGCAGGTCAGGTCCCTAAAGGAGAGGACGATGGTTGCGGTAAGAAGTGCACATATCAATAAGGCTGGTGAATTTGATCCGGAAAAATGGATCGCAAGTCTGGGCATTGCCAGCCAGAAGTCGTGTGAGTGCTTAGCCGAAACCTGGGCGTATTGTCTGCAGCAGACGCAGGGGCATCCGGATGCCAGTTTGCTGTTGTGGCGTGGTGTCGAGATGGTGGAGATCCTCTCGACATTAAGTATGGACATTGACACGCTGCGGGCTGCGCTGCTGTTCCCTCTGGCCGATGCAAACGTCGTCAGCGAAGACGTACTGCGCGAGAGTGTCGGTAAGTCGGTCGTTAATCTTATTCACGGTGTGCGCGATATGGCGGCAATCCGCCAACTGAAAGCAACGCACACCGATTCTGTTTCCTCCGAACAGGTCGATAACGTTCGCCGGATGTTGCTGGCGATGGTCGATGACTTCCGTTGCGTGGTCATCAAACTGGCGGAGCGAATTGCCCATCTGCGCGAAGTAAAAGATGCGCCGGAAGATGAACGCGTGCTGGCGGCAAAAGAGTGCACCAATATCTACGCGCCGCTGGCGAACCGTCTTGGGATTGGGCAACTGAAATGGGAACTGGAAGATTACTGCTTCCGTTACCTCCACCCGACCGAGTACAAACGTATTGCAAAACTGCTGCATGAGCGCCGCCTCGACCGCGAACACTACATTGAAGAGTTTGTGGGGCATCTGCGTGCAGAGATGAAAGCTGAAGGCGTTAAAGCTGAAGTGTATGGACGCCCAAAACACATCTACAGCATCTGGCGCAAAATGCAGAAAAAGAACCTCGCCTTTGATGAGCTGTTTGATGTTCGTGCGGTGCGTATCGTCGCGGAACGTTTGCAGGATTGTTACGCCGCGCTGGGCATAGTGCACACTCACTATCGCCACTTGCCGGATGAGTTCGACGATTACGTTGCGAACCCGAAACCGAACGGTTATCAGTCTATTCATACCGTAGTGTTGGGGCCGGGAGGCAAAACCGTTGAGATCCAAATCCGCACCAAACAGATGCATGAAGATGCAGAGTTGGGTGTTGCTGCGCACTGGAAATACAAAGAAGGCGCGGCTGCTGGCGGCGCACGTTCGGGACATGAAGACCGGATTGCCTGGCTGCGTAAACTGATTGCGTGGCAGGAAGAGATGGCTGATTCTGGCGAAATGCTCGACGAAGTACGCAGTCAGGTCTTTGATGATCGGGTATATGTGTTTACGCCGAAAGGTGATGTTGTTGATCTGCCTGCGGGATCAACGCCGCTGGATTTCGCTTACCACATCCATAGTGATGTCGGGCACCGCTGCATCGGGGCAAAAATTGGCGGGCGCATTGTGCCATTCACCTACCAGTTGCAGATGGGTGACCAGATTGAAATTATCACCCAGAAACAGCCGAATCCCAGCCGTGACTGGTTAAACCCAAACCTGGGTTATGTTACAACCAGCCGCGGGCGTTCGAAAATTCACGCCTGGTTCCGTAAACAGGATCGTGACAAAAATATTCTGGCAGGACGGCAAATCCTTGACGACGAACTGGAACATTTGGGGATCAGTCTGAAGGAAGCAGAAAAATATCTGCTGCCGCGTTACAACTTCAATGACGTCGACGAGTTGTTGGCGGCGATTGGTGGCGGGGATATCCGTCTCAATCAGATGGTCAACTTCCTGCAATCGCAATTTAATAAGCCGAGCGCCGAAGAGCAGGACGCCGCCGCACTGAAACAGCTTCAGCAAAAAAGCTATACACCACAAAACCGCAGTAAAGATAACGGTCGTGTAGTGGTAGAAGGTGTGGGCAACCTGATGCACCACATCGCGCGTTGCTGCCAGCCGATTCCTGGCGATGAGATTGTCGGTTTCATTACCCAGGGCCGCGGGATCTCCGTACACCGCGCCGATTGCGAACAACTGGCGGAACTGCGCTCCCATGCACCGGAACGAATTGTTGACGCGGTATGGGGCGAGAGCTACTCCGCTGGTTACTCGCTGGTGGTTCGCGTGCAGGCCAATGATCGTAGTGGATTGTTGCGTGATATCACCACTATTCTCGCCAATGAGAAGGTGAATGTGCTTGGCGTTGCCAGCCGCAGCGACACGAAACAGCAACTGGCGACCATCGATATGACCATTGAGATTTATAACCTGCAAGTGCTGGGGCGCGTGCTGGGTAAACTCAATCAGGTGCCAGATGTTATCGATGCAAGACGACTGCACGGGAATTAATCTTACATAGCCGGATATGGCGTCAGCCGTATCCGACGATATCCTTTACTCGAAGGTGTTACACCTGACAGACCCGCAATTTTCAGGACATTCCAATGAATCAAATCGACCGTTTGCTCACTATCATGCAGCGTCTTCGTGACCCGGAAAACGGCTGTCCGTGGGACAAAGAGCAGACATTCGCTTCTATTGCACCTTATACCCTTGAAGAAACTTATGAAGTGCTGGATGCCATTGCCCGCGAAGACTTTGACGATCTGCGCGGTGAACTGGGCGATTTGTTGTTCCAGGTGGTGTTTTACGCGCAAATGGCCCAGGAAGAAGGGCGCTTTGACTTTAATGATATTTGCGCGGCGATCAGCGATAAGTTAGAGCGCCGCCATCCGCATGTTTTTGCTGACAGTTCTGCCGATAACAGCAGTGAAGTTCTTGCCCGTTGGGAGCAGATCAAAACCGAAGAGCGCGCGCAGAAGGCGCAACATTCAGCGCTGGACGATATTCCTCGCAGTTTACCGGCCTTAATGCGTGCGCAAAAAATCCAGAAACGCTGCGCCAACGTTGGCTTCGACTGGACGACGCTTGGCCCGGTGGTCGATAAAGTTTACGAAGAGATTGACGAGGTCATGTACGAGGCGCGGCAGGCTGTAGTGGACCAGGCTAAACTGGAGGAGGAAATGGGCGACCTGCTGTTTGCGACGGTCAATCTGGCCCGCCATTTAGGGACGAAAGCAGAGATTGCGCTACAAAAAGCTAACGAAAAATTTGAGCGTCGTTTTCGCGAAGTGGAGCGGATTGTTGCCGCGCGTGGACTGGAAATGACAGGTGTTGACCTCGAAACAATGGAAGAAGTCTGGCAGCAGGTAAAACGGCAGGAAATTGATCTCTAAGGAAATTACATGGTCAAGCGCGATTTGTGTCATTTTTTAAATGACAAGCGCTTGATTTGCGTCAAAAACATTTACCCCAAAGGGGCTATTTTCTCACTCCTGATTTCAATTGTGCGCTGGCGAAGAGGAGGGATAATGAAAGTTTGTGGCACAGGTCATGTTCGGGTATACTGCTTTCCCGTCCTGGTTATTCCATCGTCTTTTCAACCTAACTTCTCAGGTTCAGCATGACAACGAACTATATTTTTGTGACCGGCGGGGTCGTATCCTCTCTGGGTAAAGGCATTGCCGCAGCCTCCCTCGCAGCCATTCTTGAAGCCCGTGGCCTCAATGTGACCATCATGAAACTGGATCCGTACATCAACGTCGATCCAGGTACTATGAGCCCAATCCAACACGGGGAAGTGTTCGTTACTGAAGACGGCGCTGAAACCGACCTGGACCTGGGGCACTACGAGCGTTTCATTCGCACCAAAATGAGCCGCCGCAACAACTTCACCACGGGTCGTATCTATTCTGACGTTCTGCGTAAAGAACGCCGTGGCGACTATCTGGGCGCAACCGTACAGGTTATCCCGCACATTACTAACGCTATTAAAGAACGCGTTCTTGCCGGCGGTGAAGGCCACGACGTGGTTCTGGTCGAAATCGGCGGTACTGTCGGTGACATCGAATCCCTGCCGTTCCTTGAAGCGATTCGCCAGTTGGCTGTTGATATTGGTCGTGAACACGCGCTGTTCATGCACCTGACCCTGGTGCCGTACATGGCTGCGTCTGGTGAAGTCAAAACCAAGCCGACTCAGCACTCTGTAAAAGAGCTGCTTTCTATCGGCATCCAGCCTGATATCCTGATTTGTCGTTCAGATCGCGCCGTTCCGGCGAACGAACGTGCGAAGATTGCATTGTTCTGTAATGTTCCGGAAAAAGCGGTTATTTCTCTGAAAGACGTCGATTCTATCTATAAAATTCCAGGCCTGTTGAAATCTCAGGGGCTGGACGATTATATTTGTAAACGATTCAGCTTGAACTGCCCGGAAGCTAATCTGTCCGAATGGGAACAGGTTATCTTTGAAGAAGCGAATCCGGTAAGTGAAGTCACTATCGGTATGGTCGGCAAGTACATTGAACTGCCGGACGCTTATAAATCCGTGATTGAAGCACTGAAACACGGCGGGCTGAAAAATCGTGTTAGCGTCAACATCAAACTGATCGATTCACAAGATGTTGAAACACGCGGTGTTGAAATCCTTAAAGGTCTGGATGCGATCCTCGTACCTGGCGGTTTCGGTTACCGTGGCGTAGAGGGCATGATTACTACCGCGCGCTTTGCGCGTGAGAACAATATTCCTTATCTGGGTATTTGCCTGGGTATGCAGGTGGCGTTAATTGATTACGCTCGCCATGTTGCCAACATGGAGAACGCCAACTCTACGGAATTTGTGCCAGACTGTAAGTACCCGGTTGTGGCGCTGATTACCGAGTGGCGTGATGAAAACGGCAACGTTGAAGTTCGTAGCGAGAATAGCGATCTCGGTGGCACCATGCGTCTTGGCGCGCAGCAGTGCCAGTTGGTTGACGATAGCCTGGTTCGCCAACTGTACAATGCGCCGACAATTGTTGAACGTCATCGTCACCGTTACGAAGTCAACAACATGCTGTTGAAACAGATTGAAGATGCAGGTCTGCGCGTTGCGGGCCGTTCCGGGGATGATCAGTTGGTCGAGATCATCGAAGTTCCGAATCACCCGTGGTTCGTGGCTTGTCAGTTCCATCCGGAGTTTACTTCTACTCCACGTGATGGCCACCCGCTGTTTGCTGGCTTTGTAAAAGCCGCCAGCGAGTTCCAGAAACGTCAGGCGAAGTAAGTAAAAAAGTTAGAACGGCAACGCGTACCCAGGGTACGCGTTGTTTGTCTGGAGTTTTAGTTTAACTAGTGACTTGAGGAAACCCTAATGTCCAAAATCGTAAAAATCATCGGTCGTGAAATCATCGACTCCCGTGGTAACCCGACTGTTGAAGCCGAAGTACACCTGGAGGGTGGTTTCGTCGGTATGGCGGCTGCTCCGTCAGGTGCTTCTACTGGTTCCCGTGAAGCACTGGAACTGCGCGATGGTGACAAATCCCGTTTCCTGGGCAAAGGCGTAACCAAAGCTGTTGCTGCGGTTAACGGCCCGATCGCTCAGGCGCTGATTGGCAAAGATGCCAAAGATCAGGCTGGCATTGACAAGATCATGATCGACCTGGACGGCACTGAAAATAAATCCAAATTCGGCGCAAACGCAATCCTGGCTGTATCTCTGGCTAACGCCAAAGCTGCCGCGGCTGCTAAAGGTATGCCGCTGTACGAGCACATCGCTGAACTGAACGGTACTCCGGGCAAATACTCCATGCCGGTTCCGATGATGAACATCATCAACGGTGGTGAGCACGCTGACAACAACGTTGATATTCAGGAATTCATGATTCAGCCGGTTGGCGCGAAAACTGTGAAAGAAGCCATCCGCATGGGTTCTGAAGTTTTCCATCACCTGGCAAAAGTTCTGAAAGCGAAAGGTATGAACACTGCTGTTGGTGACGAAGGTGGCTATGCGCCGAACCTGGGTTCCAACGCTGAAGCTCTGGCTGTTATCGCTGAAGCTGTTAAAGCTGCTGGCTATGAACTGGGCAAAGACATCACTCTGGCGATGGACTGCGCAGCTTCTGAATTCTACAAAGACGGTAAATACGTTCTGGCTGGCGAAGGCAACAAAGCTTTCACCTCTGAAGAATTCACTCACTTCCTGGAAGAACTGACCAAACAGTACCCGATCGTTTCCATCGAAGATGGTCTGGACGAGTCTGACTGGGACGGTTTCGCATACCAGACCAAAGTTCTGGGCGACAAAATCCAGTTGGTTGGTGACGACCTGTTCGTAACCAACACCAAGATCCTGAAAGAAGGTATCGAAAAAGGCATCGCTAACTCCATCCTGATCAAATTCAACCAGATCGGTTCTCTGACCGAAACTCTGGCTGCAATCAAGATGGCGAAAGACGCTGGCTACACTGCAGTAATCTCTCACCGTTCTGGTGAAACTGAAGACGCTACCATCGCTGACCTGGCTGTTGGTACTGCTGCAGGCCAGATCAAAACGGGTTCTATGAGCCGTTCTGACCGTGTTGCTAAATACAACCAACTGATTCGTATTGAAGAAGCTCTGGGCGAAAAAGCACCGTACAACGGTCGTAAAGAGATCAAAGGCCAGGCATAAGTCTGACTTTATCTGATTTAAAAATGCCAGCCTTCGGGCTGGCATTTTTTATGGTTGAGTTACCAGCGGCCGGACGCGCCGCCGCCGCCAGAAGAACCACCCCCGCCGCTAAATCCGCCGCCACTTGAGCCTCCACCGGAAGAGGATGAAGAAGAACCTTTTCTTGAAGCTCTTTCTTTACTGAGCTTCTTATATTTGGCGCGTAACTTTTTATTCACCAGAAGCCAGAAGATAAGCAGAGGTACGATCGCAAAAGGCGTTAACATACTGCAAGCAACGATTAAATTCGTCCATGCTCCGGGCTCGGCAACATAGAGGAATACCATCCCGTAAATTGCGCCGGTGAGTGCAATCCACGGTAGATTTGATGGATCGGTAAAAATAATAAAATACGAAAGTACTGCCAGTAAAATAATTACAGCGACCGATAATGGAATTGGAGTTTTGATACTGTAATGATTTCCGCTGCCTTCCAGTAATTCACCATTCAACAGAAGCGCGCCGATATTTTCGCTGGCCAGTGTCAACCCTCCAATAAGATCATCGTTTTTGAACGCGGGGATCAATATAACACGGATAATCTTTGCCGCTTGCAGGTCGGTAACCGCCCCTTCCAGCCCGTAGCCCACTTCTATACGGACAGCATGATCTTCCCAGGCAACCAGAAGTAAAATACCATCGTTGCGCTGTGCATCGCCCAACTTCCAGCTATCAAAAACGCGTGTTGCATATTGTTCAATGGTATCTTCACCAGTGGATGGCACCACTAATATAGCGACCTGCGCCTGCGTATTCTGTGCAATCTTCTGCAACTGTAGTGTCAGAGATTGTTGCTCAGGTGAACTTAACGTATCAGTAAGATCTGTCACCTGTTGGTGTAGTTCCGGTACAGCCATTTGCTGGGCAAACACAGGAACGCACCACAATATGAGTAGAAAAAGGATTAAGCGCATATTGATCACCAGCGCCCTGAAGCGCCACCGCCACCAGATGAACCGCCACCGCCGCTGAAATTGTCATTGTCGAAAGAAGAGGACGATGATGATGACGAATCTCTGGAGTTATAATTACTTCTGGTATGGCGTGATGGCCGGTTGGCACTACGCATTGAGTCACGTACCTTTTTGCCGAAAGGGGTAAAAGTAATAGCAACAACAAGGAACGGTGTGGAGAAGCATAATAATGTAGCGAGCACTCCCCAGCTTCCGCTGAAACCTGCAATAGGCAAAACAAAGGCCAGCACTATGGCAGCGAAGCAAATCAATCCCAGCGTTTTGATATATCCCCTGGCGGAAATAAAGGTCAGTACTATCGCCCAGGCCAACAAAGCCCACCAACCGCTAAAGGGCAAAGGGTGATCGGTTGGTGTTATCGTTGCTAAATCATTCCCCGTCAGACGGCTTTCAATATCGTTGATCCCCTTTTGCAACCCGCCAGCCAGGTCGCCATTTTTAAATGCTGGAATAATACTGTTGCGAATAATTTGTCCGGACTGTGCATCTGTAATAAGGCCTTCCAGTCCGTAACCGATTTCAATACGCACGGTATGATCCTGCCAGGCGACTAACAGTAGAACACCATCATCGCGGTCTTTATCACCTGGTTTCCAGCTATCGAATACCCGCGTAGCGTACTGCTCGATAGTTTCATCGCCTGTTGTGTCAACTACTAACACCACCATTTGCGCCAGATTTCTTTGCGTCAGGTTTTTAATCTGACCAGCAAGAGCATTTATTTCGCTGTTCGTCAATGTACCTGTTACGTCATTCACATACACAGGTAATTCAGGTACTGGAATTTGCGTAGCAAACGCCGATGGACAGAAGAAAGCCAGAAGAAAGATAAAAATTCGCATAAGGATTGCCCGCTTAATGAATATTAGGGTTTTGGCTAAAATCTATTGTTGGTGCTTTACTCACTGCGGCGACATCATCCGGCAAATAATTTTTCTTTGCGGTGTAATCCATTATTTTTGCGGTTAATACAGCGGGGAATTTGCGGATAGTGACATTATATTGTTCAATAGCTTTAATGTATCTTCCTCGCGCAACGGCAATGCGGTTTTCACTTCCTTCGAGCTGTACTATCAAATTTTGATAGAGTTCCTGGGCCTTTAATTCAGGATAACGTTCACTGATAATCGTTAACTGGCCGAGTGTACGAGTCAGTTGCGCCTGAGCTTGTTGCCAGGTTTGTAGCTTTTGCTCATCGCCTGGCGCTTGCTGTAAATCGCTACTGGCCCTGATAGCCTGGCTACGCGCTAATGTTACGGCTTCCAACACTTCTTTTTCATAGCTGGAATAACCTTTAATACTGGCGACAAGATTAGGAATAAGGTCGGCACGACGTTGATACTGATTCAGAACTTCTGACCAGGATGAATTGACTTGTTCGTCATAAGTTTGAATATCATTATATCCACAACCTGATAAATTGAAAATAAATATAAGTACGATGAATATTCTGAGCATGTTTAAATCCCTTTTGTTTAATTCCCCTGGGAATAATACGTTGTTTCATTTTTTTATTAATGATCTGTTTCGCCTTTTTATCTTAAACCCGCGTGTAACAGAATGTTAATAAAGCATGAATATTGCGGTAGGATCTGCAATAATTAACAATTATCCACTTTACAGAGAATGCTATGCAGTACCCGATTAACGAGATGTTCCAGACCCTGCAAGGTGAGGGTTACTTTACCGGCGTCCCCGCCATTTTTATTCGTTTACAGGGATGCCCGGTCGGCTGTGCCTGGTGTGATACCAAACACACGTGGGAAAAACTTGAGGATCGGGAAGTTTCTCTTTTCAGTATTTTGGCGAAAACCAAAGAGAGTGATAAGTGGGGCGCAGCAAGCAGCGAAGATTTGTTAGCGGTCATAAGTCGTCAGGGATATACCGCGCGTCACGTAGTGATTACGGGTGGTGAACCTTGCATTCATGATTTGCTGCCATTGACTGACTTGCTTGAAAAGAACGGTTTTAGCTGCCAGATAGAAACCAGCGGTACTCACGAAGTACGTTGTACACCGAACACCTGGGTTACCGTGTCGCCAAAACTGAACATGCGCGGCGGCTATGAAGTGTTGTCGCAGGCGCTGGAACGCGCCAATGAAATCAAACATCCGGTTGGGCGTGTACGGGATATTGAAGCACTGGATGAATTGCTGGCAACGCTGACTGATGATAAACCGCGAGTAATTGCACTTCAGCCAATTAGTCAGAAAGAAGATGCCACGCGTTTATGTATCGATACCTGTATTGCGCGGAACTGGCGTTTGTCGATGCAAACGCATAAATATTTGAATATTGCCTGATTAAATATTTATAAGCGTTATAAATGGGTGGAACCTGTAAAGAATTCCACCCATTTATATTTTTGCCTCTTCTGATTGTTCTCTTCTGGTTTTTCCGGACTCGTCATTGCAAACCAAAACAAATTCCGTAGTGTTAATTTTTCACTGGAGTAAAAATCATCGCTACAAATTTTGGTAGATTGAAACTGGCTTGAAAACTCATTAATTAATAACAGGTTATGTTTAGAGGTAACCATTCAGGTATGCTCAGAGCGGGCGGTTTCCCGCCCGGTCTTCTTCACTTACGCATTAGACCAGCTTTGAATAGCGTCCACATTGCCCAATTCTCCATGCATCACTTCATACGATTTTTTCAGGATCACATCAGTGTGTTTGGTTAAGTCTTTGAAAATGCCTTTATTCATCGCGTCGTAACGTCTGGCGTTGCTCTCAACAGGCATAAAGATGTCTTTCACGCGAACCATTTTGTCAACAGCAGTTGCGTAATCCGGGTACAAGCCAAGCCCTACAGACGCGTTGATAGCCGCACCCAAACTAGCGCACCCGTTAATGGCGTTACGTCTTGCCGGAAGATTGAACACGTCGGCAAAAATTTGCATAAACAGATCGCTGTTTGAACCGCCGCCAGTAATGATCACATGCTTCGCAAAGTGATTCATTTCATTACACATATTGTCGTAATTGTTCTTCAGCGTCAGCGCCACGCTTTCCAGAATCGAACGATAAATCCATGCGTAATCCATACTGGAATCAAAGCCGATCATAATTCCGCGTTTGTACGGTTCCCACGGGTTGGTCAGCCAGTCCAGCACCGTCATCAACCCATTACAGCCAGGTGGCACGCAAGAGGCTTTTTTGTTGAGCAAATCTTCCGGCGAAAGATCCTGTGCTCTGGCATCCTGAATTAACGACTCGCCCAACATGTCGCGCAACCAACTTACCGTCCACATCCCTTTGCGAATACCGTAACCTTCATACAGCAATGTTTCTGGAATAGAAGACATAATCGGCCAGTACGCTACCGGGTCTTTCGGCAGTGCTTTGCCATTCATCATCAGCGCGATATAGGTGCCTAAGGAAATCACCGCCGTTTCATCGTCCAGCAATCCGGCTCCTAATGCTTCTACCGGTTTATCACTGGTGGTACAAACTACCGGCAGTCCTGCCGGGAAATGTGTCGCCAGTGCTGCTTGTGGTGTGATATGCCCGAGAACGGTCCCCGGCATTTGTACGCCAAAAAGCATATGGCGGGGGATATTAAACTTCTCGATTACCGCGGCATCTTCACTCCAGGCCCAGGTTTTATAATCCACCGGCCACTGGCCAAAATAGTTGGCGATATTATCTTTAAACTCGCCTGTTAAGCGGTGCGCCAGATAGCCCGAAAAAGAAGTGACATACGCCACGTCAGGATTCGTGTGTTCGTAAGGGCGCGTAACTCGTGCATCCTGCCAGCTAATCAGTGGTGCGGCGGGTGTACCGTCAGCTTTCAGTAAGGCACGGCAGCAACGGATTGATCCCAGGCCGATGCCAACAATATCTTCTTTATTCCCGGCAAACTGGCTCATTAAATCGTGATCGGCAAAACATAATGATGCCCATAAATCGTCGTCAGGATGTTCTGCGGTATCGGCATCCGGTGTGTGCATCGGCTGTAATAAACCTTTGCCTTCGCAAACTATGTTGCCTTGCAGATCGTACATCACCACTTTTGTACTCTGACTTCCGCCATCAATCCCTATGATGTATTTCTTCGACATGATTTTTCTCCTGTAATGTTCTGGGCTTACTTGCTGTTAGCCGTTGCGGGGGCGCTATCAGCAGTACGAATTTTTTGGAACAGCAAAAAGGTAAAGACGATCACCATGCCGAGCGCCGCCATGCCCATCAGCCACATGTTGCGGTAGGCTTCTGCTGCGGGCAGGGTGTCCTGCCAGTAACCGATAATCGGGTAAACAAAGACATCAGGCAGGAAGCCAATCACCGAACAAATACCTACCGTGGTGCCCATAATGTAAGATGGTGTTCTCGCTTCGCCGGGGCAGGCCCAGTACAGCCCGCGTGAGGCGTAGCAGGTGAATCCCAGTAGTAAAATCAGGCCAATCCCCATCGCGACCGATTGCGGGGTAGAGTTAGTCATGAGTAGGGCAGTGAGTGCCAGCAGGCCGACCACGGAAAGAATTTGGATCACGCGGGTAGGGGATTTCACTTTGCTGTAGGTGGTGATAATGCCGCCAAGTGGGCCGCACAGTGCGCGGAAGATTTTGTTGATCACGATCCCCATGTAGCTCGCCGCCACCAGCGACATGCCATACATTTCGGTCAGATAGTTGGTGGAGTAACTCAGAATGGCGTAGATGGTGAAGACCCCAAAAATCACCATGCTGCAATACCAGGTTGTACTGATACGCAAAACGGCCAGGATGTCGCTAAGCTGGAATGACTGTTTTTCTTCGTTATGGGTACTACGCAGGCTGTTGTTATCGCTAACAAAAAACCAGCACAGAATCCCCAACAAGATGTAAACCACGCTGTAGATGATAATGACCGTTTTCAGGCTGGCGCTGTCATCCGGGGCGAAGCGGGAAAAGACCCACATGGTAAACACTGCCAGCGACATTACACCGACGCCGCGCAGTCCTTCCATCCAGCCCATGATTTTCCCTTGTTCGCTATGGTCACCAAGCAACGAGGCGGCTTTAATCGACACCGACCACAGCATTAAAATAGTCGTTATCGCAAAGGCAACCTGAATACAGAGCATGACCCATAATGGTGGATACGTTGCCATTATCAGGCCTAATAATCCGGTAATTACCATCGCGGAAGTAATCATTTTGCGATGTGAAAATTTATCGGCAATAACCCCGCTGGGCGCATAAAGAATAATGGCGGCAATACCAAAGGTGCTCATAATTAAACCTATCTCGGTATTGCTGAATCCCATAAATTTCGCCATGGGAATTTGATAAATATAACGTAAATAAGCCAGGTCAAAACTAACTCCGCCGCTAAAACTAATTATCGCGAGGGTTATCCAACGTCGATATGAGCTGTGTTGCATATCGTATTCCCATTTGTAATAGACAAAAAAAAGAGAAAAGTAAGCCGCCTTTTCAGGAGGATTACTTTTCTCAGGTCTCTAGTAATTGCGATAAGAAATAACATGGAAAGCAGAGGTGTTGTGTGAGAGTAATCACGCTTCTGCTTTTTAAAATTATTTGATTATACGAGTAATACTCTGTGAGTATGATCACATTAGCGACTATGCCCTTATGCTAAAAATTATCGCCAGTTACCAGAGATAATGAGAAAGGTAACTTCCCTCTCGCGGGGGAAGTTACCTTTCTTTTTTTTTGCCTTACGGAAATTGGAGCTAACTATGTCAATCGAATCACTCAATGCGTTCTCAATGGATTTTTTCTCCCTGAAAGGTAAAACTGCAATTGTTACCGGCGGGAATAGTGGTTTAGGCCAGGCATTTGCGATGGCACTGGCAAAAGCAGGTGCAAATATCTTTATTCCAAGCTTCGTCAAAGATAATGGCGAAACGAAGGAAATGATTGAAAAACAAGGCGTTGAAGTGGACTTCATGCAGGTGGATATCACCGCAGAAGGCGCGCCGCAGAAGATAATCGCTGCCTGTTGTGAGCGTTTTGGCACTGTCGATATTCTGGTCAATAACGCAGGTATTTGTAAGCTGAATAAGGTGCTGGACTTCGGCCGTGCCGACTGGGACCCGATGATTGATGTGAACCTGACAGCCGCTTTTGAGCTGAGTTACGAAGCGGCAAAAATTATGATCCCGCAAAAAAGCGGTAAAATCATTAATATCTGTTCATTGTTTTCTTACCTGGGCGGGCAATGGTCTCCAGCATATTCTGCAACTAAACACGCACTTGCTGGATTCACTAAAGCCTATTGCGATGAATTAGGTCAATATAATATTCAGGTAAATGGTATTGCCCCTGGTTATTATGCAACCGATATTACGCTGGCGACACGCAGCAATCCAGAAACAAATCAGCGCGTTCTTGATCATATTCCGGCAAATCGTTGGGGCGATACACAGGATTTAATGGGCGCAGCCGTATTCCTCGCAAGCCCGGCATCGAATTATGTGAATGGTCATTTGCTGGTGGTTGATGGTGGTTATTTAGTGCGCTAATCCATAACGGTGGTTTCTGTTTTCTTTTATTAATGACTATTCCATTTTTATTATCAGAAAGGATTTATTATGTCTTTATCTCGCGCAGCGATTGTCGACCAGCTAAAGGAAATTGTTGGTGCAGATCGCGTAATTACCGATGAAACGGTATTAAAGAAAAACAGTATTGACCGTTTTCGTAAATTTCCGGATATTCATGGTATTTATACTTTGCCTATTCCGGCAGCGGTCGTAAAACTCGGTTCCACAGAGCAAGTGTCCCGCGTGCTGAATTTTATGAATGCGCACAAAATTAACGGTGTGCCGCGTACCGGCGCTTCCGCCACCGAAGGTGGGCTGGAAACTGTCGTAGAAAACTCGGTGGTGCTCGACGGCTCCGCCATGAATCAAATCATTAATATTGATATTGAGAATATGCAGGCCACGGCGCAATGTGGCGTTCCGCTGGAGGTGCTGGAAAACGCGTTGCGTGAAAAAGGCTACACCACGGGGCATTCTCCGCAGTCAAAACCGCTGGCGCAGATGGGTGGCCTGGTGGCAACCCGCAGTATTGGGCAGTTCTCCACACTTTACGGCGCAATTGAAGATATGGTCGTTGGCCTGGAAGCGGTACTGGCAGATGGCACCGTGACGCGCATTAAAAACGTTCCACGTCGCGCGGCTGGTCCGGACATTCGTCACATCATTATTGGTAACGAAGGTGCACTGTGCTATATCACTGAAGTTACAGTGAAAATCTTCAAATTCACCCCGGAAAACAATCTCTTCTACGGCTATGTGCTGGAAGACATGAAAACCGGCTTCAACATCCTGCGTGAAATCATGGTGGAAGGGTATCGCCCGTCGATTGCTCGTTTGTATGATGCTGAAGATGGCACGCAACACTTCACTCATTTTGCTGATGGTAAATGCGTGCTGATTTTTATGGCCGAGGGTAACCCACGTATTGCGCAGGCGACAGGAGAAGGAATTGCCGAAATCGTGGCGCGTTACCCGCAGTGCCAGCGTGTGGACAGCAAACTGATCGAAACCTGGTTCAACAACCTGAACTGGGGGCCGGATAAAGTGGCCGCCGAACGTGTGCAGATCCTCAAAACCGGCAACATGGGCTTTACCACCGAAGTGTCCGGCTGCTGGAGTTGTATTCACGAAATCTATGAAAACGTCATTAACCGTATTCGTACCGAGTTCCCGCACGCCGACGACATCACTATGCTGGGCGGTCACTCTTCTCACAGCTACCAAAACGGCACCAACATGTACTTCGTTTACGACTACAACGTTGTTGACTGCAAACCGGAAGAGGAAATCGACAAGTACCACAACCCGCTCAACAAAATCATCTGTGAAGAAACCATTCGCCTCGGTGGTTCGATGGTGCATCACCACGGCATTGGTAAACATCGCGTTCACTGGAGCAAACTGGAACACGGCAGCGCGTGGGCGTTGCTGGAAGGGCTGAAAAAGCAGTTCGATCCTAACGGCATTATGAACACGGGTACTATCTATCCGATTGAAAAATAATGTGTCAGGCAGCGTCCTGTGATGTCGGGGCGTTGCCTTTTCGGCTTCTCAAGCGAGAAGCCGTTCTTATTACCGGACAATGAAGGGGTAAAGATGAACACTTCACCGGTGCGAATGGATGATTTACCACTTAACCGTTTTCACTGTCGCATTGCTGCGCTTACTTTCGGCGCGCACCTGACTGACGGTTATGTCCTCGGCGTCATTGGTTACGCCATTATTCAGCTTACTCCAGCCATGCAACTGACACCGTTTATGGCGGGAATGATTGGTGGCTCAGCGCTACTTGGCCTGTTTATCGGCAGCCTGGTTTTGGGCTGGATCTCCGACCATATCGGGCGGCAAAAAATCTTCACTTTCAGCTTTTTGCTGATTACGCTCGCTTCGTTTTTACAATATTTTGCCACCACGCCGGAGCACCTGATTGGTTTGCGCATTTTGATCGGCATTGGGCTGGGTGGTGATTACTCTGTGGGGCATACCTTGCTGGCAGAATTTTCCCCGCGCCGCCACCGCGGTATTTTGCTGGGCGCGTTCAGCGTGGTGTGGACGGTGGGTTATGTGCTGGCAAGTATTGCCGGACATCACTTTATTTCAGAAAGTCCGGAGGCCTGGCGATGGCTTTTGGCATCAACAGCTCTGCCCGCGCTGTTGATTACGTTGTTACGTTGGGGCACACCGGAATCGCCGCGCTGGCTGCTGCGACAGGGGCGTTTTGCAGAAGCTCATGCCATTGTGCATCGTTACTTTGGCTCTCATGTATTACTGGGCGATGAAGTGGCAACGGCCACCACTAAGCACATCAAAACCTTGTTCTCTTCGCGTTACTGGCGGCGCACGGTATTTAACAGCGTGTTCTTTGTCTGCCTCGTGATCCCGTGGTTTGTGATTTATACCTGGCTGCCGACTATCGCCCAGACTATTGGTCTGGAAGATGCGCTGACCGCCAGCCTGATGCTCAATGCCTTGTTAATTGTTGGCGCGTTATTAGGGTTAGTGTTGACCCACTTGTTAGCCCATCGCAAATTTTTACTGGGGAGCTTTTTGCTGCTGGCGGCCACGCTGATGGTGATGGCCTGTTTGCCTTCCGGCAGTTCGTTAACGCTACTGCTTTTTATTCTCTTCAGCACCACCATTTCGGCGGTCAGCAATCTGGTTGGCATTCTACCTGCCGAAAGTTTTCCTACTGATATCCGCTCTCTGGGCGTCGGTTTTGCGACCGCCATGAGTAGACTTGGCGCGGCAATTAGCACCGGTTTGTTGCCGTGGGTTCTGGCGCAGTGGGGAATGCAGGCCACCTTATTGTTACTGGCCATCGTGCTATTGGTTGGTTTTGTTGTGACCTGGCTATGGGCTCCAGAAACTAAAGCTCTCCCGCTGGTTGCGGCGGGAAATGTCGGAGGTGCGAATGAACATTCTGTTAGCGTTTAAAGCCGAACCTGATGCCGGAATGCTGGCGGAAAAAGAGTGGCAGGCTGCTGCTACGGCAAATTATGGGCCGGATGTTTCACTGTTGCGAAGTTTACCCGGTGCTGATGAACAGGCCGCCGCCGCAATTCTATTGGCGCAGAGAAAAAGCGGCACGCCGATGACTTTAACCGCGTTGAGCATGGGGGATGAACGGGCGTTGCATTGGCTTCGCTATTTCACGGCTCTCGGGTTTGAGGAAGCAGTATTGCTGGAGACTGCGGCAGATCTGCGTTTTGCGCCGGAATTTGTTGCTCGCCATATTGCCGAATGGCAGCACCAGAATCCGATGGAGCTGATTATTACCGGCTGCCAAAGCAGCGAGGGGCAGAACGGGCAAACGCCGTTTTTGCTGGCGGAAATACTGGCCTGGCCCTGTTTTACCCTGGTGGAGCGTTTCACACTCGACGCGCCATTTATCACTCTCGAACAGCGTACTGAAAACGGGCTGCGCTGTTGCCGGGTACGCTTGCCTGCGGTCATTGCCGTGCGCCAGTGTGGCGAAGTCGCTTTGCCTGTACCGGGAATGCGCCAGCGTATGGCGGCAGGGAAAGTGGAAATTTTACGCGAAACTCTCGCCGCCGAATCGTCAGCGATACAGTGCCTGCAACTGGAAAGGCCGGAGCAACGACGTGGCGCGACGTTGATTGATGGGCAAACAGCAGAAGAAAAAGCACAAATACTGTGGCGGGATTATTTGCGCCAGAGGATGCAGCCATGAATGTCGTAATAGTGACAATAAATCAGGACAATGCAGCTATCGCAGGCTGGCTGGCAGAACAGGATTTCAGCGGTTGTACACTGACGCACTGGCAGATTGAACCTCAGCCCGTAGTGGCGGAACAGGTGTTGGATGCGCTCGTGGAACAGTGGCAGCGAACACCTGCGGAATTTGTGCTCTTCCCTCCGGGGGCGTCTGGCGATGAACTGTCGACCCGACTGGCCTGGCGTTTACATGGCACCAGCATCTGCCAGATCATTTCGTTGGATATACCGACAGCAAGCGTGCGCAAATCCCACTGGGGAAATGCGCTGACGGCGACGCTGCAAACAGAAAAACGTCCGCTATGCCTTTCTCTGGCGCGCCAGGCCGGAGCTGCGAAAAACGCAATGTTGCCATCTGGTATGCAGCAACTAAACATTGTCCCTGGCGCACTTCCAGACTGGTTTGTTAGCATCGAAAACCTGAAAAATACTACCCGTGACCCATTAGTAGAAGCCAGACGGGTGCTGGTGGTAGGGCAGGGCGGCGAGGCTGATAGCCATGACATCGCTACGCTGGCTGAAAAGCTGGGCGCCGAAGTGGGCTACAGTCGGGCGCGAGTGATGAATGGTGGTTTTGATGCGGAAAAAGTGATTGGAATTTCCGGGCACTTGCTGGCGCCAGAGATTTGCATTGTTGCCGGGGCGTCCGGCGCGGCAGCGTTAATGGCAGGTGTGCGTAATAGCCAGTTTGTGGTGGCTGTGAATCATGACGCCAGCGCGGCTGTTTTTTCACAGGCAGATGTTGGCGTGGTGGATGACTGGAAAGCGGTGCTGGAGGCACTGGTGACAAATATTCACGCAGATTGCCAATAACGTACTGGCAGATGCGGTTCTGGGTCAGGGACTTGTAGGCCTGATAAGACGCGTTAGCGTCTTATCAGGCGTTGAATGCCGGATGTGGCCTACAAATCACACAAATTCAATTCGTTACGTTTATCCCGTTAAAGCAATTTTTTCGCTAACGTCCAGACGCGGGTATTAGTAGTAGAAAGCGCCACGACACCGGCGTCAATTGCATTACGCGCATCTTCTTCATCGCACACCAGCCCGCCAGCAATCAGCGGTTGGCGGATTTTCTCCGTCACCCAGCCCAGCACTTTGGGCATACAGCCAGGCAGGATCTCAATGCAATCTGGGTTCGATTGCGCAACCTGCTTATCAATATTGTGAAACGAAATCGAATCGACAATAAACAGGCGATGAATACAGAAAAAACCTTCTGCTCTGGCGGCTTTCAGCATCGACGCTTTAGTGCTGATAATGCCGTCTGCTTCGGTCACCAGTTTCAAAAACTGAATCACCACCTCTTTATTTGACGCGCCTTCCAGCAAATCGACATGAATAAAGGCATATTTCCCGGCGTTTTTAATCTTTTTGACGATATTGCTGATGGTGCAGATATTGCCGTACAGCACGGAAATAAACTGGCATTCAGAATTAATGGCCAGTTGCAGGCTGGCATTATCTTTAACGGCAGCAATCACCGGATTCTGACGGAGCAGGTGTAAGAGGGGCATAAATTATCCTTATTATTTATCCAAAGCGGTAGGTGATGCCGAATCCAGAAGGCGGATAGCGCCACTGTTGTAGTGTTTTTTCATCGCATAACAAACGGCAGGTGCCGCACTCCAGGCAACTACGATAATCAATACGCAAGTCGCCTTCCGGCGTGAGCGAAAAAAGACCTGCCGGGCAGGCATTAATCAACCGTTCTGCTGTCTGGCGCTCAACGGGGTCAACCGGAACAATGTGTGGCGCATCAGCAGCACGCCAGAGATTACGGGCTACAGACATCGCAGACTCCTGATAACATCGCCCGCCAGATGCCACAGGCCGTGACGACGTAAATGACGCCAGAGCAACTGGCGAAGTGGTGGAACAGGTTTATCTCCCTGATCCCATAAGTCGCGGGAAATACCCTGCATTAACGCAGGCCACGTCCGATACCAGCCAGGGCGTTGCAAAAGCGCCGGAACATGCTGATAACGTTGTAGAACATCCCACAGCAAACTGTGTTCTATGTTGTGATGATAAATCGGGAACAGATTTTGCGGCTCGCGTTGCTGGCAGGCGCTAATCAGTGTTTGTGCTGCTGCCTGTGCGCCAATGAACGCCATATCCATGCCTCGCACTGAAATTCCAGTATTGACGCAACTGCGCAACGCATCGCCCACCAGCAGCCAGCCGTTACCGGCGAACTGCACGGGCATATTGCGTAAACCGCCTTCCGGCACCAGATGTGCACCGTATTCCAGCGTTTCACTGTTTTTAATGAGAGGTCTTACTGCCGGATGTGTCTTAAAACGAGCCAGCAACTCGCTTGCCGGAACGCGGTTTTGTGCAAGGGAAGAGAGCGGGCAAACAATCCCCAAAGAGAGCGTTTGCTGATTGGTATAAAGAAATGCACCGCCTGGCAGGTCATCACAGATTTCCCCGCTGAACAGTATCGCTGCACCTTCGTTGTTTTCCAGATGAAAACGCGCTTCAATAATGGGCGTTTCCAGCGACAGCACTTCTTTGATCCCTAACGCCATCGATTCGCCAGCAGGACGGGTAACTAACCCGTGATGTTCTGCCAGCACACTATTGGCCCCTTCCGCCAGCACAACATAACGGGCGCGGAGAATATCATCACCACAGATAACGCCACACACTCTGCTGTTTTCTTCATATAACGCGTCTACTGTTGCGCCGGGAATACACTCAACTCCTGCTTTTTCAGCTTCGGCAACCAGCCACGGATCGAATCGTGCGCGTAATACGCTCCAGGATTCACCACCGGGTTGTAAGCTGGAAAACGTCGTTGCGCCATCGGGCGTTAACAGAGAAAGGCTTTCGTGAGTGATACGTCGCTCAAGGGGCGCGGTCAGGTGAAATTGAGGGAGGAGTTCCGCGAGCGCATGGGTATATAACCGCCCGCCGGAAAGGTTTTTGCTGCCAGGGATTTCAGCGCGTTCCAGTAACAGAACAGATAATCCCGCTCGCGCGCAGCGTAACGCACAAGCGGAGCCCGCAATACCGGCACCAATAATAATAATGTCGCAGTCGTCTTCCATGTCATGCCCCAGATATCCAGAGCACAACACCCTAACATAGCGTTACTTAAGGGAAATTGACCGCCGACACACTCTGATTATTCACCGCGATAGATGCAGCCTGCGGTGCAGGTTTCTTTCACCATCACAGCGCTTAATAGTGGTACAACGGGTTTAACTTGATCCCAAATCCATTTTGCTAAAACTTCGCTGGTCGGGTTTTCCAGGCCGGGTATATCATTGAGATAATAGTGGTCGAGACGATCGTAAGTCGGTTTAAACGCCGCTTTCAGTTCAGCGAAATCGATAATCCAGCCCGTATGCGGATCGACTTCCCCGGTAATTTCCAGGCGCACCATAAAAGAATGCCCGTGCAGGCGACCACATTTATGCCCTTCTGGGACGTGTGGTAAGCGGTGAGCGGCTTCGAAGGTGAAATCTTTAAATAACGTGGTGGACATCATAATTTCTCTACTGGACGATAAAACCGCCGTAGAGTACCGGAAAGCCTGTTTTTTCGCATTACCAAAAACGGGTTTGTTGCGCAAAATGACCGATTTATCTTAATTGCGGTCGATATTTATCTATTTTTCATTGAGTTAATAAATCTATTTTGTTGTTAAAGACTATTGCTAAAACAGGTTAGTCGATTTGGTTATTAGTTATCGCTATCCCGTCTTTAATCCACCCCCTTCGCGCCGTTAACCTTACCTTCTCTTCTGTTTTATGGGCGCTGACAGGGCCGATAAACAGCTTTGCTTACTGGAACATAACGACGCATGACGACACAGGTCCCTCCTTCCGCTTTGCTTCCGCTGAACCCGGAGCAACTGGCTCGCCTTCAGGCAGCCACTACTGATTTGACACCGACCCAGCTTGCGTGGGTATCTGGTTATTTCTGGGGAATGCTTAGCCAGCAGCCAGGTACACTTGCCGCTACACCCGCCGCAGAAATGCCGGGTATCACCATCATATCCGCCTCGCAAACGGGTAATGCTCGCCGGGTCGCTGAAGCATTACGTGACGACTTATTAGCGGCAAAACTGAACGCTAAGCTGGTGAACGCAGGCGACTATAAATTCAAACAAATCGCCAGCGAAAAACTGCTTATCGTGGTGACTTCAACACAAGGTGAAGGGGAACCGCCGGAAGAAGCCGTCGCGCTGCACAAGTTTCTGTTCTCCAAAAAAGCGCCGAAACTGGAAAACACCGCTTTTGCTGTGTTTAGCCTCGGTGACACCTCTTATGAGTTTTTCTGCCAGTCCGGTAAAGATTTCGACAGCAAACTGGCTGAACTGGGCGGCGAACGCCTGCTCGACCGGGTCGATGCCGATGTTGAATATCAGGCAGCCGCCAGCGAATGGCGTGCCCACGTAGTTGATGTACTGAAATCGCGCGCGCCTGTCGCAGCACCTTCGACATCCGTCGCCACTGGCGCGGTGAATGAAATCCACACCAGTCCGTATAGTAAAGAAGCGCCGCTGGTGGCGAGCCTCTCTGTTAACCAGAAAATCACTGGACGTAACTCTGAAAAAGACGTTCGCCATATTGAGATCGATTTAGGTGACTCAGGCCTGCGCTATCAGCCGGGCGATGCGCTGGGCGTCTGGTATCAGAACGATCCGGCACTGGTAAAAGAGATTGTCGAACTGCTGTGGCTGAAAGGCGATGAACCCGTCACTGTCGAGGGCAAAACGCTGCCGCTGGCGGAAGCCTTACAGTGGCATTTTGAACTGACCGTCAACACCGCGAACATTGTTGAAAATTACGCCACCTTAACGCGCAGCGAAACGCTGCTGCCGCTGGTGGGCGATAAAACGAAGTTGCAGCATTACGCTGCGACGACGCCGATTGTCGATATGTTGCGTTTCTCTCCGGCACAACTGGACGCTGATGCGTTCATCAGTATTTTGCGTCCGCTGACGCCGCGCCTTTATTCCATCGCCTCATCGCAGGCGGAAGTCGAGAGTGAAGTGCACGTTACTGTCGGCGTTGTGCGTTATGACGTGGAAGGCCGTGCCCGTGCCGGTGGTGCCTCCAGCTTCCTCGCGGATCGCGTGGGAGAAGAGGGCGAAGTTCGCGTCTTTATCGAACATAACGACAACTTCCGCCTGCCAGCTAACCCGGAAACCCCGGTGATTATGATTGGCCCTGGCACCGGTATCGCGCCATTCCGCGCCTTTATGCAGCAGCGTGCCGCCGACGAAGCGCCGGGCAAAAACTGGTTGTTCTTCGGCAATCCGCACTTTACGGAAGATTTCCTCTACCAGGTGGAATGGCAGCGTTATGTCAAAGAGGGCGTGCTGACGCGTATCGATCTGGCCTGGTCACGCGATCAAAAAGAAAAAATTTACGTACAAGACAAACTGCGTGAACAGGGGGCAGAGCTGTGGCGCTGGATCAATGACGGTGCCCACATTTATGTTTGCGGCGACGCTAATCGCATGGCGAAAGACGTTGAACAGGCACTTCTGGAAGTGATTGCCGAATTTGGTGGCATGGACACTGAAGCGGCGGATGAATTTTTAAGTGAGCTGCGCGTAGAGCGCCGTTATCAGCGAGATGTCTACTAATGAGCGAAAAACATCCAGGGCCTTTAGTGGTCGAAGGTAAACTGGCAGACGCCGAGCGCATGAAGCTTGAAAGCAACTTTCTGCGCGGCACGATTGCCGAAGATTTGAATGATGGCCTGACTGGCGGGTTTAAGGGCGATAACTTCCTGCTGATCCGCTTCCACGGCATGTATCAGCAGGATGACCGCGACATTCGCGCCGAACGAGCTGAACAGAAGCTGGAGCCGCGTCACGCCATGATGCTCCGCTGCCGCCTGCCGGGTGGCGTTATCACCACCAAACAGTGGCAGGCGATCGACAAATTTGCAGTGGAAAACACCATTTACGGTAGCATTCGCCTGACCAACCGTCAGACCTTCCAGTTCCACGGTATTCTGAAAAAGAACGTCAAACCTGCACACCAAATGTTGCACTCAGTCGGTCTTGATGCGCTGGCGACCGCCAACGACATGAACCGTAACGTGCTGTGCACCTCGAATCCGTACGAGTCACAGTTGCACGCGGAAGCCTATGAGTGGGCGAAGAAGATCTCTGAACATCTGTTGCCGCGTACCCGCGCCTATGCGGAGATCTGGCTCGATCAGGAGAAAGTTGCTACCACTGATGAAGAACCGATCCTCGGGCAGACCTATCTGCCGCGTAAGTTCAAAACGACGGTGGTTATTCCGCCGCAGAACGATATCGATCTGCACGCCAACGACATGAACTTTGTGGCTATCGCGGAAAACGGCAAGCTGGTGGGCTTCAACCTGCTGGTGGGTGGCGGCCTTTCTATGGAACACGGCAATAAAAAAACCTATGCCCGCACGGCGAGCGAGTTTGGTTATCTGCCACTTGAGCATACGCTGGCAGTGGCGGAAGCTGTGGTTACGACTCAGCGTGACTGGGGTAATCGTACTGACCGTAAAAATGCCAAAACCAAATACACGCTGGAACGCGTGGGGGTAGAGACGTTTAAGGCGGAAGTTGAACGTCGC
Organism: Escherichia sp. MOD1-EC5950; assembly: GCF_002965345.1. Taxonomy (NCBI): domain Bacteria; kingdom Pseudomonadati; phylum Pseudomonadota; class Gammaproteobacteria; order Enterobacterales; family Enterobacteriaceae; genus Escherichia; species Escherichia sp. MOD1-EC5950. The sequence goes on from NZ_PTSR01000001.1 coordinate 371,819, forward strand.
GCGGGGATCAAGTTCGAACCGATCCGCCCGTATGAATTTACCGGACGCGGCGATCGCATCGGCTGGGTTAAGGGTATCGATGATAACTGGCACCTGACGCTGTTTATCGAAAATGGTCGTATTCTCGATTATCCGGGGCGTCCGCTGAAAACCGGTCTGCTGGAGATCGCAAAGATCCACAAAGGCGATTTCCGCATTACGGCGAACCAGAACCTGATTATCGCGGGTGTACCGGAAAGTGAAAAAGCGAAGATCGAGAAGATCGCCAAAGAGAGCGGGTTGATGAATGCCGTCACACCACAGCGTGAAAACTCAATGGCATGTGTGTCATTCCCGACCTGTCCGCTGGCGATGGCGGAAGCCGAACGTTTCCTGCCCTCGTTTATCGACAACATCGATAACTTAATGGCGAAACATGGCATCAGCGATGAGCATATCGTAATGCGTGTGACGGGATGCCCGAACGGCTGTGGCCGGGCGATGCTGGCAGAAGTTGGTCTGGTGGGTAAAGCGCCGGGGCGCTACAACCTGCATCTTGGCGGCAACCGTATGGGGACACGTATCCCACGGATGTATAAAGAAAACATCACCGAGCCGGAAATCCTGGCGTCGCTTGATGAACTGATAGGGCGCTGGGCGAAAGAGCGCGAAGCGGGTGAAGGCTTCGGTGACTTTACGGTGCGTGCGGGCATCATTCGCCCGGTGCTCGATCCGGCTCGCGATTTGTGGGATTAACATAAATCGCTGCGTCTGCTCGGTTTTGTAGGCCTGATAAGACGCATAAGCGTCGCATCAGGCAAGGCAAACAGTGAGGAATCTATGTCCAGACTTGATCTAAACGACCTGAATGAACTGCCGAAGGTAGAGCGCATTCTGGCTCTGGCACAAACCAACGCTCAACTGGAAAAACTGGACGCTGAAGGCCGCGTTGCCTGGGCGTTGGAGAATCTGCCCGGCGAATACGTGCTCTCTTCCAGCTTTGGCATTCAGGCGGCAGTCAGCCTGCATCTGGTGAACCAGATCTGCCCGAATATCCCGGTGATTCTTACCGATACTGGTTATCTGTTCCCGGAAACCTACCGCTTTATTGACGAGTTAACGGACAAACTTAAACTCAACCTGAAAGTGTACCGTGCCACTGAAAGCGCCGCCTGGCAGGAGGCACGCTATGGCAAACTGTGGGAGCAGGGTGTTGAAGGCATTGAAAAGTACAATGAGATCAACAAAGTCGAACCCATGAACCGTGCACTGAAAGAACTTAACGCGCAAACGTGGTTTGCTGGTCTGCGCCGTGAGCAATCTGGCAGCCGTGCCAATTTACCAGTGCTGGCTATCCAGCGTGGCGTATTTAAAGTGCTGCCGATTATCGACTGGGATAACCGAACTATTTATCAGTACCTGCAAAAACATGGCCTGAAATATCATCCATTATGGGACGAAGGATATTTATCGGTTGGCGACACCCATACAACCCGTAAATGGGAACCCGGCATGGCCGAAGAAGAAACGCGCTTCTTTGGCTTAAAAAGGGAATGTGGATTACACGAAGGGTAAATATTTCCGGATAAATTAAACGCCTCTGTCAGAAATGATGGGGGCGTTTTTATTTTGCGAGCAGCATTCTGGCCTTTAAACGAGAACGTCGCAGGGAGAATCAACAGGTATAGAATGGCGTCGGGTGCTTGAGGCTGTCTGGCGTTAAGCATTCGCGAGGTTCCAGATGGACAAAAGCCCCAGGCGATATTTCTATCCACCTGAGGCCTACGTTCGAACCCAACAATTCGAATGCTAGTCTCTTCTTTGCAGAGAGGCAAGACATGCTAACAAAATATGCCCTTGTGGCAGTCATAGTGCTGTGTTGTACAGTACTGGGATTCACGCTGATGGTAGACGACTCGTTGTGTGAGTTGAATATCAGAGAACGTGGTATGGAGTTTAAGGCTGTTCTCGCTTACGAACCGAAGAAGTAGCCACCACGCGGGGGTGAAACCCCGCGTATTGAATTGTTATAGTTTGGCCTCCTGCACCCTATTTTTTTATAGGCAGAATTGACTCCTCACAGTCATGGGGAATCAGCTCAAACCCATCAAGACGCCTTCGCCAGTTCCTTCACCAGTGGCAGCATTATCCGCATAACATCACGGCAGCGGCGTTCTATTCTTCCTGGAAGTGCCTTATCAATATGCTGTTGATTATCCAGTCTTACGTCATGCCAGCTATTTCCTGCGGGGAATGCGGCTGTTTTTGCGCGTTGCTGATAACCATCTTTATTTCCTAGATTCCAGTTTGTTGCTTCTACCGAAAGTACAGCAATACCGGCTTTGTCAAAAACTTCAGCGTCATTACAACACCCGGTGCCTTTTGGATAATTTTTATTCAAACCAGGATTGGTCGTCGCGGCAATTCCATGACTGCGGGCAATTGCCAGCGCCCGATCGCGCGTTAATTTCCTTACTGCTTCGGGGGTTTTTACGCCACTGTTGAAATACAATTTATCACCGACAATTAAGTTATCGAGATTAATCACCAGCAGAGTATTTTTCTTTTCGGCGTCACTCATTCGTTTGAGTAAATTCTCAGCGCCTAATTTCCCTTCCTCTTCACCACTGGTCGCCACAAAACGAATACCATATTCGGTTGGCGTATTTTTCAGGCGTTCTGCCAGCTCCAGCATGACCCCCAAACCTGCGGCGTTATCATCCATACCTTGTAATGTCAGCCCGCCGAGATTGGCATCGGCATCCGCGTCGCTCTGTGGGGCGTAGGTATCCAGATGCGCCATGATAATGATCTGCTGCGGTGCTTTGCCTTCATGAGCGGCAATCACCGTACTTCCTGTCACGTTATGCCAGTTTTTGTGGTTATCGCGGGCGGTATAAATATATCGGCCATTAAATGTCCGGATATCACTGCGATAACCCATTTGCTGAAACTGTTGCCGGATATAATCGGCAGATAACATTTCTGCGGGTGTTCCGGTCATTCGCCCCGGAAAGAAAGTGGCAATGTGTCGCGCCTGTGTATTAGCAAAATCGCCAGGTTTAGGTGACGAGGCGTGTACGGGGAGAATAAAGCATACGCCGAGCGCCAGGGCAGCGGTACGGTGGCGCAATGCGGAAAACATAGTGAGTCCTTAAATACCATGCAAATTTTTTTACCGCCATAGTATGAAACTGCCGCTGCGCTAAAACAATTTCAAATCTTCCTAAATGCCCGAAATCCGGAGCCTTAAGCACTTTTTGATATTAGCTTTGCCAAATCGTTATTCCGTTAAGGAACTACTCATTCTAATTGGTAATTTCATTCGCACTCTTACGCTCCCTATAGTCGGAATATCTGATGGCAAGCAAATAGCAGTATTGCAAAGGAACGGTTATGAACCAAAAACGACTGACTCACCTGCGGCAACTGGAGGCGGAAAGCATCCACATCATTCGCGAGGTGGCGGCAGAATTCTCAAATCCGGTGATGCTCTACTCCATCGGCAAAGATTCCAGCGTCATGCTACATCTGGCGCGCAAGGCGTTTTATCCAGGTTCGCTGCCTTTCCCGTTGCTGCATGTTGATACCGGCTGGAAATTCCGTGAGATGTATGAATTTCGCGATCGTACGGCAAAAGCCTACGGCTGCGAGCTGTTGGTGCATAAAAATCCAGAAGGTGTGGCGATGGGGATTAATCCATTCGTTCACGGCAGCGCCAAACACACTGACATCATGAAAACCGAAGGCCTGAAACAGGCGCTGAACAAATATGGTTTTGATGCTGCCTTCGGCGGCGCGCGCCGCGATGAAGAGAAATCCCGCGCTAAAGAACGTATCTACTCTTTCCGTGACCGTTTCCATCGCTGGGATCCGAAAAACCAGCGTCCGGAGCTGTGGCATAACTACAACGGGCAGATTAACAAAGGCGAAAGTATCCGCGTCTTCCCACTCTCTAACTGGACCGAGCAGGATATCTGGCAATACATCTGGCTGGAAAATATCGACATTGTTCCGCTGTATCTTGCTGCTGAACGTCCGGTTCTGGAACGCGACGGTATGTTGATGATGATTGATGACAACCGTATCGACCTGCAACCCGGCGAAGTGATTAAAAAACGGATGGTGCGTTTCCGTACGCTGGGCTGCTGGCCGCTGACCGGCGCAGTAGAGTCAAACGCGCAAACACTGCCCGAGATCATCGAAGAGATGCTGGTTTCCACTACCAGCGAACGTCAGGGCCGTGTGATTGACCGCGACCAGTCCGGTTCTATGGAGCTGAAAAAACGTCAGGGGTATTTTTAAGATGAACACCGCACTTGCACAACAAATCGCCAATGAAGGCGGCGTCGAAGCCTGGATGATCGCGCAACAACACAAAAGCCTGCTGCGTTTTCTGACCTGTGGCAGCGTTGATGACGGCAAAAGTACCCTGATAGGTCGCCTGTTGCACGATACCCGCCAGATCTACGAAGATCAGCTCTCATCGCTGCATAACGACAGTAAACGCCACGGCACCCAGGGTGAAAAACTGGATCTGGCGCTGCTGGTGGATGGCCTGCAGGCTGAGCGTGAACAAGGCATCACCATTGACGTGGCTTACCGTTATTTCTCCACCGAAAAACGCAAATTTATTATTGCCGACACCCCAGGGCATGAGCAGTACACCCGCAATATGGCGACCGGCGCGTCGACGTGTGATCTGGCGATCTTATTGATCGACGCCCGTAAAGGTGTGCTTGATCAAACCCGTCGTCACAGTTTTATCTCCACGCTTCTGGGGATCAAACATCTGGTAGTGGCGATCAACAAGATGGATCTGGTGGATTACAGCGAAGAAACGTTCACCCGCATTCGTGAAGATTATCTGACCTTTGCCGGGCAACTGCCGGGCAATCTGGATATCCGCTTTGTGCCGCTCTCCGCGCTGGAAGGAGATAATGTTGCTTCGCAAAGTGAAAGTATGCTGTGGTACAGCGGCCCGACACTGCTGGAAGTGCTGGAAACCGTTGAGATTCAGCGAGTGGTTGATGACCAGCCAATGCGCTTCCCGGTGCAGTACGTTAACCGCCCGAATCTTGATTTTCGAGGCTACGCAGGAACGCTGGCCTCTGGCAGCGTGAAAGTCGGGCAACATGTCAAAGTGCTCCCCTCTGGTGTTGAGTCAAATATTGCGCGGATCGTCACGTTTGATGGCGATCGCGAAGACGCCTTTGCCGGAGAAGCGATCACCCTGGTGCTGACGGATGAGATCGACATCAGTCGTGGCGATTTGCTGCTGGCAGCAGATGAAGCGTTGTCGACGGTGCAGAGCGCGTCAGTGGATGTGGTATGGATGGCGGAACAACCGCTTTCCCCAGGGCAGAGTTACGACATCAAAATTGCCGGGAAGAAGACGCGTGCTCGTGTTGATGACATTCATTATCAGATTGATATTAATAACCTTAACCAGCGTGAAGTTGAAAATCTGCCGCTGAACGGCATTGGTCTGGTGGATCTCACTTTTGATGAGCCGCTAGTGTTAGATCGTTATCAACAAAATCCGGTAACTGGTGGGCTGATTTTTATCGATCGCCTGAGCAACGTGACCGTTGGTGCCGGTATGGTGCATGAGCCGAAAAATGAGGCTGCCGTTGCGCCATCAGAATTTAGCGCATTTGAGCTGGAACTGAATGCGTTGGTACGTCGCCACTTCCCACACTGGGGCGCGCGCGATTTGCTGGGAGGTAAATAATGGCGCTGCATGACGAAAACGTCGTCTGGCATAGCCATCCGGTGACTCCACAACAGCGCGAGCAACACCACGGGCATCGTGGTGTTGTGTTGTGGTTTACCGGCCTCTCTGGTTCAGGGAAATCGACAGTTGCCGGGGCGCTGGAGGAGGCGCTGCATAAACTTGGCGTCAGCACGTATTTGCTGGATGGCGACAACGTTCGCCACGGTTTATGCAGCGATCTCGGTTTTAGCGATGCCGATCGTAAAGAAAATATCCGTCGGGTTGGCGAAGTGGCGAATTTAATGGTTGAAGCCGGTCTGGTAGTGCTGACTGCGTTTATCTCACCACATCGCGCTGAACGTCAGATGGTTCGCGAACGTGTAGGAGAAGGGCGGTTTATCGAAGTGTTTGTCGATACGCCGTTGGCGATTTGTGAAGCTCGCGATCCAAAAGGTTTATATAAAAAAGCGCGTGCCGGTGAACTGCGTAACTTTACGGGGATAGATGCCGTTTACGAAGCGCCTGAATCAGCAGAAATTCATCTCAATGGTGAACAATTGGTAACAAATTTGGTTCAGCAATTATTAGATCTACTGAGACAGAACGATATTATCAGATCCTGAGACACCGCCGGGTTTACATGCCCGGTTCGTCAAAGTAACAGGATCCGATATGCGTAATAGCCATAACATTACACTAACAAATAGCGAAAGCCTTACCGAAGATGAAGAAACCACATGGTCGCTGTCAGGGGCCGTGGTCGGTTTTGTCTCCTGGCTGTGCGCGCTGGCGATACCGATGTTGATTTATGGCTCTAACACGCTGTTCTTCTTTATCTATACCTGGCCTTTCTTTCTGGCGCTGATGCCCGTCGCGGTGGTGGTGGGTATTGCGCTGCATTCATTGATGGACGGAAAGCTACGCTACAGCATTGTTTTCACCCTGGTGACAGTCGGCATTATGTTTGCCGCACTGTTTATGTGGTTGCTGGGCTAATTTGTTCTTTCCCGTCTGGTCTGTTCATAATTCAAACCGTAACCAATAATGAGATTATGTTCTGCACGCCCTGGGTATACGTAACAATGGACAAATGTGGTACATTTGCCCGCGTTGTCGCGGTATCCCCAACAGAGGATGTAGAGTCGTCTTCGGATGCATGGGATGATGATGCCGTTTTTCAGGGGGCAGGATGGGTAAACTAACGCTGCTGTTGCTGGCTATTCTGGTCTGGCTACAGTATTCGCTGTGGTTCGGTAAGAACGGTATACATGACTATACCCGCGTCAATGATGATGTGGCGGCACAGCAAGCTACAAACGCGAAACTTAAAGCGCGAAACGATCAGCTTTTTGCCGAAATTGACGATCTCAATGGCGGCCAGGAGGCGCTCGAAGAGCGTGCGCGTAATGAACTCAGCATGACCAGGCCGGGCGAAACTTTTTATCGTCTGGTGCCTGACGCGTCGAAGCGCGCGCAGTCTGCGGGGCAAAACAATCGATAAATCAGCCCAGGAATTAACATGGCAACCACTCATTTGGATGTTTGCGCCGTGGTTCCGGCGGCCGGATTTGGCCGCCGAATGCAAACGGAATGTCCTAAGCAATATCTCTCAATAGGTAATCAAACCATTCTTGAACACTCGGTGTATGCGCTCCTGGCGCATCCCCGGGTGACGCGTGTCGTCATTGCAATAAGCCCGGGCGATAGTCGTTTTGCACAACTTTCTCTGGCGAATCATCCGCAAATCACTGTTGTTGATGGTGGTGAAGAGCGTGCCGATTCTGTGCTGGCAGGACTGAAAGCTGCTGGCGACGCGCAGTGGGTGTTGGTGCATGACGCCGCTCGTCCTTGCCTGCATCAGGATGATCTTGCACGGCTGTTAACTCTGAGCGAAACCAGCCGCACGGGGGGGATTCTTGCCGCTCCGGTGCGCGATACCATGAAACGCGCCGAACCTGATAAAAATGCCATTGCACATACCGTTGATCGCAACGGTTTATGGCACGCGCTGACGCCGCAATTTTTCCCTCGAGAGCTGTTATATGACTGCCTGACGCGTGCTTTAAATGAAGGCGCAACCATTACCGATGAAGCCTCGGCGCTGGAATATTGCGGTTTTCATCCGCAGCTTGTCGAAGGCCGTGCGGATAACATTAAAGTCACGCGCCCGGAAGATTTGGCGCTTGCTGAATTTTACCTCACCCGAACCATCCATCAGGAGAATACATAATGCGAATTGGACACGGTTTTGATGTACACGCCTTTGGTGGCGAAGGCCCAATTATCATTGGTGGCGTGCGCATTCCTTACGAAAAAGGGCTGTTGGCGCATTCTGATGGCGACGTGGCGCTGCATGCGCTGACCGATGCACTACTTGGTGCCGCGGCGCTGGGGGATATCGGCAAGCTGTTTCCGGATACCGATCCGGCATTTAAAGGTGCCGATAGCCGCGAGCTGCTACGCGAAGCCTGGCGACGCATTCAGGCGAAGGGGTATACCCTCGGCAACGTTGATGTCACTATCATCGCTCAGGCACCGAAGATGTTGCCGCACATTCCACAAATGCGCGTGTTTATTGCCGAAGATCTCGGCTGCCATATGGATGATGTTAACGTGAAAGCCACCACCACGGAAAAACTTGGATTTACCGGACGTGGGGAAGGGATTGCCTGTGAAGCGGTGGCGCTACTCATTAAGGCAACAAAATGATTGAGTTTGATAATCTCACTTACCTCCACGGCAAACCGCAAGGCACCGGGCTGCTGAAAGCCAACCCGGAAGACTTTGTGGTGGTGGAAGATTTAGGCTTTGAGCCTGATGGTGAAGGTGAGCATATTCTGGTGCGGGTGCTTAAAAACGGTTGCAATACCCGGTTTGTGGCGGACGCACTGGCAAAATTCCTGAAAATTCATGCTCGTGAAGTCAGCTTCGCGGGGCAGAAAGACAAACATGCCGTTACGGAACAGTGGTTATGCGCGCGTGTACCGGGCAAAGAAATACCTGATCTGAGTGCGTTTCAACTGGAAGGTTGCCAGGTGCTGGAGTATGCGCGGCACAAGCGTAAGCTGCGTTTAGGGGCGCTGAAAGGTAACGCCTTTACCCTGGTGCTACGCGAAGTGAGCAATCGCGATGACGTTGAACAGCGTCTGATCGATATTTGCGTGAAAGGTGTACCGAACTACTTTGGTGCGCAACGTTTTGGTATTGGCGGCAGTAACTTGCAGGGAGCGCTGCGCTGGGCGCAAACGAATACACCGGTGCGCGATCGCAATAAACGCAGTTTTTGGTTGTCGGCAGCCCGTAGTGCGTTGTTTAATCAGATTGTTGCTGAGCGCCTCAAAAAAGCGGACGTTAATCAAGTTGTTGACGGCGATGCGCTACAATTAGCCGGGCGTGGTAGCTGGTTTGTTGCTACTAACGATGAAATGGCGGAATTACAGCGTCGCGTCAACGATAAAGAGCTGATGATTACCGCTGCTTTGCCCGGTAGCGGCGAGTGGGGAACCCAGCGTGAGGCGCTGGCATTCGAACAAGCGGCGGTTGCCGACGAAACTGAATTGCAAGCATTACTGGTACGCGAAAAAGTAGACGCCGCGCGCAGAGCGATGCTGTTATATCCACAACAATTAAGCTGGAACTGGTGGGATGACGTCACCGTAGAAATCCGTTTCTGGCTTCCGGCGGGAAGTTTTGCAACCAGCGTTGTCAGGGAACTTATCAACACAACAGGTGATTATGCGCATATTGCTGAGTAATGATGACGGGGTACATGCACCCGGTATACAAACGCTGGCGAAAGCCTTGCGTGAGTTTGCTGACGTTCAGGTGGTTGCCCCCGATCGTAACCGCAGCGGCGCTTCAAATTCTCTGACACTGGAATCCTCCCTGCGCACGTTTACCTTTGAAAATGGTGATATCGCCGTGCAAATGGGAACCCCGACCGATTGTGTATATCTTGGTGTGAATGCACTGATGCGTCCGCGTCCGGATATTGTGGTTTCGGGCATTAACGCCGGGCCGAATCTGGGTGATGATGTTATCTATTCCGGTACGGTGGCAGCCGCGATGGAAGGCCGTCATTTAGGTTTTCCAGCGCTGGCCGTCTCGCTTGACGGGCATAAGCATTATGACACTGCTGCGGCGGTAACCTGTTCTATTTTGCGCGCACTGTGCAAAGAGCCGCTGCGCACCGGGCGTATTCTCAATATTAACGTCCCGGATTTACCGCTGGATCAGATTAAAGGTATCCGCGTCACTCGCTGCGGTACACGACATCCGGCAGATCAAGTTATCCCGCAACAGGATCCGCGCGGTAATACGCTGTACTGGATTGGCCCGCCGGGCGGTAAGTGCGATGCCGGTCCGGGGACTGATTTTGCTGCGGTAGATGAAGGCTATGTCTCCATCACGCCGCTGCATGTAGATTTAACCGCGCACAACGCGCAAGATGTGGTTTCAGACTGGTTAAACAGCGTGGGAGTTGGCACGCAATGGTAAGCAGACGCGTACAAGCACTTCTGGATCAATTACGTGCGCAAGGTATTCAGGATGAGCAGGTGTTGAACGCACTTGCCGCCGTGCCGCGTGAAAAATTCATTGATGAAGCGTTTGAACAAAAAGCCTGGGACAATATCGCGTTGCCGATAGGTCAGGGGCAGACAATTTCGCAGCCGTACATGGTGGCGCGAATGACCGAATTACTCGAACTGACGCCGCAGTCGCGGGTGCTGGAAATCGGCACCGGTTCGGGCTATCAAACGGCAATCCTGGCACATCTTGTCCAGCATGTATGTTCGGTTGAACGGATTAAAGGATTGCAGTGGCAGGCGCGTCGCCGCCTGAAAAATCTTGATTTACATAATGTTTCAACCCGTCACGGCGATGGATGGCAAGGTTGGCAAGCACGTGCGCCGTTTGACGCTATTATTGTAACGGCAGCACCGCCCGAAATTCCTACTGCACTAATGACGCAACTGGATGAAGGCGGGATTCTCGTCTTGCCGGTAGGGGAAGAGCACCAGTATTTGAAGCGGGTGCGTCGTCGCGGGGGCGAATTTATTATCGATACCGTAGAGGCCGTGCGCTTTGTTCCCTTAGTGAAGGGGGAGCTGGCTTAAAGTGCGAGGAAATACCTGGAATTTTCCTGGTTATTTTGCAGCAGGTCAGCGTATCGTGAACATCTTTTCCAGTGTTCAGTAGGGTGCCTTGCACGGTAATTATGTCACTGGTTATTAATCAATTTTTCCTGGGGGATAAATGAGCGCGGGAAGCCCAAAATTCACCGTTCGCCGTATTGCGGCTTTGTCACTGGTTTCGCTATGGTTGGCTGGCTGTTCTGACACATCGAATCCACCGGCACCAGTCAGTTCCGTTAACGGCAATGCACCTGCAAATACCAATTCAGGTATGTTGATTACGCCACCGCCGAAAATGGGGACGACGTCTAAAACGCAGCAACCGCAAATTCAGCCGGTACAGCAGCCACAAATTCAATCTACGCAACAACCACAAATCCAGCCGGTGCAGCCTGTCACTCAGCAACCGGTGCAAATGGAAAATGGGCGTATCGTCTACAACCGTCAGTACGGGAATATTCCGAAAGGCAGTTATAGCGGTAGTACTTATACCGTGAAAAAAGGCGACACACTTTTCTATATTGCCTGGATCACCGGTAACGATTTCCGCGATCTCGCCCAACGTAATAATATTGAGGCACCATACGCGTTGAACGTAGGTCAGACTTTACAGGTTGGCAATGCCTCTGGCACGCCAATCACTGGCGGAAATGCCATTACCCAGGCGGATGCAGCAGAGCAAGGAGTTGTGATCAAGCCTGCACAAAATTCCACCGTTGCTGTTGCGTCGCAACCGACAATTACGTATTCTGAATCTTCGGGTGAACAGAGTGCTAACAAAATGTTGCCGAACAACAAGCCAACTGCGACCACGGTCACAGCGCCTGTAACTGTACCAACAGCAAGCACAACCGAGCCGACTGTCAGCAGTACATCAACCAGTACGCCGATTTCCACCTGGCGCTGGCCAACTGAGGGCAAAGTGATTGAAACCTTTGGCGCTTCTGAGGGAGGCAACAAGGGGATTGATATCGCAGGTAGCAAAGGACAGGCAATTATCGCGACCGCAGATGGCCGCGTTGTTTATGCCGGTAATGCGCTGCGCGGCTACGGTAATCTGATTATCATCAAACATAATGATGATTACCTGAGTGCCTACGCCCATAACGACACAATGCTGGTCCGGGAACAACAAGAAGTGAAGGCGGGGCAAAAAATAGCAACCATGGGTAGCACCGGAACCAGTTCAACACGATTGCATTTTGAAATTCGTTACAAGGGGAAATCCGTAAACCCGCTGCGTTATTTACCGCAGCGATAATTCGGCGGAACCAGGCTTTTGCTTGAGCGTTCCGTCAAGGGATCACGGGTAGGAGCCACCTTATGAGTCAGAATACGCTGAAAGTTCATGATTTAAATGAAGATGCGGAATTTGATGAGAACGGAGTTGAGGTTTTTGACGAAAAGGCCTTAGTTGAAGAGGAACCCAGTGATAACGATTTGGCCGAAGAGGAGCTGTTATCGCAGGGTGCCACACAGCGTGTGCTGGACGCGACTCAGCTTTACCTTGGTGAGATTGGTTATTCGCCACTGTTAACGGCCGAAGAAGAAGTTTATTTTGCGCGTCGCGCACTGCGTGGAGATGTCGCCTCCCGCCGCCGGATGATCGAGAGTAACTTGCGTCTGGTGGTAAAAATTGCCCGCCGTTATGGCAATCGTGGTCTGGCGTTGCTGGATCTTATCGAAGAGGGTAACCTGGGGCTGATCCGCGCGGTTGAGAAGTTTGACCCGGAACGTGGTTTCCGCTTCTCAACATACGCAACATGGTGGATTCGCCAGACGATCGAACGGGCGATTATGAACCAAACCCGTACGATTCGTTTGCCGATCCACATCGTAAAGGAGCTGAACGTTTACCTGCGAACCGCACGTGAGTTGTCCCATAAGCTGGATCACGAACCGAGCGCGGAAGAAATCGCAGAGCAACTGGATAAGCCAGTTGATGACGTCAGCCGTATGCTTCGTCTTAACGAGCGCATTACCTCGGTAGACACCCCGCTGGGTGGTGATTCCGAAAAAGCGTTGCTGGACATCCTGGCCGACGAAAAAGAGAACGGTCCGGAAGACACCACGCAAGATGACGATATGAAGCAGAGCATCGTCAAATGGCTGTTCGAACTGAACGCCAAGCAGCGTGAAGTGCTGGCACGTCGATTCGGTTTGCTGGGGTATGAAGCGGCAACACTGGAAGATGTAGGTCGTGAAATAGGCCTCACACGAGAACGTGTTCGCCAGATTCAGGTTGAAGGCCTGCGCCGTCTGCGTGAGATTTTGCAGACTCAGGGGCTGAATATCGAAGCGCTGTTCCGCGAATAAGCAAGCATCTGTCAGAAAGGCCAGTCTCATATGAGGCTGGCCTTTTTCTTTTGTTTGGGGAGTTGGTGTATTTTGTCGCCTGGATAAGATGCGACAGCGTCGCATCCGGCAATCAGCACCCTATGTGTTCATCATCTTGCGCACCAGTCGCATAAACAACACCTGCTCTTCTCTACTCAAACGCCCCAAAAATTCATCATCCACGCGGTTACCAATGGGATCGCCGCAGCAAGTACCCATCGAACCTTTTCGCTAAGGTTAAATTACTGCCCACACGCACCAGGTGATTAAGAATCCGGTAAAACCGAGGATGGTCGTTAACACTGTCCAGGTTTTCAGACCATCTGCCACCGATAAACCCAGATATTTGGTGACGATCCAGAAACCGGAGTCGTTAATGTGCGATGCGCCAAGCCCACCAAAGCAGGCCGCCAGTGTCACCAGTACGCACTGAATCGGATTCAGCCCCACAACCGCTTCTGAAAGCAGTCCGCCTGTTGTCAGGATTGCTACGGTTGCCGAACCCTGCGATGCACGCAGCGCCAGTGAAATAATAAATGCCGCAGGCAACAGAGGCAGGTCAATCATTTGTAGCATGTTGGCAAGAGCCTTACCGACGCCAGATTCCACCAGCACTTTGCCGAACACCCCACCAGCTCCAGTAACCAGAATAACTACCGCCGCAGTGGGAAGGGCTGAGCCCATAATATCGCTGGTGTGTTGCAGGCTCCAGCCGCGACGTAAGGCCAATAACCAGAACGCCAGTACCAGCGCAATCATCAATGCTACCATCGGTGAGCCGAGCAGTTGCAACGTACCAAGCAGGGGATGCGAGGCTGGCATTAGTGTTGCCGAAACCGTACCCGCCATAATAATCGCGATAGGGATAACAATTAGCGAGGTGACCAGCGCTACGCCTGGCGGATTTATTTTATCGCTTAATTTTGTTGCGTTTCCCTCACTGGCTGGAGCCAGTTGCATCTGCTCCAGTACTTCCACCGACATCGCATATTGGCGCTTATTGATTATTTTCGCTGCAAAATAGCCGACAATGCCCACTGGAATAGAAATCGCAATACCGATTATGGTCAGCCAGCCGATGTCTGCGTGAAGGAGTCCCGCTGCGGCGACGGGGCCAGGATGTGGCGGCACAGCTACGTGAACGGTCAGCATGATCCCAGCAACAGGCAGACCAAATTTAAGCGGTGATATTTTTGCAACCTTGGCAAAGCCATAAATGATTGGCGCAAGAATAATAAAGCCGACATCAAAGAAGACGGGGATGCCGAGGAAGAATGCTGCCAGAGTCAGTGCGGCGATTGTTCGTTTATCCCCTACTTGCGGCTGAAATAATTGGCCAGTGATTCTGCGCCGCCAGAGTGCTCGATCATGCGCCCCAGCATAGCGCCAAGGCCGATGATAATGGTGACGGAACCAAGCACGCCCCCCATCCCGGCGATCATCACTTTACCTACTTCGCCAGCCGGGATACCCGCTGCAAGTGCGACTAACAGGCTGACGAGAAGCAGCGCGACGAATGGTTGTACTTTTGCCTTGATGACCAGCAGCAACAGCATGATTACGCCAGCTAACGCAATGCATAACAATGTAATTGTGGACATGGAAAACCCTGTCTGAAAGTTATAGTTAACCTACCCCATCCGTAGATGGGGGGATGTATGGGTACGTTGTAATTATGGATTTAGCGAATTAGCGCCAGGCGTCAAACCAGCCAAGCCCTTCTTCGGTGAGGCCGCGGGGTTTGTATTCACAACCGATCCAACCCTGATATCCCACCTTATCGAACAGGCGAAACAGCCACGGATAATTGATCTCGCCATCGTCTGGTTCATGTCGGTCAGGCAGTCCGGCAATTTGTACGTGGGCATATTTCCCAGCGTAATCGCGGATTAAATGCGTCAGGTCGCCATCTACTTTTTGCGCATGGAAGGTATCCAACTGAATAAACACATTATCGCGAGCGACCTCTTCAACAATTGCCAGTGCCTGATACTGACTGGAGAAGAGATAACCAGGTTTAACGGCTGGGCTGAGTGCTTCAACCAAAACTCGCTTGCCGTGCGGCGCAAAGCTATCGGCAGCGTAGCGGAGATTATCGATAAACACTGCCCGATACCGTTCAGCGTCTTCGCCTGCGGGCACTACTCCTGCCATCACATGAACTTGTTCGCAATTGAGCGCCAGCGCATATTCCAGAGCCAGATCGATGTCCGCGCGAGCTTCGTGCTCACGTCCGGGAAGGGCGGATAATCCCCATTCACCCGCATTAACATCCCCAGGAGCGGTATTGAACAGCGCCAGCGTCAGATGGTTTTGCGCCAGTTGTTGCTGGATTTGCTGGATGGAATAGTCATAGGGAAACAGAAATTCCACGGCATCAAAACCAGCTTTTCGCGCTGCGGCGAAGCGTTCAATAAAAGGCACTTCGGTGAACATCATGGATAAATTAGCTGCAAAACGAGGCATTGCATTAACTCCTTAATTCCGCAATTTCATCTGCGGTCAGATAGCGGATCGGGCGGTTGCTGAGAATAAAAATCAGCCTGGCCGTTTCCTCCAGCTCTTCCATATTGTTGGCAGCTTCTTGCAGGCTTTCACCGCAAACCACTGGGCCATGATTTGCTAACAAAAAGGCCTGATGATTTGCTGCCAGTTCCGCCAGATCCTGTGCGATGCGTTTATCGCCCGGGCGATAATAGGGCACCAACGGGACGTTCCCCATCCGCATCACCACGTACGGTGTGAACGGACGAATAACGTTACTGCTGTCCAGCCCTTGAAGGCAGGAAAGTGCCGTCGACCACGTACTGTGCAAATGCACGACAGCTTTACAGCGCGGATTATTGCGATACAGCGCCAGATGAAAGAGCACTTCTTTTGAGGGTTTGTCACCACTTAGCCATTCGCCATCCGCGGTGACTTTGGAAAGCCGCTGCGGATCGAGATTACCCAGGCATGAACCTGTCGGCGTTGCCAGTAAATTCCCGTCAGGCAAAAGCAGCGACAGATTGCCAGCCGAACCGGTGGCATAGCCGCGCTGAAAGAACGAACTGGCAATCCGCGTCATCTCTTCTCGCAAAGACTGCTCTGCTTTTGCGAAATCGCTCATGGTAGAAACTCTCTTTGGGCTCGTGAAAAAAAGGCTTCGTCACCGAAATTGCCGGATTTAAGGGCCAGTGAGACAGGTTTATCCAGTGCGTTAACCCACGGCACACCGGGGGAAATTGTTGGGCCAATATGGAACCCTTTTATGCCCAGACTCTGCGTGACCACTCCGGAAGTTTCACCGCCTGCGACAATAAAACGTGTTACACCTTCCGCCGCTAACCTGGCAGCCAGTAGCGAAAACAGCGCTTCCACTGCCTGGCTGGCTTTTTGTGCGCCATATTGCTGTTGAATAGCGGCCAGCGCGTCGGTGCTGGCGGTGGCAAAAACCAGCGGAGCAAGTTCACTTTCCTGACTCAGAACCCATTTCGCCAGTTCGTGTGTATAAGCGACCAGTGTTTCTGTTGTGAGACAACGTGCCACATCAACTTCACGGGCTGGCGCCATCTGACGGTAATGTGCCACCTGGCAATTGGTCATTTGTGAGCATGAACCGGAGAGCACTACGCCGCGCCCTGCGAGTGGACGCCCTGCTTCGCGTGCCTGGTTACCGTTTTCTTGCGCCCACTGCCGGGCCAGACCTATCGCAAGGCCAGAACCGCCGGTTACTAATGGGGCATCACGCAAGGCTTCACCCTGAATTTCCAGATGGCGTTCGGTCAGGGCATCAAGCACCGCGTAGCGATAGCCCTCTTGCTGTAAACGGGCCAGTTCCTGACGCATGGCTTCCACACCTTTTTCGAGAATATGCGCCGAAACGACGCCGCAGCGCCCTGTGGATTGTGCTTCAACCAGACGCGGAAGGTAGCTGTCGGTCATAGGATTTACTGGATGATGCCGCATCCCGGATTCGGCCAGCAGTTGATTCATCACGAACAAATAACCCTGATAAACCGTGCGCCCGTTGACTGGCAGAGCCGGGGAAAAGACCGTAAACGGCGTGTCGAGTGCATCCATTAATGCATCAGTCACCGGGCCGATATTGCCTTTCTCAGTACTGTCGAAAGTGGAGCAGTATTTGAAGTAGACTTGTTTGCAACCTTGTTGTTGCAACCAGCGCAGAGCCGCCAGCGATTGCTGTGTGGCTTCTGCCACCGGGCAGGAGCGAGTTTTCAGACTGATCACAACGGCATCGATTGCTTCCGGCATTTCCCCTGTCGGGACACCGTTGATTTGCACCGTTGGCAGACTATTTTCCACCAGAAAACTGGCGATATCCGTCGCGCCGGTAAAATCATCAGCGATAACGCCAATCTTGATCATGATTTCGCTCCCGGTAGAGTGATGCCAGAGAAAATCTTGATGACTGCGCTGTCGTCTTCTTTTCCGTAACCTGCGTTGCTGGCGCTGGTGAACATATTCAACGCTGTTGAGGCCAACGGCAGCGGAAAGTGCAGGGCTTTAGCGGTATCAGCAACCAGCCCGAGATCCTTCACAAAAATATCTACGGCAGAATGCGGGGTGTAATCGCCATCCACCACATGGCGCATCCGGTTTTCGAACATCCACGAATTTCCGGCGGCATTGGTTACGACGTCATACATTACATCCAGTGGGATCCCCGCACGGGCAGCAAGCGCCATCGCTTCGGCCCCGGCAGCAATATGCACGCCAGCTAACAACTGGTGGATAATTTTTACTGTCGAACCCAGACCCGGCTCTGCACCAATGCGATAAACTTTTCCGGCGACGGCTTCCAGCACGGGGGTCAGGCGTTCAAAGGCAAGATCACTACCGGAGGCCATAACGGTCATTTCACCGTTAGCGGCTTTTACCGCGCCACCAGAAACTGGCGCATCCAGCATTTCCAGATCGAACGCAGCCAGAGCAGTGGCAATTTCCTGCGCATCAGCACTGGCGATAGTGGAAGAAACCATTACAGCCGTGCCGGGTTTCAGATGCTGTGCAACGCCTTTATCACCAAACAGTACTTGTTTGACCTGGGCCGCATTTACCACCAGCACCAGCAGAGCATCCAGTTTTTCGGCAAACGTCGCGGCGTTATCGGAAACCCCGCAAGCGCCAGCCTCTTTCAGCGTAGCGCAGGCATTGGCGTTCAGGTCTGCGCCCCAGGTAGAAAGACCCGCGCGGACACACGACAGCGCCGCTCCCATCCCCATTGACCCTAAACCAACGATACCGACATGAAACTCAGCTCCCGTTTTCATCTGCTCTCCTTGTTAATTTAAGTGATATTTTGTTTGATGTTGTGAATATAAGCGCCAGGCGATAACGATATGGTGAGCTGATTCACAAAAATTAACATGGTGTGTTATTTTATGTGAACTAAGCGATAGTTGCGTTGCGCACGTTTCGCAGGCAAATAGCGTAGAATGTCCGCAGGACAAAGGAAGGAGCAAAAGTTGATACCCGTAGAGCGTCGCCAAATCATCCTTGAGATGGTAGCTGAAAAAGGCATTGTCAGTATTGCTGAACTGACGGACAGAATGAATGTGTCACATATGACCATTCGTCGGGATTTGCAAAAACTGGAGCAGCAGGGCGCTGTTGTGTTGGTGTCCGGAGGTGTCCAGTCGCCGGGACGTGTGGCGCATGAACCTTCTCACCAGGTAAAAACTGCGCTGGCAATGACGCAAAAAGCGGCTATTGGCAAGCTGGCGGCAAGTCTCGTTCAGCCGGGGAGTTGTATCTATCTGGATGCGGGAACGACCACGTTAGCGATTGCACAGCATTTGATTCACATGGAGCCACTCACTGTAGTCACCAACGATTTCGTTATCGCAAACTACTTGCTCGACAACAGTAATTGCACAATTATTCACACTGGTGGTGCAGTTTGTCGGGAAAACCGTTCCTGTGTCGGAGAAGCCGCCGCGACCATGCTGCGCAGCTTGATGATTGATCAGGCTTTTATTTCTGCATCGTCATGGAGTGTGCGGGGGATCTCTACGCCAGCGGAAGATAAAGTCACGGTGAAACGGGCGATTGCCAGTGCCAGTCGCCAGCGGATTCTGGTCTGTGATGCCACGAAATATGGTCAGGTGGCGACATGGCTGGCGTTACCGTTAAGTGAGTTTGATCAGATCATTACTGACGGCGGTCTGCCGGAAAGCGCCAGCCGCACGCTGGCGAAGCTTGATCTCTCTTTGCTGCTGGCGAAAAACGAATAATGGCCTGAAATAAAACCGGGATACTCATGCTTCACAGAGGAAGCATGAGATTACTTTATTTTATAAAACGATAACCGTCCGCTTTTCGGTGAGCCGGTATCAATATAAATCTGGTTAGCGAACGTCTGAATGTTATCAAACATCATATGACCAAAGATAAAGCGGTCGGCACCGTTTATTTTTTGTGATTCGCCTTTAAGAGATTTCTGCACGCGATCAACAGGCCATAGTAATTCACTTTCCGCTATTTCTTTACCAAACTGATATTTATCTCCTGGGTAATCTGCATGTGCGATGATATATTTTATATTATCGTTATCTAATTCAATAATATGGGGAAGATGATGAAAACGAAGCAACAGTTCTATTGCCTCTTTTTGTTCCGTCTTATTTAAATCGAAAAACCAGTCACCGCCACTGGCCAGCCACATATTGCCATCGCCAGTCGCGAATGCATCAAGAGCCATCGCTTCGTGGTTGCCTTTAACAGAGGTAAACCAGGGATGGTTTAACAGGCGTAGTACGTTAAGACTCTCCGCCCCACGATCAATATTATCGCCTGTAGAAATAAGTAAGTCTGTTTCGGGACAAAAAGATAATTGATGTAAGCGGGATTGTAATAATTGATAGTCACCATGAATATCACCAACGGCCCATATATGGCGATAGTTATGAGCATCAATTTTTTGATAGCGGGTGGTAGACATTTGCATAGACTCAAAATTATAGCAATGTATTATTATACCCGACCAGAGTGTCGAAGTCTTTGGAGTAATAAATTACAAAAGGATGTTTTAAGATGCTTAGATGTTTTTATGCTTTCCTGTTAGCTTTCTGTTTTTTTACATCTAATGTACAAGCTGCTTCTATAGAAGAAATAAATCGT
This sequence comes from Escherichia sp. MOD1-EC5950, assembly GCF_002965345.1. Taxonomy (NCBI): domain Bacteria; kingdom Pseudomonadati; phylum Pseudomonadota; class Gammaproteobacteria; order Enterobacterales; family Enterobacteriaceae; genus Escherichia; species Escherichia sp. MOD1-EC5950. Next base: position 392,108 of record NZ_PTSR01000001.1, read on the forward strand.
TTTGAAAAACTTATAACTGAAGGTGATGTAGTTAAGTGTACAACAGATTTCAGTGTGACGGAGAATAACGAAAAATATCAACTTAGCATTTTGGAAATAATGAAAGTCATTTACTCGGTAGAAAATGAAAAACGCTACCACACGACACAATATTATCATTTAAATGGTTCCACAATATCCTTTGTCCGCCATGAGATGGATATCATTGTTACTCATGAAAAATCGAAGATAAAAGAAGAGATTGTACCTGACAGTGTAAAGGTATTTTATCCGTTAGCACCAGAGCAAGAAGCGATCTTAGCAGAAGCTGCACGGAAAACTGCCCCCGTGTTTATTGATCATGAGGATATCACATTTACGACATTTCCTGATTACCAGGTGAAAGTGAAATATCCCTCTATTTCAGATGTGGTGACTCAGTATTGCCGGGTGCAAATGAAAAAGTAGTGAATCAACCCGACGGCATAGTGCCGTCGGGAATATCAGGTTTACACCAGACTCTTCAACCGATAAATCCACTCCAGCGCCTGACGCGGGGTCAGTGAATCTGGATCGAGATTTTCCAGTGCTTCGACTGCTGGCGAGGTTTCTTCCGGTAATGACAGCAAAGACATCTGCGTACCATCAACCTGCGTAGCGGCCGCATTAGGTGAAATGCTCTCCAGCTCACGCAGTTTCTGCCGCGCGCGCTTGATTACCTCTTTTGGTACGCCCGCCAGCGCAGCAACCGCCAGACCGTAGCTCTTACTTGCCGCGCCGTCCTGCACACTGTGCATAAAGGCAATCGTGTCGCCGTGCTCCAGTGCATCAAGATGCACGTTCGCCACGCCTTCCATTTTCTCTGGTAGCTGTGTCAGTTCGAAATAGTGGGTGGCAAACAGTGTCAACGCTTTAATCTTATTCGCCAGATTTTCCGCACACGCCCACGCCAGCGACAGACCATCGTAAGTGGACGTCCCGCGACCAATCTCATCCATCAACACCAGACTGTACTCGGTGGCATTATGCAGAATATTGGCGGTTTCGGTCATTTCCACCATAAAGGTTGAACGCCCGGAAGCCAGATCATCCGCCGCGCCGACGCGGGTGAAGATACGGTCAATCGGACCAATTTCCACGCTTTGTGCCGGTACATAACTGCCGATATAGGCCATCAGCGCAATCAACGCGGTCTGGCGCATATAGGTACTTTTACCTCCCATGTTCGGACCGGTAATGATCAACATGCGGCGCTGTGGCGACAGATTCAGCGGGTTAGCGATAAACGGCTCATTCAGTACCTGTTCAACCACCGGATGGCGACCTTCGGTAATGCGAATACCGGGTTTATCAATAAAGGTCGGGCAGGTGTAGTTCAGGGTATAGGCACGTTCTGCCAGGTTAACCAGCACGTCGAGTTCTGCCAGTGCGCTCGCACTCTGTTGCAACGCTTCCAGATGCGGCAGCAGCAGGTCAAACAACTCTTCATAAAGCTGTTTTTCCAGCGCCAGTGCTTTGCCTTTTGAGGTGAGGACTTTGTCTTCGTACTCTTTCAGCTCCGGAATAATGTAGCGTTCAGCGTTTTTCAGCGTCTGGCGGCGCATGTAGTTAATCGGTGCCAGATGGCTTTGCCCACGGCTGATTTGAATGTAATAGCCGTGCACCGCGTTAAAACCAACTTTCAGCGTGTCCAGGCCGGTACGTTCACGCTCGCGGACTTCCAGACGCTCCAGATAATCGGTCGCGCCGTCAGCCAGCGCGCGCCACTCATCCAGCTCTTCGTTATAGCCCGGTGCGATAACACCACCGTCGCGCACCAGTACCGGCGGCGTGTCGATGATTGCCCGCTCCAGCAGATCGCGCAGTTCGGCAAATTCGCCCATTTTCTCACGCAGCGCCTGTACCGGTGCACTATCGACAGTTTCTAACTGTGCGCGCAGTTCCGGCAGTTGCTGGAAGGCGTGACGCATGCGAGCAAGATCGCGTGGGCGAGCGGTACGTAACGCCAGTCGTGCCAGAATACGCTCCAGATCGCCCACCTGCCGCAGTACCGGCTGTAATTCGGCGGTGAAATCCTGCAATGCGCCGATGGTCTGCTGGCGCTCAAGCAACACGCGGGTGTCGCGCACTGGCATATGTAGCCAGCGTTTCAGCATACGGCTACCCATCGGCGTGACGGTGCAGTCAAGCACGGAAGCCAGCGTATTTTCCGCGCCACCCGCCAGATTCTGGGTGATTTCCAGATTACGGCGCGTCGCAGCATCCATAATGATGCTGTCCTGCTCGCGTTCCATCGTGATAGAGCGGATATGTGGCAAGGTTGTGCGCTGGGTATCTTTTGCATACTGCAACAGGCAACCAGCGGCACAAAGACCGCGTGACGCATTTTCAACACCAAAACCTACCAGATCGCGCGTGCCAAATTGCAGGTTTAACTGCTGGCGCGCGGTGTCGATTTCAAACTCCCACAGCGGGCGACGGCGCAGGCCGCGACGACCTTCAATTAACGACATTTCAGCAAAATCTTCTGCGTACAGCAGTTCCGCCGGATTGGTGCGTTGCAGTTCTGCTGCCATCGTTTCGCGGTCAGCCGGTTCGCTCAGACGAAAACGCCCGGAACTGATATCCAGCGTCGCGTAACCGAAACCTTTACTGTCCTGCCAGATAGCCGCCAGCAGGTTGTCCTGGCGCTCCTGCAACAGGGCTTCATCGCTGATAGTACCCGGTGTGACGATACGGACAACTTTGCGCTCAACGGGCCCTTTGCTGGTCGCCGGATCGCCAATCTGTTCACAAATAGCGACGGATTCGCCCTGATTTACCAGTTTGGCAAGATAGTTTTCTACCGCGTGATAGGGGATACCTGCCATCGGGATTGGCTCACCCGCGGAAGCGCCACGTTTAGTCAGCGAAATATCCAGCAGTTGCGACGCCCGTTTCGCGTCGTCATAAAACAGCTCGTAAAAGTCACCCATCCGGTAGAACAGCAGGATCTCCGGATGCTGTGCTTTCAGCTTGAGATACTGCTGCATCATTGGCGTATGGGCTTCGAAATTTTCTATTACACTCATGGAGTTAGGTCCGGTTCCCTGATGTTAAATGTGGTGTGATGGTTTTTATTCTCGTTGTAATCACATAAGGCGCACATGATACCGGAGTTAATCATTTCAGGGGAAGACGCGAACGGTGAGTTCTTGATGCTGGTTCCGGGAAAGATGCTGTTTTGCAGCTTTTGCGTGTTGATTATGAAAACATTGCGTTGGTTGAAGAAACCTCCTCCTTCAGAGCCATAGTCCCCTTTAAAATTAAGTTGTAATATAAATGCACCTTAAGAGTGTGGAGGCAGCATGTCCGGCAAGCGTATCTCTCGTGAAAAACTGACGATTAAAAAAATGATCGATCTTTATCAAGCGAAATGCCCGCAGGCGTCAGCGGAGCCGGAGCATTACGAGACGTTGTTTGCTTATGCGCAAAAACGGCTGGATAAATGTGTGTTTGGCGAAGAGAAACCGGCCTGTAAGCAGTGTCCGGTGCACTGTTATCAGCCAGCGAAGCGTGAAGAGATGAAGCAGATTATGCGTTGGGCGGGGCCGCGAATGCTGTGGCGTCATCCGATCTTAACCGTGCGTCATCTGATTGATGACAAGCGTCCGGTGCCGGAACTGCCAGAAAAATATCGCCCGAAGAAATAAATTTGCCGGAGGAGTTTATATTCTCCGGCAAATACGGCGCTTACGCTTTGGTCGCAATCAGGATTGCTGATGCCTTGATCAACGCAATAACGCGCGAGCCAGCGGTGAGTTTCATCTCATCCTGGCTTTCATTTGTTACCACCGCCACAATTTCAAAACCCGCATCCGTTTTGATATGGACAGTGGCATTCACTGCGCCTTCGGTGATTTTCGACACGCTGCCAGCAAACTGGTTGCGAGCGGAGAATTTCAGTCCACAGTCTTCCGTTGCCAGCGTTACCCACGGGGCTTTAATCAGGGCAATCGCTTCTTTCCCTTTTGCCAGCCCCAGGGCTTGCTGGCTGCTGTGGGTCACAATCGCCACCAGCTTAGCGCCACCTGCCAGCGTCAGTTCTACTTCATCATTCACCGCGCCCATTGCTACTGCGCTAACGGTTCCGGTTAATTGATTTCTTGCTGAAACGGCCATACTGCCTCCTTTCATTGAATGTTGACTGAGTATAACTAAATCTGTCAAACCAATGCCGCTTTATCAATTCCCAGCCGTTTCATCCGTGACAGCAGGGTGGTGCGTTTTAGCCCCAGACGTTGTGCAGCTCCTTTCGGCCCCGCAACTACACCATTGGTCTCTTTCAGTACACGGACAATCAGTTGATATTCATCTTCACCTTCCTGGGCGACGACCGTCGCGGCAGGCGGCGTTTCAGGTTCCGGTAGTGAGATATCGGGTAAAGAGAGTTGTAGAACGTTACCGCGAGTCAGCAGCACCGCGCGCTCAATGACATTTTCCAGTTCGCGGACGTTACCCGGCCATTCCATGTTGCTCAATATGCGCAGAGTCTCGGCTGGAATACTGTCAATATTGCGCCCCAGACGGCGGGCTATTTTGAAGGTGAAGGCTTTCGCCAACAGCGGAATATCTTCCGGACGCTCGCGTAGCGGTGGCAGATGAATCGGGAAGACATTCAGGCGGTAATAGAGATCGCTACGGAACTCACGGTCAGCGACCATTTTTTTCAGATCGCGGTTAGTCGCGGCGATTAAACGCACGTCCGTCTGAATAATTTTGTTGCTGCCGAGGCGTTCAAACTCCTGTTCCTGCAACACGCGCAGTAGCTTCGGCTGTAACTCCAGCGGCATATCACCCACTTCATCGAGGAACAGCGAGCTTTTATCCGCCAGTTCAAAACGACCGATGCGCTGGGTGCTGGCACCAGTAAAGGCGCCACGCTCATGACCAAACAGATCGCTTTCCAGCAATCCGGCAGGCATGGCGGCGCAGTTCATTTTCACCATTCGACGACCGTTTCGCTCACTCAGATTGTGAATTGCGCGGGCTATTAGCTCTTTTCCTGTGCCAGTTTCACCAAGAATGAGTACGGTGCTGTCGCTTTGCGCCACCATCTCAACCTGTTTGAGCACGCTATACATGGCTTCGCTGCGACCAATAATCTCGCCAAATTCACTATCCACATTGTTGAGTTGTTCTGTCAGGGCGAGGTTTTCATCAACCAGCCGCTCTTTCAGACGGTGGATTTCCTGGTAGGCAAGAGCATTATCCACGGCAATCGCCACACGTTCGGCAATCTGGCGCAGTAAACTCAGGTTGGTGGTGGTAAAGGTTTTCTCTTCACACTGTGCCAGTTTCAATACGCCCAGCATGGTATTACCAGACATCAATGGTAGCAGGCACAACGTCTGGATCTGGTTTCCCCAGGTGTCGAACAGCATGCGTTCGTAGGGGGCTAAATCATCTCGTTCGTGGAGATTAATCAGCAGCATCTCTTTGCTTTTAAATACGCGCTCGGTGAGGGTTCCGGCCTCATCAACTTCACTCTGTTCGTGAGTGGGATGCTGTTTATCAAGATAATGAGTGGAGTAAACGTTGAGTTTGTTTTTACGATGACTGCGTAAGACGATACTGATATCGTCGATATCGAAGTAGTAGTGGATCTCTTTCGCCACTTCGCTGACCAGTTCGTCCATGTCCAGGCGGGAGAGTACCGCATTGGTGATGGCGACCAGAATGCGGAAGTTATCCCGTTCCCGACATAACAGTTCGTAGTCGACGTTGTTGATGACGCGGCTCTGAATTTGCTCGGTGACAACAGAAACAATCTGCGTAAATGTTTGCAGGCGATTGAACTCTTTTTCGCTCCACGGGCGATCGTCATAACGAATAAATTCACAGCCACCAAAAATATGCCCTTCCGCTGCCTGTGGCATCAGGCAATAGTGACCAAATTTGGGATATAAACCGCTTGTGGCCAGTTGTGGCCAGGTTTCACAAAATTCTTCGTAGCTGCAATGCAGCGTATCAGGACGCGACAAAATGCTGCGCACCGGCCCATGCGCCAGAACGGTTTCGTCTTCGTATTTTATTGGGGTTTCTTTGTCACGCGACGCGTAATAAGTCGCACGTTGAGTCTGCGCTTGCCACAACACAATCGCCGCGTTGTCAGCGAGCGCAGAACGCTTTACCAGTTGCGAAAGAGCCTCACACAGCGAGGCCAGATCGGGCTGCTGCAATAGTGTCCGAGTGATGTCGAACAACCCTTGTTGCCCGAGATCACTCATCGGTGTATACGACATGTTGTTCTTCCAGGAAAGCACCGCTAAGCGGTGCAAAAGGTAAATGACAAATTAAAGGAGCTTTAGATTTTTATTAGCATATACGAGGCAGCGGTTCGGCGTGTGGTAGATCGAGAGTTCGTTTCACACCATAAAGCCCTGCAAGACGAACACCTTTACGTTCCACCACTTCGCCAATTAACGCAGCATCCTGTCCCAGTGGATGGGAATGCAGCTCCGCCAACACTTGCTCTGCCGCGTTACGCTCTACGGCGATCACCAGCTTGCCTTCGTTGGCAAAGTTGAGGGCATCCAGTCCCAGCAGTTCGCAAACGCCGCGCACGGCAGGTTTAACCGGCAGTGCAGCTTCTGAAAGTTCAATACCGCAACCGCAGGCTGCCGCGAATTCATGAACCACCGCGTTCACTCCACCGCGGGTGGCATCGCGCAGCGCCTTCACGCCGGGAATGTCACGCAGTGTCTGAATCAGAGGCGTCAGCACTGCACAGTCGCTGACCAGTTCGCCATCCAGCCCCAGTTGCTCACGCAGGTTAAGGATAGTTGCACCGTGGTCACCGAGCGTACCGCTAACCAGCAATACATCGCCTGCGGTCAGAGTTTGTGCGCCCCAGTGAATATTCGCCGGGATCGCGCCCATTCCTGCGGTGTTGATAAACAATTTGTCTGCAGCACCGCGTTGTACCACTTTGGTATCGCCAGTCACAATGGCAATGCCAGCCGCGCGGGCGGTTTCTGCCATGCTGGTGACGACCGCTTTTAGCGTCTCCATCGGCAACCCTTCTTCAAGGATAAAACCACAGGAGAGATAACGTGGAATTGCGCCGCTGACCGCAACGTCATTCGCCGTACCACAAATCGCCAGCTTGCCAATATTGCCACCAGGGAAGAATAGCGGGTCAATGACGTAGCTGTCGGTGGAGAAGGCCAGACGGTCGCCTTCCGCCACCAGTTGCGCCAGGTCAAGACGTGCCTGATCTTCCTGTTCCGCCAGCCACGGATTGGCAAAAGCTTCCATAAACAGGCTATTGATTAATTGCTGCATCGCCTGGCCGCCGCTGCCGTGGGCGAGTTGGATATTATTCACGCTTCACTCTCCTGCTGACGATACTGATACCACGCTGCACAGGCTCCTTCGGAGGAAACCATCAGCGCACCGAACGCGGTTTGAGGATTACAGGTGTTCCCAAATAACGGGCATTGATGCGGCTTACATTTGCCCGTCAATACTTCGCCACAGCGCGCGCGCGGATCATCGCAAACCTGCTGCGGAGCCGGGCGGAAATGCGCTTCAGCGTCAAACCGCTGATAGTCCGGCGTCAGGTGCACGCCAGAAGATTCAATCACGCCCAGTCCGCGCCATTCGCTGTCACCGTTAACGCAGAACACATCAGCAATCGCCTGTTGCGCCAGCAGATTACCGGCATCAGGTACTACCCGGCGATACTGATTCTCTACCTTGCTGTGAGCCGCTATTTTCTGCTCTACCAGCATCACTACGCCTTGTAGTAGATCAAGTGGTTCGAATCCAGCGACCACCAGCGGACGATGAAAATCGCTGGCGATAAAATTATAGGCGTCGGTGCCGATAACCATACTGACGTGGCCCGGCGCGAGGAACGCATCAATGCCATTGTCGGGTTGTTCCAGCAAACTGCGCAGAGTCGGGATCAGCGTAATGTGCTGGCAGAAGAAGTAAAAGTTCTGCACATCGCGGGCTTTCGCCTGTTGCAGAGTGATGGCGGTGGTCGGCATGGTGGTTTCAAACCCTAAGCCGAAGAACACCACTTTGCGGGTTGGGTTCTCCTGCGCCAGTTTCAACGCATCCATTGGTGAGTAGACAATACGCACATCGGCACCGCGCGCTTTTGCCTGTAGCAGCGACCCCTGTTTACCGGGTACGCGCATGGCGTCACCAAAGGTACAGAAGATGACTTCCGGATGGCTGGCAATTTCTACGCAAGTGTCGATTCTGCCCATCGGCAGTACGCACACCGGGCAACCCGGGCCGTGGATAAACTCAACGTTTTCCGGCAGCAACTGGTCGAGACCGAATTTAAAGATGGCGTGGGTATGGCCGCCGCATACTTCCATAATGCGCAGTGGGCGCTCGGCGGTGTAAGAGAGATGTGAAGCACGTTCGCGCAGATGTTCAATTAACTGCATCACCTGTTCCGGCGCGCGATATTCATCAACAAAACGCATTATTTTTCCTCGCCATACAACAGCGCGCCGACATCCGGCTCAACGTCAAACATATTTTGTAAGGCGTCGAGGGTGTCGCGCGCTTCGGCTTCATTAATTACGCTCATGGCAAAGCCAACGTGAACCAGTACCCACTGACCCACGCGTGGCTGACCGTTTTCATCGCAACTGCCGACTAACGTTAAATCGACATCGCGTTGAATGCCGCAGATGTCGACCTTCGCCTGGTTGCCGTCAATGGTGCGAATCTGGCCGGGAACGCCTATGCACATCGCTGTGTCTCCAGCCAGTTCAACCACTGGTCCATCCCTTCGCCGCTGGTGGCGGAAATCAGGATGATTTCAATTTCTGGATTGACTTCGCGGGCGCAGGCGATGCATTTCTCAACGTCGAAATTGAGATACGGCAGCAGATCAACTTTGTTGAGCAACATCAGCGAGGCAGCGGCAAACATATGCGGATATTTCAGAGGCTTATCTTCACCCTCAGTGACCGAGAGCACCGCCACTTTGTGTTTTTCACCGAGATCGAAGCTGGCCGGGCATACAAGATTGCCAACGTTTTCGATAAACAGAATACCGTTATCGTCTAATGGCAGACGCGGTGCGGCGTCGGCAATCATCTGTGCGTCGAGATGGCAGCCTTTACCGGTGTTTACCTGAATTGCCGGTGTGCCGGTAGCGCGAATGCGCGCGGCGTCGTTAACTGTCTGCTGGTCACCTTCGATAACCGCACACGGAACGCTATCTTTCAGGCGCATTAAGGTTTCGGTCAGCAGCGTGGTTTTACCGGAACCAGGGCTGGAAACCAGGTTGAGCACCAGTTGGTTGCGGGCAGCAAAGCGTGCGCGATTGCGTTCAGCCAGACGGTTATTTTTGTCCAGCACGTCAATTTCCACTTCCAGCATCCGACGCTGGCTCATGCCCGGCGCGTGAGTGCCTGCTTCTCCGTGACCGTAATGCAGGTCGCCTTCTTCAGTCTGGCTGGGGGTAAATTCAGGCGCTTTAATGCCGGTGATTTTCATTTTCGGGCGTGCTGCCGGGGCAAAAGGCGCGCTACGAAACGCGGAATGAGGGTTATGTTCATCACCCTCGATATACAGGTTGCCTTCACCGCAACCGCATGTTGTACACATCGCTCACTCCTGGTCTATTTCTATCCGCCGAATCTGTAAACCGTCGTCTGCCACAATACGCAGCATGTCGCCATGACACTGTGGACAGCGGCGGACGCGCTGGGTCAGTAGCGTCACATACTGTTGGCATGTTTCACACCAGCATTCGGCCTCTTGTTCTTCGAGGTGCAGTTTACAACCTTCCGCCACGCTGCCGCGGCAAACCAGATCAAAACAAAAGGCAAGAGAGCTGGTTTCGACACAAGAAAATGCGCCAATTTTGAGCCAGACCCCAGTTACGCGTTTTGCGCCATGCTTTGCGGCCTGCTGTTCGATCAATTCCAGTGCCCGTTGGCAGAGGGTTATTTCGTGCATATCGCCTCCCATTAACTATTGCCAGCTATAAGCAATAATTGTGCCAGCGTTGATTATCGCTGCGGTGAATAATGTCGATGATGTCGAAATGACACGTCGACACGGCGTCGAAATTCAGTGGAATCATAAAAAATACTTAAATAACAACAGATTAAAAATTGGCACAAAAAATGCTTGAGGGCAGACATCTCTGTTAAACGGGTAACCTGACAATGACTATTTGGGAAATAAGCGAGAAAGCCGATTACATCGCACAGCGGCATCGTCGCCTACAGGACCAGTGGCATATTTACTGCAATTCGCTGGTTCAGGGGATCACGTTATCAAAAGCGCGTTTGCATCACGCTATGAGCTGCGCGCCAGATAAAGAACTCTGTTTCGTTCTTTTTGAGCATTTTCGAATTTACGTCACCCTCGGGGATGGTTTTAACAGCCACACCATCGAGTACTACGTTGAAACGAAAGACGGCGAAGATAAACAGCAGATTGCACAGGCTCAGTTGGGCATTGACGGCATGATTGATGGCAAGGTCAACATCCGCAATCGCGAACAAGTGCTGGAACACTATCTCGAAAAAATCGCTGGCGTTTACGACAGCTTATACACCGCCATTGAAAACAATACCCCGGTGAATTTAAGCCAACTGGTAAAGGGACAAAGCTCGGCAGCATGAGCTGAGGCTTTGCCTGTGTTGCAGGCGTCATGCCTGTTTGGGGATGGGCGTGTCGATGAGTGTCGAAAATGACATTTCATCGGCATGTTTTCGTCAAAAATGACAATCACCTGAGGAATGCCTGGTGAATCGTTTTGTAATTGCTGACTCCACGCTCTGTATCGGCTGCCACACCTGTGAAGCAGCCTGTTCAGAGACGCATCGCCAGCACGGCCTGCAATCTATGCCGCGCCTGCGAGTGATGCTGAATGATAAAGAATCTGCACCGCAGCTTTGCCATCACTGCGAAGATGCGCCCTGTGCGGTGGTCTGCCCGGTTAACGCTATCACCCGCGTTGATGGCGCAGTCCAGCTTAATGAAAGTCTGTGCGTAAGCTGCAAACTGTGCGGCATTGCCTGTCCGTTTGGCGCAATCGAATTTTCCGGCAGCCGTCCGCTGGATATTCCGGCAAACGCCAATACCGCGAAAGCGCCACCGGCACCGCCTGCTCCGGCGCGTGTCAGCACGTTGCTTGACTGGGTGCCGGGTATTCGCGCAATCGCCGTCAAATGTGACCTCTGTAGTTTTGATGAACAAGGTCCGGCCTGCGTGCGGATGTGCCCGACCAAAGCCCTGCATCTGGTGGATAACACCGATATCGCCCGCGTCAGCAAGCGTAAGCGTGAGCTGACTTTTAACACGGACTTTGGCGATCTCACCTTGTTTCAGCAGGCTCAAAGTGGAGAGGCTAAATGAGCGCAATTTCACTGATCAATAGCGGCGTGGCGTGGTTTGCCGCCGCCGCTGTTCTGGCATTTCTCTTTTCTTTTCATAAGGCGCTAAGTGGCTGGATTGCCGGGATTGGCGGCGCGGTCGGTAGCCTGTACACGGCTGCCGCAGGGTTCACCGTGCTGACGGGTGCGGTCGGCGTGAGCGGTGCGCTGTCGCTGGTGAGTTTTGATATCCAAATCTCCCCGCTTAACGCGATTTGGCTGATTACCCTTGGTCTGTGCGGCCTGTTTGTCAGCCTCTACAACATTGACTGGCATCGCCATGCGCAGGTGAAATGCAACGGCTTGCAGATCAATATGTTGATGGCTGCCGCCGTGTGCGCTGTCATCGCCAGTAACCTGGGCATGTTCGTGGTAATGGCTGAAATCATGGCCCTGTGCGCGGTGTTCCTCACCAGTAATAGCAAAGAGGGCAAACTGTGGTTTGCGCTGGGGCGTCTTGGCACTTTGCTGCTGGCGATCGCTTGCTGGCTGGTGTGGCAGCGTTATAGCACGCTGGATTTGCGCCTGTTGGATATGCGAGTGCAACAACTGCCGCTCGGTTCCGATATCTGGCTGCTTGGCGTGATTGGCTTTGGCCTGCTGGCCGGGATTATCCCACTGCATGGTTGGGTGCCGCAGGCTCATGCCAACGCCTCTGCGCCAGCGGCAGCGCTGTTTTCCACGGTAGTGATGAAAATTGGCCTGCTGGGTATTTTAACTCTGTCGCTGCTGGGGGGGAACGCGCCGCTGTGGTGGGGGATTGCGCTGCTGGTGCTCGGCATGATCACCGCGTTCGTCGGCGGTCTGTATGCACTGATGGAGCACAATATCCAGCGTCTGCTGGCTTACCACACGCTGGAAAATATCGGCATTATCCTGCTGGGGCTGGGCGCTGGTGTAACGGGTATCGCGCTTGAACAACCGGCGCTGATTGCCCTTGGCCTGGTCGGTGGTCTGTACCATCTGCTTAACCATAGCCTGTTCAAAAGCGTACTGTTCCTCGGCGCGGGTAGCGTCTGGTTCCGTACTGGTCATCGCGATATCGAAAAACTGGGCGGAATTGGCAAGAAAATGCCGGTTATCTCCATCGCCATGTTAGTCGGGCTGATGGCAATGGCGGCGCTGCCGCCGCTGAACGGGTTTGCCGGTGAATGGGTTATCTATCAATCCTTCTTCAAACTGAGCAATAGCGGCGCGTTTGTTGCCCGTCTGCTGGGGCCGCTGCTCGCTGTGGGTCTGGCAATTACCGGTGCGCTGGCGGTGATGTGTATGGCGAAAGTCTATGGCGTAACCTTCCTCGGCGCACCGCGTACCAAAGAAGCTGAAAACGCCACCTGTGCGCCGATCCTGATGAGCGTAAGTGTGGTGGCACTGGCGATTTGCTGCGTGATTGGCGGTGTTGCTGCGCCGTGGCTGCTGCCGATGCTGTCTGCTGCTGTACCTCTGCCGCTGGAGCCTGCTAACACCACCGTTTCTCAACCGATGATCACGTTGCTGCTGATTGCCTGCCCGCTGCTGCCATTCATCATTATGGCGATTTGCAAAGGCGACCGTCTGCCGTCACGTTCCCGTGGCGCGGCATGGGTGTGTGGCTATGACCACGAAAAATCAATGGTGATTACTGCTCACGGTTTTGCCATGCCGGTGAAACAGGCGTTTGCGCCGGTGCTGAAACTGCGCAAAGTGCTGAATCCGGTGTCGCTGGTGCCGGGCTGGCAGAGCGAGGGAAGTGCGTTGCTGTTCCGCCGGATGGCGCTGGTTGAACTGGCGGTACTGGTGGTGATTATTGTTTCACGAGGAGCCTGAGAATGAGTGTTTTGTATCCGTTAATTCAGGCGCTGGTGTTATTTGCCGTTGCGCCGCTGCTCTCCGGTATTACCCGCGTGGCGCGCGCCCGTCTGCATAACCGTCGCGGACCAGGCGTGCTGCAGGAGTATCGCGACATTATCAAACTGCTGGGTCGCCAGAGCGTTGGCCCGGATGCCTCTGGCTGGGTGTTTCGCCTGACGCCGTATGTGATGGTGGGCGTCATGCTGACTATCGCCACTGCGTTACCGGTAGTGACCGTCGGTTCTCCGCTGCCGCAACTGGGTGATTTGATCACCTTACTGTATCTCTTCGCTATCGCGCGTTTCTTCTTTGCCATTTCCGGTCTGGATACCGGTAGCCCGTTTACCGCTATCGGCGCGAGCCGTGAAGCGATGCTGGGTGTGCTGGTTGAGCCGATGCTGCTGCTTGGGCTGTGGGTCGCCGCACAGGTTGCCGGTTCCACCAACATCAGCAACATCACCGACACCGTTTATCACTGGCCGCTGAGCCAAAGTATTCCACTGGTGCTGGCGCTCTGCGCCTGTGCATTCGCCACCTTTATCGAAATGGGCAAACTGCCGTTCGACCTGGCGGAAGCCGAGCAGGAGTTGCAGGAAGGGCCGCTCTCTGAATACAGCGGTAGCGGCTTTGGCGTAATGAAATGGGGTATCAGCCTGAAACAACTGGTGGTGTTGCAGATGTTCGTCGGGGTGTTTATCCCGTGGGGACAAATGGAAACCTTCACCGCCGGTGGGCTGCTGCTGGCATTGGTGATTGCCATCGTCAAACTGGTGGTCGGTGTACTGGTTATCGCGCTATTCGAAAACAGCATGGCCCGTCTGCGTCTTGATATTACTCCGCGCATGACCTGGGCTGGTTTTGGTTTTGCATTTTTAGCGTTCGTCTCCTTGCTGGCGGCGTGATTAAAGAGAGTTTGAGCATGTCTGAAGAAAAATTAGGTCAACATTATCTCGCCGCGCTGAATGAGGCATTTCCGGGCGTCGTGCTGGACCACGCCTGGCAGACCAAAGATCAGCTTACCGTTACCGTAAAGGTGAACTACCTGCCGGAAGTGGTGGAGTTTCTCTACTACAAACAGGGTGGCTGGCTGTCGGTGCTGTTTGGTAACGACGAGCGCAAACTGAATGGCCATTATGCCGTTTACTACGTGCTGTCGATGGAGAAGGGCACCAGGTGCTGGATAACCGTGCGTGTCGAAGTTGACGCCAACAAACCAGAATATCCGTCCGTGACGCCGCGCGTTCCGGCGGCGGTGTGGGGCGAGCGTGAAGTGCGCGATATGTACGGTTTGATTCCGGTTGGCCTGCCGGATGAACGTCGTCTGGTGCTGCCGGATGACTGGCCGGATGAACTCTACCCGCTGCGTAAAGACAGCATGGATTATCGTCAGCGTCCGGCACCGACCACCGATGCTGAAACCTACGAGTTCATCAACGAACTGGGTGATAAGAAAAATAACGTTGTACCGATTGGTCCGCTACATGTCACTTCTGACGAACCGGGGCACTTCCGTCTGTTCGTCGATGGTGAAAACATTATCGACGCCGACTACCGCCTGTTCTACGTCCATCGTGGCATGGAAAAACTGGCGGAAACCCGCATGGGTTATAACGAAGTGACGTTCCTCTCTGACCGTGTTTGCGGGATCTGCGGCTTCGCCCACAGCACCGCCTACACCACGTCGGTGGAAAACGCGATGGGCATTCAGGTACCAGAGCGTGCGCAGATGATCCGCGCCATTCTGCTGGAAGTGGAACGTCTGCACTCGCATCTGCTCAACCTCGGCCTTGCCTGCCACTTTACTGGCTTTGACTCCGGCTTTATGCAGTTCTTCCGCGTGCGCGAATCCTCCATGAAAATGGCGGAGATCCTCACCGGGGCGCGTAAAACTTACGGTCTGAACTTGATCGGCGGGATTCGCCGCGATCTACTGAAAGATGACATGATCCAGACCCGCCAACTGGCGCAGCAAATGCGTCGTGAAGTGCGGGAACTGGTGGATGTGCTGCTGAGTACGCCAAACATGGAACAGCGCACCGTTGGAATTGGTCGTCTTGATCCAGAAATCGCCCGCGACTTCAGTAACGTTGGGCCGATGGTTCGCGCCAGCGGCCACGCTCGTGATACCCGTGCCGATCACCCGTTTGTTGGTTATGGCTTGCTGCCGATGGAAGTACACAGCGAACAGGGTTGTGACGTTATTTCGCGCCTGAAAGTGCGTATCAACGAAGTCTTTACTTCGCTCAATATGATCGACTACGGCCTGGATAACTTGCCAGGTGGCCCGCTGGCGGTGGAAGGATTCACCTATATTCCACACCGTTTTGCGTTGGGCTTTGCCGAAGCGCCGCGTGGTGATGATATTCACTGGAGCATGACCGGCGACAACCAGAAGCTGTACCGCTGGCGCTGCCGCGCGGCAACCTACGCTAACTGGCCGACTCTACGCTATATGCTGCGTGGCAACACCGTTTCTGATGCACCGCTGATTATCGGTAGCCTCGACCCTTGCTACTCCTGTACCGACCGCATGACCGTGGTCGATGTGCGTAAGAAGAAGAGCAAAGTGGTGCCGTACAAAGAACTTGAGCGCTACAGCATTGAGCGTAAAAACTCGCCGCTGAAATAAGGAATCGCCATGTTTACCTTTATCAAAAAAGTCATCAAAACCGGCACGGCGACCTCGTCTTATCCGCTGGAGCCGATTGCGGTTGATAAAAACTTCCGTGGTAAGCCAGAGCAGAACCCGCAGCAGTGCATCGGCTGTGCGGCCTGTGTCAATGCCTGCCCGTCAAACGCCTTAACGGTTGAAACCGACCTCGCCACTGGTGAGCTGGCGTGGCAGTTCAATCTTGGTCGTTGCATCTTCTGTGGCCGCTGCGAAGAAGTCTGCCCGACAGCGGCGATTAAACTGTCGCAAGAGTACGAACTGGCAGTGTGGAAGAAAGAAGACTTCCTGCAACAGTCCCGTTTCGCGCTGTGCAACTGCCGCGTCTGCAATCGTCCTTTCGCCGTACAGAAAGAGATCGACTACGCCATTGCGCTGCTTAAGCACAACGGCGACAGCCGCGCGGAAAACCACCGCGAAAGCTTTGAGACTTGCCCGGAATGTAAGCGCCAGAAATGCCTGGTGCCGTCCGACCGTATTGAACTGACTCGCCATATGAAAGAGGCCATCTGATGAGCAATTTATTAGGCCCCCGTGACGCCAACGGCATTCCGGTCCCGATGACGGTGGATGAATCCATCGCCAGCATGAAGGCGTCGTTACTGAAAAAAATCAAACGTTCTGCCTACGTTTACCGCGTGGACTGTGGCGGCTGTAACGGCTGTGAAATCGAAATTTTTGCCACGCTTTCGCCGCTGTTCGATGCAGAACGCTTCGGCATTAAAGTCGTTCCGTCCCCGCGTCATGCGGATATTTTGCTATTTACCGGCGCGGTCACCCGTGCAATGCGATCCCCTGCGCTGCGTGCGTGGCAGTCCGCGCCGGACCCGAAAATCTGTATCTCCTACGGTGCCTGCGGTAACAGCGGCGGCATTTTTCACGATCTCTACTGCGTGTGGGGCGGTACAGATAAAATCGTCCCGGTGGATGTCTACATTCCGGGTTGCCCGCCAACGCCTGCCGCCACGCTGTACGGCTTTGCGATGGCGCTCGGTTTGCTGGAACAGAAAATCCACGCCCGTGGCCCCGGCGAACTGGATGAACAACCGGCAGAAATCCTGCACCCGGAAATGGTGCAGCCGCTGCGCGTAAAAGTGGATCGCGAAGCGCGCCGCCTGGCGGGTTACCGTTACGGTCGCCAGATTGCTGATGATTTCCTGACGCAGTTAGGGCAGGGCGAAGAGCAGGTTGCACGCTGGCTGGAGGCGGAAAACGATCCGCGTCTGAACGAGATTGTCAGCCATCTGAATCATGTTGTTGAAGAGGCGCGTATCCGATGAGTGAAAAGGTGGTGTTCAGTCAACTGAGCCGTAAATTTATTGATGAGAACGATGCCACGCCTTCTGAGGCGCAGCAGGTGGTCTATTACAGCCTGGCGATTGGTCACCACCTTGGGGTTATCGATTGCCTGGAAGCGGCGCTTACCTGCCCGTGGGATGAATACCTGGCATGGATTGCGACACTGGAGGCGGGCAGCGAAGCCCGCCGAAAAATGGAAGGCGTGCCGAAATACGGTGAGATCGTCATCGACATTAACCATGTGCCGATGCTGGCCAATGCATTCGATAAAGCCCGGGCAGCGCAAACTTCGCAGCAGAAGGAATGGAGTACAATGCTGTTAAGTATGCTGCATGATATTCATCAGGAAAACGCCATCTATTTGATGGTGAGGAGATTGCGTGACTGACGTTTTACTTTGTGTTGGCAATAGCATGATGGGCGATGATGGCGCGGGCCCGTTGCTGGCAGAAAAGTGCGCCGCCGCGCCGAAAGGTAACTGGGTGGTGATTGACGGCGGTAGCGCACCGGAAAATGACATTGTCGCCATCCGCGAGCTGCGCCCGACACGACTGCTGATTGTCGACGCCACTGATATGGGGCTAAACCCCGGCGAGATCCGCATCATCGACCCGGATGACATCGCTGAGATGTTTATGATGACGACCCATAACATGCCGTTGAATTACCTTATCGACCAATTGAAAGAAGATATTGGCGAAGTGATTTTCCTCGGCATCCAGCCGGATATCGTCGGCTTTTACTACCCGATGACCCAGCCGATTAAAGATGCGGTGGAAACCGTTTATCAACGGCTGGAAGGCTGGGAAGGAAACGGCGGATTTGCGCAGTTAGCGGCGGAAGAAGAGTAGTTCTTCGTTAAGGAGTTCAGGGAATTGAAAATCAGGACAGGGATGTGCGCTTTTTTATTGGGCTTTGTGCTGCCTGCGCAGGCCACCAGCTTTACCGAATATCTGCCGATGAGTGACAGCGAATACGCGCAAAAGCGTGCGCTGAAATCTCTCCTGACCATGCCTTATTTTACCGATCAAAACTGGCATTTTAGAAAAGTGGGCGTTGCTGGCGTGACGCTTGAGAAGATGCCAAATGAAGAGGATTACTGGCAATTAACCGCTAAAGACCGCGCTGGTAAATCCTGGTTTGTGCCTGTGGGTGTGCTGCAAAATATGGCGGGTAATGCGCAATTTTACCGTGCTGACCTCGATCGTAATGGCATTCAGGATTTGGTTATCTGGCGAGGCGTTTCGGGAAACGGGCTGGCGCCTTCCTCGTTTTTGATCCTGATGACCTTTAATCAGCAAGGTCGCCCGTGTGTTTTCCAGGTCGATGGTTTTTACACCGCAAGCAAAACTGGCGTAGATGATTTGCTGGATTTGCAAGGCAATGGTCACACGCAATTGCTGGATATGCAGTTTGATTCTGGTTACTGGATAACCAGTCTGTATCAGGTAAAAGACGCCAAATGGCAGCGCGTTCACGGCTGGTTTGGCAAGTTAAGCTATCCCGCTCTCACGCGTTTTGCTTATACCCCCAACCGTAAACTCATCATCAAACCCATCGCCGGGCGCGACCCGCAAACGGAAGATCTGGCGCTGACGCAGCGTTGTTTGATAAAGGGGGATGTGCTTGATGGGGTGAATCAGCTCTGACAGCAAACGCTAAATTGCCTGATGCGCTACGTTTATCGGGCCTGGATGGTTCATGCGACGTGTAAGCTGCATCCGGCAGGGTTGCCTAATCTAAATCTTCACCATTCCTGGCAATCACTTTTTTATACTGGCGACGATAAAACATTCATCAGAAAATTGATTCACTGCGATTCTCTCATTGCCTTACCGTCATCACATGTCATCGTCACTAGTGTCGATGACAGTGTTTTTGTCGGCCCCAGAAAATTATTTTCCTTATATAACAGCAAATTAAAAACTGGCATGATTTATGAATGTATCGGCGCATTAACTGTCATTGCTGGAGAATTTGATGAACCGTTTCATCATTGCTGACGCGAGTAAATGTATTGGTTGCCGTACCTGTGAAGTAGCGTGCGTGGTTTCTCATCAGGAAAATCAGGATTGCGCTTCGCTGACTCCGGAAACTTTTTTACCGCGTATCCATGTCATTAAAGGTGTGAACATTTCCACTGCTACTGTTTGTCGTCAGTGTGAAGATGCTCCGTGCGCTAATGTCTGCCCGAATGGTGCTATCAGCCGTGATAAAGGGTTTGTTCATGTCATGCAGGAACGCTGCATTGGTTGCAAAACCTGCGTTGTGGCTTGCCCGTACGGCGCGATGGAAGTGGTGGTGCGTCCGGTGATTCGCAACAGCGGCGCGGGGCTGAATGTACGTGCCGATAAAGCCGAAGCCAATAAATGCGATCTGTGTAACCACCGTGAAGACGGCCCTGCGTGTATGTCTGCGTGCCCGACGCATGCGCTGATTTGTGTCGATCGTAATAAACTTGAGCAACTGAGCGCAGAAAAACGCCGCCGCACGGCGATGATGTTCTAAAAATCTTACATAACTATTCTGGCATCAAAGGAATTCCCCGAAATATTCGTAGAATACGGAGCGGGCGATATTGCTGACCTGTGACTACCGGATGCGATGCTGTCGCATCCGGTAGGGTGGGTTATGGATTCATGATGGCGGGAATAACTCAATGGCAAAAAACACATCTTGCGGTGTTCAACTGCGTATTCGTGGCAAAGTGCAGGGCGTTGGTTTTCGTCCGTTTGTCTGGCAACTGGCACAGCAATTAAATCTTCACGGCGATGTCTGTAATGACGGCGATGGCGTGGAAGTCCGGCTGCTGGAAGATCCGCAAACGTTTCTTGTTCAATTGCATCAACACTGCCCGCCGCTGGCGCGTATTGATAGCGTTGATCGTGAGCCGTTTATCTGGTCACAACTGCCCACTGAGTTCACTATCCGCCAGAGCACAGGCGGCACCATGAATACGCAAATTGTTCCGGATGCCGCCACGTGCCCTGCCTGTCTTGCTGAAATGAATACCCTGGGCGAACGGCGTTATCGTTATCCGTTTATCAACTGTACCCACTGCGGCCCGCGTTTCACCATTATTCGCGCGATGCCTTATGACCGCCCATTTACCGTGATGGCAGCGTTTCCGTTATGTCCGGCCTGTGACAAAGAATACCGCGACCCGCTCGATCGTCGCTTCCATGCCCAGCCGGTGGCTTGCCCGGAATGTGGTCCGCATCTTGAATGGGTAAGTAATGATGTTCATGCCAAACAAGAGGCTGCTTTACAGGCTGCTATAGCACAGTTAAAAGCGGGAAAAATCGTCGCCATCAAAGGGATTGGCGGATTTCATCTCGCCTGTGATGCACGTAACAGTGACGCGATAGCAACACTACGAGCGCGCAAACATCGCCCGGCGAAACCGCTGGCGGTTATGTTGCCAACGGTAGAAAACCTACCAGAGGCTGTCCGTCAGTTGCTCACCACGCCTGCCGCGCCGATTGTGCTGGTGGATAAAAAATACGTTCCCGAACTTTGTGACGATATTGCCCCATGCCTTAACGAAGTTGGGGTGATGTTGCCTGCGAATCCACTGCAACATTTGTTGTTGCAGGAACTGCAATGCCCGCTGGTGATGACCTCCGGCAACCTGAGTGGCAAACCTCCGGCTATCAGCAATGAACAGGCGCTGGAGGATTTGCAGGACATTGCCGACGGATTCTTGTTGCATAACCGCGATATTGTGCAGCGGATGGATGACTCGGTAGTGCGCGAAAGTGGCGAAATGTTGCGCCGTTCGCGTGGCTATGTACCGGATGCGCTGGCTTTGCCGCCGGGTTTTAAAAATGTGCCGCCGATGCTGTGTCTTGGCGCAGATCTGAAAAACACCTTCAGCCTGGTGCGCGGTGAACAAGCCGTGTTGAGTCAGCATCTGGGCGATTTAAGCGACGATGGTATCCAGATGCAGTGGCGCGAAGCGTTACGCCTGATGCAGAACATCTACGATTTCACCCCGCAATGTGTTGTGCATGACGCGCATCCGGGCTATGTCTCCAGCCAGTGGGCGAGTGAAATGAATCTGCCGACGCAAACGGTGTTGCATCATCATGCTCATGCGGCGGCGTGTCTGGCGGAGCATAACTGGCCGCTGGATGGCGGTGATGTCATTGCTTTGACGCTTGACGGTATCGGTATGGGCGAGAACGGCGCTTTGTGGGGCGGCGAGTGCCTGCGGGTGAACTATCGTGAATGCGAGCGCCTGGGCGGCTTGCCTGCAGTGGCGCTTCCTGGTGGTGATCTTGCCGCAAAGCAGCCGTGGCGTAACCTGCTGGCGCAGTGCCTGCGCTTTGTGCCGGAGTGGCAGAATTATCCTGAAACGGTAAGTGTGCAACAGCAAAACTGGAGCGTGCTGGCGCGGGCCATTGAACGAGGCATTAACGCGCCGCTGGCGTCATCGTGCGGGCGTTTGTTCGATGCCGTGGCGGCGGCGCTGGGCTGTGCGCCAGCCACGTTAAGTTATGAAGGGGAAGCGGCTTGTACGCTGGAGGCGCTGGCGTCTTCATGCCACGGCGTGAAGCATCCGGTGACAATGCCGTTGGTCAATAATCACCTGGATCTCGCCATTTTCTGGCGGCAGTGGCTGAACTGGCAAGCTCCGGTTAATCAACGGGCGTGGGCGTTTCATGATGCGCTGGCGCAGGGGGTTGCCGAGTTGATGCGCGAGCAGGCTACGATGCGCGGTATCACTACGCTGGTATTCAGCGGCGGGGTTATTCATAACCGCCTGCTGCGTGCACGTCTGGCGCATTATCTCGCTGATTTCACATTGCTTTTCCCGCAGAGTTTACCTGCGGGTGATGGTGGATTATCTCTGGGGCAGGGGGTTATTGCTGCGGCTCGCTGGCTGGCGGAAGAAGTCCAGAACGGATAAAACGTGTTGCATTTGGACACCATTGCCGGATGCGGCGTAAACGCCTTATCCGGCCTACACATGTGCTCCCCGTAGGTCGAATAAGACGCGCCAGCGTCGCATCCGACATTTTGGGCACAGTAGGCGGATGCGTCATGAACGCATTATGTGACCAACATATACGCTCCCCGTAGGTCGAATAAGACGCGCCAGCGTCGCATCCGACATTTTGGGCACAGTAGGCGGATGCGTCATGAACGCATTATGTGACCAACATATACGCTCCCCGTAGGTCGAATAAGACGCGCCAGCGTCGCATCCGACATTTTGGGCACAGTAGGCGGATGCGTCATGAACGCATTATGTGACCAACATATACGCTCCCCGTAGGTCGAATAAGACGCGCCAGCGTCGCATCCGACATTTTGGGCACAGTAGGCGGATGCGTCATGAACGCATTATGTGACCAACATATGCGCTCTCCGTAGGTCGGATAAGGCGCTCGCGCCGCATCCGACAACCGTGTTGCCTGATGCGACGCTGGCATTTTGGGCACAGTAGCCAGATGCGCCTACACCGGTAACGTTTTCAACAATCCAAACGCCTCTTTCATCCGATCTTCACTGACCACAAAGGCACGTAACTGATCGGTATCGTCCAGACCGCGTGCCACCATTCCCTGGTTTTCGGCACAAATCTGCCAGCGTAAATCCCGACGCTGGGTTTCCCCTGCCAGATGCAGTGGTAACTCCGGCGTTTTGATTTTTACCAGCATCGCCGGTAGTTTCAGAGGCGTATTAGCGCCGAGCAGATTTTTTGCCAGCATCATTGCGCTAAGTTGAATCGGCTGCAGAAACGGCAATACCTGACCGTTAATTTCCGCGCAATCGCCCAGCGCGTAAATATCGACATTGCTGGTTTGCAGATAACTATCGACGCAAACGCCGCGATTAATCGTCAGCCCGGCGCGTCGTGCCAGGGCGGTTTCCGGGCGCAGCCCGGTGGCGGCAATCACCGCATCCACTTCGATGCTGCGCTGGCGGTCCAGGGTTGCACGAATGCCAGAATCCGTTTTTTCCAGCGCCAGTAACTGAGATTTCAACAGCAGATGGACGCCCATCTCCGTCAACCGATGTTGTAAGCGACTGCTTACTTCCGGTGGCATTAACGATGCCAGAATACTGGCGGCGTTGTCGATCAGCGTGACTGCTTTGCCTGCCCGACAAAAATCCATCGCCAGTTCGCTACCAATCAGGCCGCCACCGACAATCAACACGCGCTGCGCTTCCCGTAGTTGCGTTTCACAGGCGCGATACTCTTGCTGACTATTTAAAGTAAGCATTAACTCACGCCCAGGCACCGGCGGGACGAAGGCGCTGGCACCGGTTGCCAGCACTAACTTGTCGTACTGCCACTGATTATTCTGGCTTTTCACCACATGGGCTTCGGCATCAATATCCGTCACCCAGGTTTGTGGAAACAGGCGCAGATTAAACTGTTCGGCAAATTCTCCCGCCGTCTGGCGGGTAAGGTCGTCGGCACGTTGTCCCTGACTGATAACATGGCTGAGATCAGGTTTGTTGTACTCATCCATGCTATCGGCAGCAATCAGGGTTAATGGAATACTGGCGTCCTGTTTGCGAATATTTTTCACCAGTTGGCGGGCGGCGAAGCCCGAACCAATGATCACAATACCGTTGCTCATTTTGCCTCCGATGCCAGTTCATCAAAGACGTCTTTGCCGAGGGAACATTCCGGGCACAGGAAGTTATCCGGAACTTCACTCCACGGCGTTCCCGGCGCGACGTCCTGCATTGGCTCGCCTTTTGCTGGATCGTAAATCCACTGACAGACGCTGCACTGCATCCGTGGGCCGAGGTCGGTTGTTGTGGTGGCACTGGTTTCTTCTTTAACCACCGTATTCACTGTGCTCTGCGGCAGCGGCGCGAGCGCCCACTGACGGGCGATTTCACGACCGTGTTCACGACATAACTCCAGCGCGTCCTGATCCGGTCGCCATTTGGCTTTCAGACTAAGTGACATTTCGAAGCCTGCATCCTGCAAGCGCGTAGAAAGACGATCAACCGCACCGCCGCTCCAGCCGTGGGAGCCGAAAGCGCTGGCGCGTTTGTTACGGAAGCGCAATCCGGTCATCTCCTCCACCAGCCCGGCGATTTTCGGCATCATTACGTTATTCATCGTCGAAGTCCCAACCAGTACGCCTTTTGAGCGGAAGACATTGGTCAGGATTTCGTTTTTATCGCTCCGGGCGACGTTGAAAATTTTCACCGCTACGCGCGGGTCGGTTTCTGCAATCCCCTGGGCGATAGCGTCAGCCATCATGCGGGTGTTATTCGACATGGTGTCGTAGAAAATAGTGATCCTGTCTTCCTGATAATCCGCCGCCCATTTCAGGTACAGCTCGACAATCTGCGTCGGGTTATCGCGCCACACCACACCGTGAGAGGTGGCAATCATATCGACCGGCAAGTTAAAGCCCAGAATCTCGGTGATTTTGGGGGTTACCAGGCGGCTGAACGGCGTCAGGATATTGGCGTAGTAACGCTGGCACTGTTCGAAAAGCTCGGTCTGATCCACTTCATCGTTGAACAGATGCTCGTCGCAGTAGTGCTGACCAAAGGCATCGTTACTGAACAGCACTGCATCGCCCGTCAGGTAAGTCATCATGCTGTCCGGCCAGTGGAGCATTGGTGTTTCGACAAAAATGAGCTGTTTGCCGTTACCGATATCCAGCGTGTCGCCGGTTTTCACCACGTTGAAATTCCACTCCGGATGATGGTGATGACCATTAATTGAGTCGATGGCGTTGGCAGTACAGTAGATTGGCGTATCCGGAATTTGCGCCATCAGTTCGGTCAGCGCCCCGGCGTGGTCTTCTTCTGCATGGTTAATTACGATGTAATCGATATCTGCCAGATCGATTTCATTACGCAGGTTCTGCACAAATTCGCGGCTGAATTTATGGTCGACAGTGTCGATTAGCACGTTTTTTTCTTCGCGAATGAGGTAGCTGTTGTAGCTGCTGCCGCGCAGCGTTTTATATTCTGTGCCGTGAAAATCACGCACTTCCCAGTCACGTTGACCAACCCAATGAATGTTATTTTTCACCACAATAGACATAGCAACCTCAATTTATTCAGCGTGTTCTAAAAAGATGTCCTGTTAATTGCAGATTGCGTGCCAGTTTTTTATCTAATTGTTTTTACTCTATAAATTAATTTATGCTCATTAATGAGTAGTCAAAATGACTATTAATCAGATGGTCGATATGACAATATCTATAGTCAAATTGACAGTGAGGCAAAGATGAGTTTTTCCGTTGATGTGCTGGCGAATATCGCCATCGAATTGCAGCGCGGGATTGGCCATCAGGATCGTTTTCAACGCCTGATTACCACGCTGCGTCAGGTGCTGGAGTGTGATGCGTCAGCGTTGCTGCGCTACGACTCGCGGCAATTTATTCCGCTCGCCATCGACGGGCTGGCAAAAGATGTGCTCGGCAGACGCTTTGCGCTGGAAGGGCATCCGCGGCTGGAAGCGATTGCCCGCGCCGGGGACGTGGTGCGTTTTCCTGCAGACAGCGAATTACCCGATCCCTATGACGGTTTGATTCCCGGGCAGGAGAGTCTGAAGGTTCATGCCTGTGTTGGTCTGCCATTGTTTGCCGGGCAAAACCTGATTGGCGCATTGACGCTCGACGGGATGCAGCCCGATCAGTTCGATGTTTTCAGCGATGAAGAGTTACGGCTGATTGCCGCACTGGCGGCGGGGGCGTTAAGCAATGCGTTGCTGATTGAACAACTGGAAAGCCAGAATATGTTGCCGGGTCATGCCGTGCCGTTTGAAGCGGTGGAAGAGATGCAGATGATTGGCCTGTCGCCAGGCATGACGCAACTGAAAAAAGAGATTGAGATTGTGGCAGCGTCCGATCTCAACGTCTTAATTAGCGGTGAGACGGGAACAGGTAAGGAGCTGGTGGCGAAAGCGATTCATGAAGCCTCGCCGCGGGCGGTGAATCCGCTGGTTTATCTCAACTGCGCCGCACTGCCGGAAAGCGTGGCGGAAAGTGAGCTGTTCGGGCATGTGAAAGGGGCGTTTACCGGCGCTATCAGTAACCGCAGTGGTAAGTTTGAAATGGCGGATAACGGTACGCTGTTTCTGGATGAGATCGGTGAGTTGTCGTTGGCATTGCAGGCCAAGCTACTGCGGGTGTTGCAGTATGGCGATATTCAGCGCGTTGGCGATGACCGCAGTTTGCGGGTGGATGTGCGCGTACTGGCAGCGACTAACCGCGACTTGCACGAAGAAGTACTGGCAGGGCGATTTCGCGCCGATTTATTCCATCGCCTGAGTGTGTTTCCGCTTTCCGTGCCGCCGCTACGTGAGCGGGGCGATGACGTTATTTTGCTGGCGGGTTATTTCTGCGAGCAGTGCCGTCTGCGACTGGGACTTTCTCGCGTGGTGTTGAGCGCCAGTGCGCGGAATTTATTGCAACACTACCGTTTTCCGGGAAACGTGCGCGAACTGGAACATGCTATTCATCGGGCGGTAGTGCTGGCGAGAGCGACCCGCAGCGGTGATGAAGTGATTCTTGAGGCGCAACATTTTGCTTTTCCTGAGGTGACGTTGCCGTCGCCAGAAGTGACGACAGTGCCCATCGTTAAACAAAACCTGCGTGAAGCGACAGAAGAGTTCCAGCGCGAAACCATTCGCCAGGCGCTGGCACAAAATAATCACAATTGGGCCGCCTGTGCGCGGATGCTGGAAATCGACGTCGCCAACCTGCATCGGCTGGCGAAACGTCTGGGATTGAAGGATTAAATAATCCCGGCCTGATAGAAATCCTGCAGGTTAATCGCGCCGGCGAGTTTACCGTTTTCATCTACCACCGGTGCGGCGGTGATTTTGCGCTTCATCAGGATCTCTTTGGCGTCAATGGCGCGGCTTTGTGCCTGTAATGTGGTGCCACCAGCCGTCATCGCTTCATTAACGGGCGTGGTGAGTGCACCACCGCCAACCAGCCAGCGACGTAAATCACCGTCGGTAAAGACGCCTTTCACCAGTCGTTGATCATCACACACTGCCACCAGCCCTAACCCGGTGCGGCTGAGTTCCAGCATCGCGTCCATCACGCTGGCGGTTAACGCCACCTGCGGGACAGCATCATCACGGCGCATCAGATGATGCACTTTGTTCAGCAAGCGAGCGCCCAGCGCGCCGGCTGGATGGGAGCGGGCAAAATCTTCTTCATTAAACCCACGCGCTTGCATGACCGCCATCGCCAGCGCATCGCCCATCATCAGGGTATTGACGGTGCTAGAAGTCGGCGCAAGGTGCATCGGGCAGGCTTCGCGTTCTACGGAAATATCCAGCACCGCTTTCGCCGCCAGACCCAGCGGTGACGTCGGTTTACCGGTCATTGCCAGCAGAGCAATAGATTTGTCTTCCAGACGCGGAATAATCAGATCCAGTTCCTTTGCGCCACCGGAGTACGAGATAAACAGCATTACATCGCGGCTTTCAATCATCCCCAGATCGCCGTGCAGTGCCTCTGCCGGATGGACAAAAAAAGCAGGCGTGCCAGTGCTGGCAAGCGTTGCGGCGATTTTCTTACCAATGTGGCCCGATTTGCCAATTCCCGAAACCACCACTTTGCCTTCGCAGTGCAGGATGATATTGGCGGCGCGAACAAAATCATCGCCCAGACGTTCAGGTAAACGGCTTGCTTCCTGCAACTCCAGCATTAACGTCTGACGTCCCGCGTTCAGTAGTGCTTCACTCATTGCTTTCTCCGGTGATGATCACGTCGATCCCTTTCTCTTCCAGCGCCTGACGAAACGCTGGAGAAATGCCTGCGTCGGTAATGAGTTTATCGACGCTTTCAAGACTGCAAACTACATTGGGGCTTTTACGACCAAACTTCGATGAGTCAGCCATCAAAATAACTTCGCGCGCAGCATTACACATCGCTTTACTGACGGTGTAGACCTCGTTGAAAGTCGTTACGCCTGCATTCAGATCGATGCCGTCGGTGCCCATAAACAATTTATCGAAGCTGAAATGTTCGAAGGCATTCTCGGCAAGTTGCCCGTGAAATGAGGCCGATTTTTTGCGAAATGTTCCGCCAGGCATCAGGATGGTTTGCTCGTTATCCAGTTCGGATAGCGCATTGACAATATGCAGACTGTTGGTCATCACTGTGATGTTATTAAAGCGCGAGAGCATTGGCACCATCTGCAATACGGTACTGCCAGCATCGAGAATGATTGAGTCGCCATCGTGGATAAAACTGACGGCGGCTTCCGCTATCAACTCTTTTTTGTGGGTGTTGATGAGCGTTTTATGATCGATTGGCGGATCGGATTCCTCTTTATTTAACACCACGCCGCCATAGGTACGAATGACGGTTCCGGCATGTTCCAGAATGACCAGATCTTTGCGAATGGTTGTGCCTGTGGTGTCAAAGTATTGCGCCAATTCTTCAACCGAGCATTTCCCCTGCTTTTGCAGATACTCCAGAATGGCGGCCTGACGCTGACGAGGTTTCATAGGCGTGATTACCTGATTTAGGTTTCAAAATGATAACTTCGCAAGCAAGTAGCATTCACAACGAAATTATCTACGTTTCAGTTTAAGCGCCAATGATAGAGCATTCTGCGATAATGGATCATGGGGAAAGATCACATCGGGCCGTAAATCAGCAGAATGCATACCCGTAATGGCGGGAATTTTTTGCGGTCGGGCGAAAACGGTCAGTCCTTTCATAAACAAGGTGTCGACGATGCGCTGCTGATCGTCCAGGGCGATGGCGACTACGACCCGCGGTTTAAAGCGCCCGCTGGAACGGCCCACGCCAACGCGGCCTTGCTGGCAAAGTGCATCGAAGGCACGGTTAAAACGAGAAATTTGCCAGCCGCCTAAGGCCAGTTGTGTACACCAGGCGATAACGGCGACGGTGATGAGAGCGGATACCATAACTTCTCCTTATATGTGGTGGCGGAGGATTTCCGCTGAGAATGTTTACAGTGTGTGCTTTATTCATGCCGGATGCGGCGTGAACGCCTTATTAGGTCTTAAAAGTTCTGTTAATTCAATGTGTTGTATGGGGGCGTAGGCCTGATAAGCGTAGCGCATCAGGCAGTCTCGCGGAGATCCTTAAAGGATCTCCGCTGTTGATCAGAACATGACCTGACCGCCAGTGACATTAATCGACTGCCCGGTGCAGTACGACGCTTTTGGACTGGCGTAGAACAACAACATATTCAGCACGTCCTGATAATCGCAGCCGCGCTTAAGTGGCACTTTATCGATGTAATATTGCTCGACTTGATCCGGTTTTATGCCCAGCTTAGTGGCGTATTGCGGCAATAGTGACTGGAACATAGGTGATTTCAGCAAGTTACCGAGCATCAGTGAATGCACCGTAATGCCGTACTCCGCAAGATCCAACGCCAGTGACTGGGTAAGACCGACTCCGCCAAATTTCGCGGCGCTGTAACCAGAGTTGTGTTTGCTGCCCACTTTGCCTGATTTCGAGTTGATCTGAATAATCCGTCCCTGAATGCCGTCGCGGATCATCAGGCGCGAAAATTCACGCGCACAAAGGAAGTAGCCCACCAGATTTACCTGTAGCGAGCGGTCAAAATCCCCCAGTTGGAAATCGCTGATAAACGCTGCTTTAGCAATTCCGGCGCTGTAGACCAGTAAATCCACACGACCAAAGATCTCATCTACCCCACGAGAGAGTGCCAGTACGCTCTGCTCGCTGGTGGCATCAGCACCAAAACCATATGCCATGCCTTCGCCATATTCTGCATTAATTTCTTGCGCCACATTTGCAGCTTTGTCGCTCTGAATATCGACAACCGCCACGCGATACCCCTCGGCAGCCAGACCGTGGCACAGGAACGCGCCTAAGGTTTGCCCACCACCGATGACAACAGCAACCTGATTCATTTTTTACTCCTTAACAGATTCAAACTTCAAAACTGATCCCGGCGCGATATCGTCGGGTACGGGGCCTGCCACATGGACAGTGCCCGGAAATTCCGCTTCGCTTAAACCATCGAAGCGCAGGGTGACATGACCCAGTTCGCGAAGGTTGTCTTCCGCCACGCTGCCAACGGCGGTTACCGGATAGCGATGCTGTCCGAGAGAAAATTGCAAACCGGGATGGAGTTCACCTTTCAATTCGCCGTGGCAATGAATGAAGCAATACTCTTCGAGATCCGCAGGCGCGCCTTCACGAAAGGTGATGAGCATCTGATCGCTGAGAGCGTCAGTCGCACTCGCGCCGATACGGGTGATGGTGGTCTGATAAATAACGGTCATGTTTTAACCTCTATTGATAGATAAAACCGGAGACAAACCAGGCGATAAGTACGGTAGGCGCGCCGGTCAGAAAGCGGCTCACCAGTACAGAAGGGACACCGACGCGAACCGTGTCCTGACGGGCTTCCGCCAGAGACAAACCGACCGGGATAAAATCGCAGGCCGCCTGCGCGTTGATGGCAAACAGCGCCGGTAAAGCCAGATGCGGCGGAATATTGCCGAGACCAATCTGCACGCCAATCAATACGCCGATAACCTGCGCGATAACCGCGCCAGGGCCGAGGAAAGGCGAAAGCAGCGGAAAGGAGCAGATGAGTGCCAGCATCACCAGTCCCAGAGGATGACTGGCCAGCGGAGCAAGACCGTGGGCTATCCAGTCGCCAAGACCGGAAGCCATAATGATGCCGATAAGCGCCGAGACGAACGCCATAAACGGCAGGATGGTTTTTAATACGGTGTCGATGGTGTCGCGGCCAGACTGGAACAGCACGGCAACCGCAGACCCCATGCCCATTCCTACTTTCGCCAGTAAGCCATCGCTTTGTTCGGTGATTTTCTTGCTGGTATCGTAGTCACGACCTACGGTAGAGGATTGTGGAGTAGCATCACCCACTACAGTGATGTTTTCTTCTTTTACACCGGAGACATAAATATCTTCCACGATGTACTGCGCCAGCGGACCGGACTTGCCCGTTGAGTGGATATTGATAGTGGGAATACGCCGCTTGGGATAGATGCCGCAGCGCAGTGTACCGCCACAGTCGATTACCGCGACGCCGATTTCCGCTTCTGCGGGTTCACCTTCTTTAAATCCGTCGATAGCCTGCCAGCCAGTAAGCTGTGCCAGTTTGTCGACAATCGCAGGACGTGTACCGGCGGTGATATAGACGATTTTTTTCCCCGTAGTGGCTTCCAGCTCCAGCGGGCCGCCCCAACCCCCCGTCCCTTTTTCGATCCGAATACGTGTCATGATGTTGCTCCTGCCAGGCGAACTTTCTGTTCAAGTTGAATGCCCATCTTTTTCTCAAAAATGGCGGTGGTCAGGTCGGTCACCCAACCGCGGAAGAAGTTAGTGATCAGGCCTACCAACAGATAACTGACGGCCAGCGGGCCAAGTGGCAGGTTCAGCGTTGTCAGACCGCTGGCAATTCCAAGATAAACAAACAATTCGCCGGGGTTGATATGGGGGAAGAGGCCATTCATTGAGTGGCAGCTATAAGAAGCCGCCGCATAGTAGCTGGGTTTGTACTTTTCCGGCATAAAGCGACCGAGGCTTAAGGTCATGGGGTTACAAAAGACAAACGTACCAATGCACGGTAGCAGCAGGTAACGGGAAACAGGATTACCGGCGCAACGTTGAGCAAAACGTTCAATACGATGTTGACCGATAAAATTAATCAGTGCGTTCATGATTACCAGCAGGCTAATCAACAGCGGAAGAATGCCGGTCACCATCCCGGTAAACACCTCTCCGCCTTTCTGGAACAGCCCGATGAACCACTCTGCGCCATGAGTAATGGTTTCTATCATTGTTCTCTCCTTCAGAATTTATTGTTTTATTACCAAACGGCAACCTAATCTAATCAGATTGAAAGATTTAAAAGTGTTATTTTGATCGCAAAATGAAAGATAAATATTTTAATTTGAAAGTTATGGTGAAGGTGTGTCGATGAAGGGTATTTGAGTTATGTAAAGTCCGTATCGGGGAGCGACTACCGCTTCCTTGTGCAGGGCGCGATGCTTTACCATACTTGCCCCAGGTTGAATCTGTTAAATGGACTCCTCATGTTCAAGCGTCGTTATGTAACATTGCTTCCCCTTTTTGTGTTGCTTGCCGCCTGCAGCAGCAAGCCAAAACCTACCGAGACTGAAACGACCACCGGAACGCCGTCTGGCGGCTTCCTGCTTGAGCCGCAGCACAATGTGATGCAGATGGGCGGTGACTTCGCCAACAACCCGAATGCCCAGCAGTTCATCGATAAAATGGTGAGCAAACACGGCTTCGATCGTCAGCAACTGCAAGAAATCCTTTCCCAGGCGAAACGTCTGGATTCGGTACTGCGGTTGATGGATAACCAGGCACCGACCACATCGGTGCAGCCGCCATCAGGCCCGAACGGTGCATGGCTGCGTTATCGCAAAAAATTTATTACTCCGGATAACGTGCAGAACGGCGTGGTTTTCTGGAATCAATATGAAGATGCGCTGAATCGCGCGTGGCAGGTATATGGTGTACCGCCAGAAATTATCGTCGGAATTATTGGCGTCGAAACCCGCTGGGGACGCGTGATGGGTAAAACCCGCATCCTTGATGCGCTGGCAACGCTGTCATTTAACTACCCACGCCGCGCGGAATATTTCTCTGGCGAACTGGAAACCTTCCTGCTAATGGCGCGCGATGAGCAGGATGATCCGCTCAATCTGAAAGGTTCCTTTGCCGGAGCGATGGGCTATGGACAGTTTATGCCATCGTCTTACAAACAATACGCCGTGGACTTTAGCGGTGATGGTCATATCAACCTGTGGGATCCGGTTGATGCTATTGGTAGTGTGGCAAACTATTTCAAAGCGCACGGCTGGGTGAAAGGTGACCTGGTGGCGGTGATGGCAAACGGCCAGGCTCCAGGTTTACCAAATGGTTTCAAAACTAAGTACAGCATTTCGCAGCTTGCTGCGGCAGGTTTGACGCCGCAGCAGCCGTTGGGGAATCATCAGCAGGCCAGCTTGCTGCGTCTGGATGTTGGGACGGGTTACCAGTACTGGTATGGTCTGCCGAACTTCTACACCATTACTCGTTACAACCACAGCACCCATTATGCAATGGCAGTCTGGCAGTTAGGACAGGCTGTGGCGCTGGCGCGCGTACAGTAACAACTGACAAGAGGGGAGTTTAAACTTCCCTCTGCTTTATTACTGTTTATTCGAATTACGTAATTGCTTGATTTTTTTCGACAGCGATATCGTATATCCCAGGCAGACAACGCCTAATGCAGCCTGACCGAAGTCGAAAGGTTCAAGATAGCCAGAAGATAAAATCTTACATACCACTGCAACCAGGGCGCTGATGCCGCCAATGGTGACCCACATGCGCATTTGCGTGGTCTGTTTGAGCACGTTTTGTGGGGTGTTATCCGTTTTCTTTGTTGCCATTGCTTTTCTCTCCCTGTGAATACATATCAATGTGAACGCGGCATGGTAGCCTTTTTTCTTTACCGGTTGGTCGTAACAGTCTTATTTCGGAATGCGACTCGTAAAATGAATCGCTCGTCCCCATCTTCTGCGGGAAAGTGCTATCTTGTCCGGCATAAATTTTTGACTGACAGAGGTTGTGATGACTGACAGTGAACTGATGCAATTGAGTGAACAGGTCGGGCTGGCACTGAAAGCCCGTGGCGCAACCGTCACAACCGCTGAGTCTTGTACCGGCGGTTGGGTCGCGAAAGTTATTACCGATATTGCTGGCAGTTCCGCCTGGTTTGAACGCGGATTTGTCACCTACAGTAACGAGGCTAAAGCGCAGATGATCGGCGTACGTGAAGAGACGCTGGCGCAGCATGGCGCGGTGAGTGAACCCGTCGTGGTGGAAATGGCAATTGGTGCACTGAAAGCGGCTCGAGCTGATTATGCCGTGTCTATCAGCGGCATTGCCGGACCGGATGGCGGCAGTGAAGAGAAGCCTGTAGGCACCGTCTGGTTTGCGTTTGCTTCTGCCAGCGGCGAAGGCATTACCCGCCGGGAATGCTTCAGCGGTGACCGTGATGCAGTACGACGTCAGGCGACGGCTTATGCATTACAGACGTTGCGACAACAATTTCTACAAAACACTTGATACTGTATGAGCATACAGTATAATTGCTTCAACAGAACATATTGACTATCCGGTATTACCCGGCATGACAGGAGTAAAAATGGCTATCGACGAAAACAAACAGAAAGCGTTGGCGGCAGCACTGGGCCAGATTGAGAAACAATTTGGTAAAGGCTCCATCATGCGCCTGGGTGAAGACCGTTCCATGGATGTGGAAACCATCTCTACCGGTTCGCTTTCACTGGATATCGCGCTTGGGGCAGGTGGTCTGCCGATGGGCCGTATCGTCGAAATCTACGGGCCGGAATCTTCCGGTAAAACCACGCTGACGCTACAGGTGATTGCCGCTGCGCAGCGTGAAGGTAAAACCTGTGCGTTTATCGATGCTGAACACGCGCTGGACCCAGTCTATGCACGTAAACTGGGCGTCGATATTGATAATCTGCTGTGCTCTCAACCGGACACTGGTGAGCAGGCTCTGGAAATCTGTGACGCTCTGGCACGTTCTGGCGCGGTAGATGTTATCGTTGTTGACTCCGTTGCGGCGCTGACGCCGAAAGCAGAAATCGAAGGCGAAATTGGTGACTCTCATATGGGCCTTGCGGCACGTATGATGAGCCAGGCGATGCGTAAGCTGGCGGGTAACCTGAAGCAATCCAACACGTTGCTGATTTTCATCAACCAGATCCGTATGAAAATTGGCGTGATGTTCGGTAACCCTGAAACCACTACCGGTGGTAATGCGCTGAAATTCTACGCTTCTGTTCGTCTCGATATCCGCCGTATTGGCGCGGTGAAAGAGGGCGAAAACGTGGTGGGTAGCGAAACTCGCGTGAAAGTTGTGAAGAACAAAATCGCTGCGCCGTTTAAACAGGCTGAATTCCAAATCCTCTACGGCGAAGGCATCAACTTCTACGGCGAACTGGTTGACCTGGGCGTGAAAGAGAAGCTGATCGAGAAAGCGGGTGCATGGTACAGCTATAAAGGCGAGAAGATCGGCCAGGGTAAAGCAAATGCGACAGCATGGCTGAAAGACAACCCGGAAACTGCGAAAGAGATCGAGAAGAAAGTGCGTGAGTTGCTGCTGAGCAACCCAAATGCAACGCCAGATTTCTCTGTTGATGACAGCGAAGGTGTAGCAGAAACGAACGAAGATTTTTAATCGTCTTGTTTGATACATAAGGGTCGCATCTGCGGCCCTTTTGCTTTTTAAGTTTTAAGGGGATGCCATGACCGAATTAACGCCCCGTCGCCCGATATATACTCGCCTGTTGGATCGCGCGGTACGTATTCTGGCGGTACGTGATCACAGTGAGCAGGAACTGCGCCGTAAACTTGCCGCACCGATTATGGGCAAAAATGGCCCGGAAGAGATTGATGCCACGGCAGAAGATTATGAGCGTGTTATCGCCTGGTGTCATGAACACGGTTATCTCGATGACAGCCGCTTTGTTGCACGCTTTATCGCCAGTCGCAGTCGCAAAGGATATGGACCGGCACGTATTCGTCAGGAACTGAGCCAGAAAGGGAGCTCCCGAGAGGCGACAGAAAAAGCGATGCGTGAATGTGACATCGACTGGTGCGCGCTGGCGCGTGATCAAGCGACGCGAAAATATGGTGAACCTTTGCCAACCATCTTTTCAGAAAAAGTTAAGATCCAGCGTTTTCTGCTCTATCGTGGCTATCTGATGGAAGATATCCAGGAGATTTGGCGAAATTTTGCCGACTGAACGCATACGGTATTTTACTTCCCAGTCAAGAAAACTTATCTTATTCCCACTTTTTCAGTTACCAGCCCGGCGGTTAACAACACGTTGCTGCTGGTAGCGATATTTCTTTAGCTTGATTTCAGGATAATTATGAGCAAGAGCACCGCTGAGATCCGTCAGGCGTTTCTCGACTTTTTCCACAGTAAGGGGCATCAGGTAGTTGCCAGCAGTTCCCTGGTTCCCCATAACGACCCAACTTTGTTGTTTACCAACGCCGGGATGAACCAGTTCAAGGATGTGTTCCTTGGGCTCGACAAGCGTAATTATTCCCGCGCTACCACTTCCCAACGCTGCGTGCGTGCGGGTGGTAAACACAACGACCTGGAAAACGTCGGTTACACCGCACGCCATCACACCTTCTTCGAAATGCTGGGCAACTTCAGCTTCGGTGACTATTTCAAACACGATGCTATTCAGTTTGCATGGGAATTGCTGACCAGCGAAAAATGGTTTGCCCTGCCGAAAGAGCGTCTGTGGGTTACCGTCTATGAAAGCGACGACGAAGCCTACGAAATCTGGGAAAAAGAAGTTGGGATCCCACGCGAACGTATTATTCGCATCGGTGATAACAAAGGTGCGCCATACGCATCTGACAACTTCTGGCAGATGGGCGACACTGGTCCGTGCGGCCCGTGCACCGAAATTTTCTATGATCACGGCGACCATATCTGGGGTGGCCCTCCGGGAAGCGCAGAAGAAGACGGCGACCGTTACATTGAGATCTGGAACATCGTCTTCATGCAGTTCAACCGCCAGGCCGATGGCACTATGGAACCGCTTCCGAAGCCGTCTGTTGATACCGGTATGGGGCTGGAGCGAATTGCTGCGGTGCTGCAACACGTTAACTCTAACTATGACATTGACCTGTTCCGCACGCTGATTCAGGCGGTTGCAAAAGTCACTGGCGCGACCGATCTGAGCAACAAATCGCTGCGTGTTATCGCTGACCACATTCGTTCCTGCGCATTCCTGATAGCAGATGGTGTCATGCCATCCAATGAAAACCGTGGTTATGTATTGCGTCGTATCATTCGTCGCGCGGTACGTCACGGCAATATGCTGGGCGCGAAAGAAACCTTCTTCTACAAACTGGTTGGTCCGCTGATCGACGTTATGGGCTCTGCGGGTGAAGACCTGAAACGCCAGCAGGCGCTGGTTGAGCAGGTGCTGAAAACTGAAGAAGAGCAGTTTGCGCGTACTTTGGAGCGCGGTCTGGCGTTGTTGGACGAAGAGTTAGCGAAACTTTCTGGTGATACGCTGGATGGCGAAACGGCTTTCCGTCTGTACGATACCTACGGTTTCCCGGTTGACCTGACGGCTGACGTTTGTCGTGAGCGCAACATCAAAGTCGATGAAGCCGGTTTTGAAGCAGCAATGGAAGAGCAGCGCCGTCGCGCACGTGAAGCCAGTGGTTTTGGCGCTGATTACAACGCGATGATCCGTGTTGATAGCGCTTCTGAATTTAAAGGCTATGACCATCTGGAACTGAACGGCAAAGTGACTGCACTGTTTGTTGATGGCAAAGCTGTTGATGCAATCAATGCAGGCCAGGAAGCGGTTGTCGTACTGGATCAAACGCCATTCTATGCAGAATCAGGCGGCCAGGTTGGCGATAAAGGCGAACTGAAAGGCGCAAGCATCTCTTTTGCGGTGGAAGACACTCAAAAATACGGCCAGGCGATAGGTCACATCGGTAAACTTGCTGCGGGTTCTCTGAAAGTGGGCGACGCGGTGCAGGCTGATGTTGATGAAGCGCGCCGCGCCCGTATTCGTCTGAACCACTCCGCAACGCACCTGATGCACGCTGCATTGCGCCAGGTTCTGGGTACTCATGTCTCCCAGAAAGGTTCTTTGGTTAACGACAAAGTGCTGCGTTTCGACTTCTCGCATAACGAAGCGATGAAACCTGAAGAGATTCGAGCGGTCGAAGACCTGGTGAACGCACAGATTCGTCGCAACCTGCCGATCGAAACCAACATCATGGATCTTGAGGCGGCTAAAGCGAAAGGCGCGATGGCGTTGTTCGGTGAGAAGTATGATGAACGCGTACGTGTGCTGAGCATGGGCGATTTCTCTACCGAGCTGTGTGGCGGTACTCACGCCAGCCGCACTGGTGATATCGGCCTGTTCCGCATCACCTCTGAATCGGGTACTGCTGCAGGCGTTCGCCGTATCGAAGCGGTAACCGGAGAAGGTGCTATCACCACTGTTCATGCGGACAGCGATCGCTTAAGCGAAGTCGCGCATCTGCTGAAAGGCGATAGCAACAATCTGGTTGATAAAGTGCGTTCAGTGCTGGAACGTACGCGTCAGTTGGAAAAAGAGTTACAACAGCTTAAAGAACAGGCTGCTGCGCAGGAGAGTGCGAATCTTTCCAGTAAGGCAATTGATGTTAATGGTGTTAAGCTGTTGGTTAGCGAGCTTAGCGGTGTTGAGCCGAAAATGTTACGTACCATGGTTGACGATTTAAAAAATCAGCTGGGGTCGACAATTATCGTGCTGGCAACGGTAGCCGAAGGTAAGGTTTCTCTGATTGCAGGCGTATCTAAGGACGTCACAGATCGTGTGAAAGCAGGGGAACTGATTGGTATGGTCGCTCAGCAGGTGGGCGGCAAGGGTGGTGGACGTCCTGACATGGCGCAAGCCGGTGGTACGGATGCTGCGGCCTTACCTGCAGCGTTAGCCAGTGTGAAAGGCTGGGTCAGCGCGAAATTGCAATAATATAAGCGTCAGGCAATGCCGCAGAGTGAGTCTGCGGCATTCGCATCAACGCTATCGACAACGATAAAGTCAGGTTGAAGTTGTGTATATCGGCTAAACTTAGGTTTAACAGAATGTAATGCCATGACTGCTTACATGTAATGTGTTTGTCATTGCTTACTTTTTGGCGTTATATGATGGATAATGCCGGGATACAGAGAGACCCGACTCTTTTAATCTTTCAAGGAGCAAAGAATGCTGATTCTGACTCGTCGAGTTGGTGAGACCCTCATGATTGGGGATGAGGTCACCGTGACAGTTTTAGGGGTAAAGGGCAACCAGGTACGTATTGGCGTAAATGCCCCGAAGGAAGTTTCTGTTCACCGTGAAGAGATCTACCAGCGTATCCAGGCTGAAAAATCCCAGCAGTCCAGTTACTAATCTTTCCGCGTCTCATCTTTAACGGTGAGACGCACCCTCAAAATTTCTCCTTCACTTCATTTTCTTTTCGCGTTACACCCGTTCATTCATCTTTAGTCTCCCTTTTTCTGTATTACCGCTACCTTTCAGATGCCCGTTTTTCTGTTGATAAAACACTCTTTTTGGCGTTTTTACAGACTAATTGAGCGTGAAGTGTGCAAACGATAAAAGTGTGGGAAAAATTGTTTGACTTATAAGTCTCAGAAAGTAATATGTGCGCCACGCAGCGACGATGAGCGATAAACAAGTTCTTCGAAGCACTCGTAAGAGGCGTGTGGTGAGGTGGCCGAGAGGCTGAAGGCGCTCCCCTGCTAAGGGAGTATGCGGTCAAAAGCTGCATCCGGGGTTCGAATCCCCGCCTCACCGCCATTTGCATCCGTAGCTCAGCTGGATAGAGTACTCGGCTACGAACCGAGCGGTCGGAGGTTCGAATCCTCCCGGATGCACCATATTCTCCGTAACCTTCAGCGATGAAGGTATCGAAGAGGTGGCGGTACTAACCGCAGGCACCGGGGAGGATAACGTTGCTTTAGCAACGACCCTAAGGGCGAGCCGCAAGGCGAGTAATCCTCCCGGATGCACCATCTCTTGCTTGATACGGCTTTAGCAGCGGTGTCAAAAAATCTGCAGTAAAGTAAGTTTCCCGATGCATCCGTAGCTCAGCTGGATAGAGTACTCGGCTACGAACCGAGCGGTCGGAGGTTCGAATCCTCCCGGATGCACCATATTCTACGTAACCTTCAGTGATGAAGGTATCGAAGAGGTGGCGGTACTAACCGCAGGCACCAGGGAGGATAACGTTGCTTTAGCAACGGCCCGAAGGGCGAGCCGCAAGGCGAGTAATCCTCCCGGATGCACTATCTCTTACTTAATATGGCTTTAGTAGCGGTATCAATATCAGCAGTAAAATAAATTTTCCCGATGCATCCGTAGCTCAGCTGGATAGAGTACTCGGCTACGAACCGAGCGGTCGGAGGTTAGAATCCTCCCGGATGCACCATATTCTCCGTAACCTTCAGCGATGAAGGTATCGAAGAGGTGGTGGTACTAACCGCAGGCACCAGGGAGGATAATGTTGCTTTAGCAACGGCCCGAAGGGCGAGCCGCAAGGCGAGTAATCCTCCCGAATGCACCATCTCTTGCTTGATATGGCTTTAGTAGCGATATCAATATCAGCAGTAAAATAAGCTTTCCCGATGCATCCGTAGCTCAGCTGGATAGAGTACTCGGCTACGAACCGAGCGGTCGGAGGTTCGAATCCTCCCGGATGCACCATTCTCTTCGTATTATCCACGATTGATAATCTTCATGGTCTGCAAAATTGACGCAAGCACCAGGGAGGATAACGTCGCGCCAGCAACGGCCCGAAGGGCGAACGCCAGTGAGTCATCCTCCCGGATACACCATCTTCTCCAAAAGATCCCCTCAAAAATATTTCATTTCTAAATGACGATTTTATCCATTTCCTGAATAATCTTCCCCTTCGCCATCAGCGACAAAATCAAGCAATTACGCTAAAGTAGCGTCATATTTTTCGATTTGTGAGAAGGCCATGTACGAGCGTTATGCTGGTTTAATATTTGATATGGATGGCACCATTCTGGATACCGAGCCTACGCACCGTAAAGCGTGGCGCGAAGTATTAGGACGTTACGGTCTTCAGTACGATGTACAGGCCATGATCGCACTTAATGGTTCGCCTACCTGGCGTATTGCCCAGGCGATCATTGAGTTGAACCAGGCCGATCTCGACCCACATGCTCTGGCGCGTGAAAAAACAGAGGCGGTAAGAAGCATGCTGCTGGATAGCGTCGAGCCGCTTCCTCTTGTTGACGTAGTGAAGAGTTGGCATGGTCGTCGCCCAATGGCTGTCGGTACGGGGAGTGAAAGCGCTATAGCTGAGGTGCTGTTAACACATCTGGGATTGCGCCGTTATTTTGACGCCGTCGTTGCTGCCGATCACGTCAAACATCATAAACCTGCGCCAGACACATTTTTGTTGTGCGCACAGCGTATGGGAGTGCAACCAACACAGTGCGTGGTCTTTGAAGATGCTGATTTCGGTATTCAGGCTGCTCGCGCCGCAGGCATGGACGTTGTGGATGTTCGCTTGTTGTGAGTGAGGCGCTATCGCTCTTCTCGTTGTTTGCCAGTAGTTTTCTCAGCGCTACACTATTACCCGGCAATTCGGAAGTTGTGCTGGTGGCAATGTTACTTTCTGGGGTGAGTCATCCCTGGGTTTTAGTATTAACAGCAACAATGGGTAATAGCCTTGGAGGGTTAACTAACGTTATCCTTGGGCGTTTCTTTCCATTGCGCAAAACATCGCGCTGGCAAGAAGAAGCCATTGGCTGGCTGAAACGCTATGGCGCAGTCACACTCTTATTAAGCTGGATGCCAGTGATTGGCGACTTACTGTGTCTGTTAGCGGGATGGATGCGCATCTCGTGGGGACCAGTAATCTTTTTTTTGTGCCTTGGTAAAGCGTTGCGCTACGTTGCGGTTGCAGTAGCCACCGTTCAGGGCATGATGTGGTGGCACTAATTGTAGGCCTGCACACATGGCCACCATTACAGTTATGCTAATTAAAACGATTTTGACAGGCGGGAGGTCAATTTGATCCCGGACGTATCACAGGCGCTGGCCTGGCTGGAAAAACATCCTCAGGCATTAACGGGGATACAGCGCGGTCTTGAGCGCGAAACTTTACGTGTTAATCCAGATGGCACACTAGCAACAACGGGTCATCCTGAAGCATTAGGTTCCGCACTGACGCATAAATGGATCACGACCGATTTTGCCGAAGCGTTGCTGGAATTTATTACGCCGGTCGATGGCGATATTGAACATATGCTGACCTTTATGCGCGATTTGCATCGCTATACCGCGCGTAACATTGGCGATGAGCGGATGTGGCCGTTAAGTATGCCATGTTACATCGCGGAAGGTCAGGATATCGAACTGGCGCAGTATGGCACTTCCAATACCGGTCGCTTTAAAACGCTGTACCGTGAAGGGCTGAAAAATCGCTATGGCGCGCTGATGCAAACCATCTCCGGTGTACACTACAACTTCTCTTTACCAATGGCATTCTGGCAGGCGAAGTGTGGTGATATCTCGGGCGTTGACGCCAAAGAGAAAATCTCAGCGGGCTACTTCCGTGCTATCCGTAACTACTATCGCTTCGGTTGGGTTATCCCGTATTTGTTTGGCGCTTCCCCGGCGATTTGTTCTTCTTTCCTGCAAGGTAAACCGACGTCGCTACCGTTTGAGAAAACCGAGAGTGGCATGTACTACCTTCCGTATGCGACCTCTCTTCGTTTGAGCGATCTGGGCTATACCAATAAATCGCAAAGTAATCTTGGTATTACCTTTAACGATCTCTACGAGTACGTAGCTGGTCTGAAGCGGGCAATTAAAACGCCGTCGGAAGAGTACGCGAAGATTGGTCTTGAGAAAGACGGCAAGCGACTGCAAATCAACAGTAACGTACTGCAGATTGAAAATGAACTGTATGCGCCGATTCGTCCGAAACGCGTTACTCGCAGCGGTGAGTCGCCTTCTGATGCGCTGTTGCGCGGCGGCATTGAATATATCGAAGTGCGTTCGCTGGATATCAACCCCTTCTCACCGATAGGTGTTGATGAGCAGCAGGTGCGTTTCCTCGACCTGTTTATGGTCTGGTGTGCGTTAGCTGACGCGCCGGAAATGAGCAGTAGCGAACTTGCCTGTACACGCGTCAACTGGAACCGGGTGATCCTTGAAGGGCGTAAGCCGGGGCTGACGCTGGGAATTGGCTGTGAAACTGCACAATTCCCGCTGCCGCAGGTGGGCAAAGATCTGTTCCGGGATCTGAAACGTGTTGCGCAAACCCTGGACAGCATTAACGGCGGCGAAGCGTATCAGAAAGTGTGTGATGAGCTGGTAGCCTGCTTTGATAATCCCGATCTGACTTTCTCTGCCCGTATCTTACGGTCTATGATTGATACTGGCATTGGCGGAACTGGTAAAGCATTTGGTGAGGCTTACCGCAATTTGCTGCGTGAAGAGCCGCTGGAAATTCTGCGTGAAGAGGATTTTATTGCCGAACGCGAAGCGTCTAAACGCCGTCAGCAGGAAATGGAAGCTGCAGATACCGAACCGTTCAAGGTGTGGCTGGAAAAACACGCCTGACAGAAAAGAAAAAGGCCACTCGTGAGTGGCCAAAATTTCATCTCTGAATTCAGGGATGATGATAACAAATGCGCGTCTTTCATATACTCAGACTCGCCTGGGAACAAAGAGTTCAGAATATTTTAAAAAAAATTACCGGAGGTGGCTAAATGCCGTTGTTAGATAGCTTCACAGTCGATCATACCCGGATGGAAGCGCCTGCAGTTCGGGTGGCGAAAACAATGAACACCCCGCATGGCGACGCAATCACTGTGTTCGATCTGCGTTTTTGCGTGCCGAACAAAGAAGTAATGCCAGAAAAAGGTATCCATACTCTGGAGCATCTGTTTGCTGGTTTTAT
This sequence comes from Escherichia sp. MOD1-EC5950, assembly GCF_002965345.1. NCBI lineage: Bacteria > Pseudomonadati > Pseudomonadota > Gammaproteobacteria > Enterobacterales > Enterobacteriaceae > Escherichia > Escherichia sp. MOD1-EC5950. The sequence goes on from NZ_PTSR01000001.1 coordinate 435,799, forward strand.
GCGCAACCATCTTAACGGCAACGGCGTTGAGATCATCGATATCTCGCCAATGGGTTGTCGCACCGGTTTCTATATGAGTCTGATTGGTACGCCAGATGAGAAGCGTGTCGCTGATGCCTGGAAAGCGGCAATGGAAGATGTACTGAAAGTGCAGGATCAGAATCAGATCCCGGAACTGAATGTCTACCAGTGTGGCACTTACCAGATGCACTCGTTGCAGGAAGCGCAGGATATTGCACGTAGCATCCTGGAACGTGGTGTGCGTATCAACAGCAACGAAGAGCTGGCGTTGCCGAAAGAGAAATTACAGGAACTGCACATCTAGTCAGTTTAAGCAGAAGAAGCCGGACATGCAGTAGCACCGTCCGGCTTGCCTGATGCGCTACGCTTATCAGGTTGATGCAGGGAGCGCGCCACCCGTATACCGCGACGGGCGGCAAAGTGGCATCAAAAGAGATATTTCATACCCAGCATTCCCTGGGTATCGCTGTAACCGTTGTCACCCAACTGCT